>DAOTTO010000177.1:0-3351 GCA_034437895.1 Anaerolineae bacterium | reverse complement strand
TTCCGAATTTTACGTGAAAATTTTAACCGTATTGAAACGAAATCCATCTTCTTTAATAGTGATATTAGCAACAAAACAGCTTAGTAACGTTGTTTCACAACGCAATTTGCGAAAAATAGTACAATATATAATTTTACTTTTTTCATAACAGGGCTTTCGCTCAAAGGTTATTTTTGTAGAGGGCAACCTACGTGTTGCCCCGCTTGAGACGCACGCACACATCGATGCGCCCCTACGAAATCTCTACAGAAGCGAAAGTCCTACATAACCTGAGTTTCGGATAGTGTTTTCGTTCTATCCCCACCCCTAAATCCCCTCCCCACTTCGTAGAGAGGGGACTTAAAGAACCATTGTGAACCGTTTTTCTCCCCTTCGCCATACAATGGAGAAGGGGTCGGGGGATGAGGGCATCATAAAAGTTAATCAAAGTATGCTATCCAAAACTGAGGTTACTTACGAAGTGCTTCGATCAGGCAAATCGGTTTCGCTGCCGGGCTGCGTCTGCGATGGAACGGGTGGCGTTGACCGGGGCGTGTCTTGGTGAATGTGCTGCTGCACCGCCTTTTGGCGCGGCGAGAGGTCTTCCTCCGGGACATCAACAGAAGCACGATCTAGCATGGCAGACACATTTTCGATATAAAGCGACTGGCTGGGGAACGCCACACTCAAGCCGAGTTCGCGCACAATATCCATAATTGCCAGGTTGATTTCTTCTTTTTCCGCCGTGAACTGTCCCCAGTCTGGCAGTTTAAGATAGGCGCGGACTAAGATGCTCAGGCCGCTTTCGCCAAAATCAATAAAGTAAACGACGATAGAATCTGGCTCAACCGTTTCGCGGACGCGCAGCATGTCACGGATGCGCTCCAACAGCAGGCGCAGATCATCGCTGCTGGCATCATAAGTAATCCGCAGAACAAAATCGAGGCGGCGCTTAGAGAGACTCGTCCAATTCAAAATCGCGCTGTTGGCGAGTTTGTTGTTGGGAACAGCGATCAGCGCTTGATCGAGCCGCCGCACTCGTGTGGAGCGCAAGCCGACACGCTCGACCACCCCTTCGACATCGGGCGTGACGATGTATTCGCCGACATCAAACGGGCGATCTCCGACAATCGCCATAAAGCCAAAGAGATTTGCCAGCGTATCCTGCGCCGCTAGGGAGAGCGCCAAGCCGCCTAAGCCAATTCCCGCCACCAAACCGCTGACATCGTAGCCCCATTCTTGAATCATAATGACAATACCGATCATAATCAGAATGAGTTTGCTGGATGTCCGAAAAAACGGCAGCAGACGATCTTCTACACGGAGTCCAGTCAAGACGACCAGGCGTGTACTACTCGGCGCGAACAGATCAATCATGCGATAGAGCAGCACCAGCAAGCCGACGATAACTAATGAGCGTGAAAAATGGCTCACGACCTGGCTAAAGCCGCCGCTGACCCCTAAGATACTCGCGATCAACTGGATAGCGAAGGCAATCAAGAAAATCCGCAGCGGTGGCAGGATGGCCTCGAACAATAGATCATCGCGCTCATTGGGGGTCTTTTTGACGATACGCCGCAGCGGACGGACGATCACCCATGACAGGATAAAGCGTAAGGCGATAATCAGCAGCAGCGCCAGCACTAACAGCAGCAACCGAGCGATAATTTCTTGCACTGCGTTTGGTAAATCGGCAAAAATCGGGATTTGATCGAGTAACATCGCTTATCCTAAATTTTCAATGAATCTACTCTATGTTGCCAGAGGAAAGGCTAATCCGCAACATTGGCGCTAGGCGAGAAAGCGCTTTTGTGCCAAAGTAAAAATCAGTCATTAGTTTTTAGTTGTTGGTGATTAGCCTTCCATTGGGGGCTTACAACCAGCGACAATATACACACAATTGAAAGCTAAAAAACGTGTCGCAGTATAGCCAACTTTTACGCCGTAACCCGGATTATGCGCGGCTGTGGTTCGCGCAGGTCGTGAGCCTGACAGGTGACTGGTTCAATGTTATCGCTCTGAATACCCTTGTCTCGCGCTATACCGATGGCTCTGGCCTTGCCATCAGTTTACTGCTGCTGGCGCGATTCGTGCCGCCGCTGGTGGTGGGGCCATTCGCCGGGGTACTGGTAGATCGTTTTGATCGCAAGCAGTTACTCATTTGGAGCAATGTTTTACGCGCCGTCGTGGTTTTGATGTTTTTGTTCGCAACCACACCGGGGACGGTGTGGCTGATTTATACGCTAACGGTGATTCAATTCATGCTTTCGGCGGTGTTCGAGCCGGGACAATCTGCCATTACGCCGAGCCTGATTCATCGCGATGATTTAGTGACGGCGAACACCTTAGCCAGCGTTACATGGTCGGTCATGCTGGCATTAGGTGCGGTTGTCGGTGGCGTGGTTTCTGCGATTTTCGGGCCAGCAGTTGCGCTTGTGGTGGATGCGATGACGTTTGCGGTGGCAGCGTGGCTGATTGTGCCAATAAAGCTCAATCCACCGCTCCCAAGTGTGGAGCTTAAGGCTGAAACCAAAGAAGAATCCGGCAGCTTGATCGAAGGGCTGCGTTACGTGGTCGCGCATCCGGCGACGGCGGCGGTGCTGCTCGTGAAAGGGGGGAATAGCGTCGGTAATGTGGATACACTGGCAACCGTGATTGCCACGCAAATTTTCGTCCTCGGCGCGGATGGGCAGCTATCGCTCGGAATCATTTACAGCGTGTTCGGGCTGGGCGCGATTTTAGGGCCGCTGCTGGTGAATCGCTTTCATGACGGTTCGGTTAAACAGCTTCGGCGTTTGATAATCGTCGGGTTTATTTTTTCGACGTTGGGATGGCTGTTTTTGGGCAGCGCGTCGGTGTTTATTGTGGCGCTGATCGGTATGGGAATCCGGGCGATGGGCGGCTCGATGAATTGGACGTACAGCAGCGTCATCATCCAAAAGACCGTGCCGGATCGCTATTTGGGGCGGGTATTCTCGCTGGATTTCGCTGTGTTCCAACTGGTCACAGTAGCGAGTACGATTGTGCATGGGGCGCTGGTAGATGCGCTCGGCGCGGAAAAAGTGCCGATGATCGCTTTATGGACGGCAATTGCCAGCGTGGCGCCGCTGCTGCTGTGGACGAGCATCCTGCCGCGTATGGAAGGGCGGGAACGGAGACGCGAAGCCGAACTCACACCAGCCGATTAAGGCTCAACAGCGAGCAGGCGGTCTTCATTTGCGCCACAGACATCGGGGTTTATTTGCTATCGTCTTTTTTCCAGTTTTGGAACACTTCTAAGAGGATTGTTTTTGCTTCAGGAGGAATAGCTTCTTCATGCAGTTTGCCAACAAGTTGGATGGTCTGCTGCATTTGATCGATATAGCCGCGACA
>DAOTTO010000176.1:0-3778 GCA_034437895.1 Anaerolineae bacterium | reverse complement strand
AGAACGTGCGGTTGGTTCCTGGTTTTTTGTGCTCAAATGAATGCGGTTACATCGTATATGTACATCGTAATAAAGTCGAATAAGCCTGCTCAATGATGAAGACATAGCTGCCGTCCAACGCGTGCGTTCACCCGCTGGCTGAAGGAGACGACGGTGGAGATCGCACGGGCGCTGAAGCGCACCAAGCTATAAAATGGCCCTGATTCAGCCAGTCGGTTGCAACGCGATGTTAGGTGGTATTGTTTGCACGGCTTGCACTTTTGGCTCTAGGATGCGATAATATGGTAGATGTAGAACAAATTATCTAGCGGCGAAGTACGCATGATGCTTCTGCCAAATAAGGATAAACAACGTGCTGTCACGACAGAAGGTTATCGTCTCAATCCTACGCGAAGCGCGAGGGAGTACCTCACGTGTGCAATTGATGAAGTGGTCTTTTCTCCTCGCGACGGAGACGCCATCGTCTGGTGGAAATGCCTATTATCAGTTCGTGCCGTATTTGCATGGTCCCCACTCCTTCTCCTTATATCAGGAAATTGATGCCCTTGTTCGAGATGGGGTAATAGAGAATCGAAATGAAGATTTTAAATGGAGACTAACGGATGTTGCCGAAAAAGCAGCGCTTTCTCTGCCAGCAACTGTTAGGACTGATTTGCATTATATCATGAATAAATATGGTTCTATGAATGGCAGACAATTAATAGATATGATATACGAGAAATACCCTTGGTATACAATTAACTCTCAAGATGTGGATAAAAGGCGTGAGAAACGCCCTGTTGCTGACATTGCGGTGTATACTATTGGCTATGAGGCACTTTCTGTCGATGACTTCCTTAATCGATTGCTCAAAAACGGTATACAGTGTTTGGTTGATGTGCGAAATAATCCTATATCAAGACGTTTTGGGTTTCACAAAAGCACATTATCTCGCCTGTGCGAATTCTTACAGATTGAGTATTTTCATTTCCCTGAACTTGGAATACCTAGTTCAGAAAGAGAATTACTTGTTGTGAAAGATGATTATGAGAAGCTGTTTGTCAACTATCGGAAAGAAGTGCTCGCGAGTCAATCCAAGACTGTGAAAAATGTCGCAAGTATCTTTAAGGCTTGTCCGAGCGTTCTTGTATGTATGGAAGCGAACCCTGCATATTGCCATCGAACCTCACTCGCTCACGCGTTAGCCCCGGTAGCCGATCTACCAATAAAACATTTGGAGTGGCCACGATGAGTGATCAGTACAGCAAAACAAAGGTGTTAATCACCGTAATGACCTACCCTCACCCGTCGCGTGGTTATCAAGAGCTGGTGTGCACCGCCGGAATAACGGAACAAGGCGAGTGGATACGGCTCTATCCAATCGACTATCGGTATCGTCCTCGTGCTCAGCAGTTTCGCAAGTATCAATGGATTGAGATCGAGCTTTTACCATATGGTGCAGGTAATGATCGTCGCAAAGAGAGTCGTAAGCCAAACTTGGAGACGATGCGACCGCTTGGCGAACCACTATCAACCAAGCACGGATGGCAGGAGCGAAGACACATTATTGATGCAATGCCAGTACATACGGTTAAGCGATTACAAGCCCTCTATGACGAGCAGCGCGTATCCCTTGGGATTGTTCGCCCTTCGAAAGTGCTTGATCTTGAGATAGCGCCTGCTGATCCCGACTGGAAACCCGAGTGGCAAGCTGTCTTTAGCCAATTACGTCTCTTTGGCCCTCCACAAAAAACCCTCCGTAAGATTCCATTCAAATTCAGCTATGTTTTTGAATGTGAGGATAATGATAAGCCACACCGAGCGATGATTGAAGATTGGGAGTTGGGTGTTCTCTGGCTCAATGAGGTTGATCGGCTTGGAGATGAGCAAAAAGCGGCTGAGAGTGTTCGGCACAAGTTTCTCAACGAATTATGTGCGCTTGAGCGAGATACTCGGTTCTTTATGGGTACGGTTTTTCCGTACAACACGTGGGTAGTATTGGGAGTATTCTGGCCGCCCCAAGAAAATTTGGAAAGTTCAAACGTAGTACAGCACTCCCTTTTCTAGGAACAAGGCTGGTATCGCTTGGGCCACCTAACGGGTTGCCCATAAGCCGCCGTCCGGCGACCCAAAACCGCTAAAATCGCCCCGATTCAGACGCTGGAGGCGGTCGGCTTGATGGGCGGGTTGGGCCGCACGATTCGGACGCCACCGACCGCCAGCGCGCCACGATGCTGGGGTATATACCGCGCTGCCCAGCGCATTATTCATGTGCGCCCACCAACTGTACAGGTGGCACCGACGTTAACCCAAAACACGCACACCACCAGCAACACGTGCGGACCCAACGCGTGCGGTAAGCCGCCTGCCGATGGGCTGGCACGGGCTTTTCCTGACTGCGACGAGGCAAAACGGCCACGACGTTTCAAAACGCCCCGATTCCGGCCGGTCGGCTTGAGCGCGATGTTCGGCGGCGGGTTGGGGAACACCACGCGGGCCGCTCCGCACGCTGCAACCGCCCCATGCGCCGCCCGCCAACCCGCGGCCACCGTCCCCGTTCCCGCCGTTGACCAGCGCACGCGGGCGGCACCGACACGGCCCACGCGCCACGACCGCCGCGCCGGACGGGCCACCACCGCGGACGCGCGGGCCGCTTCCCTGCCACTGACCCCTACGGGCTGAACGCCCGCGTTTACATAACCGCTGCCCGGCCTCCCGGCGCGGGGCCACCACCGCGGATGCATGGCACGATTCGCCCGCCGACCAACCGCCACCGCCGTGGGCGGGCAGATGAGCCGTCTATCAGACGATAGGGGATGCCACCGAACGGTTAGTGTTCAGCCGCCGCCTTGCGGCCCTCACCAACGCCACTGAGACTGACGCTGGCAGGGATTTCAAAACGCAAAAAAGCTCCGATCTTGCGCGCCGCAAGGCGGTCGGCTGCAACACGGTGTTAGCCTGCTGGCTAGATACAGTATTGGATTTGAGCATTAGGAGGCGGCAAAACACTGGTTAGTGATTTTTGGATAACGCCACTATCCACTCTACATTGGTAGTACTTCTTGGAGGGCTTTGCTAATTTCTCGTTCGTGTTGCCTTTCTGCGAGGATTTGGCCTATTGGTAATTTCTCGTTAAATACCCGCACATCAGGGGGATCGCACTTTGATAGAAGATCGGCCAGATCCTCTGCGTCCTTTATTTTATAGAAGGACTGGTCGGGTGCAAAATAGACAAGTACTACTTTGTTTTCTTTGAGGAGGTTTATCATATTGTTGAGCGTGCCTCGACTCTTCGCATCCCACAGCATAAATCCATATGATGACTCTTTCGCCATCTCTCTGTCCTTAATCGTGTAGAAGTCAAACCCTTTTACGTTGTTGTTTACTTCTACATTTCTTGTTTCCCAATTTCCCATGTTGTTTCTACAACTCAATCCTGTGCAGAAGACAATGACATTTTTATAGTCTTCCTGAAAAAGATACTTCTGAACACATTTGTCCGCTCCGTTAGCATCTCCAATGAGTACAGTTAGATCATTGTTGATAATATTATCAATTCTCTTTAAGATATCTTTGGAAAGATGACGTATCTTTCGGGAGCCACCTATGAACACCTTGCTCATGATGTATTCCTTGTTCTGGTGAGTGCCAAAGCATAAATGTGCGTTACATGGCCTTTGTTAGATATTATCAAGGTTTATTTTGTGATAATTAACGTTTACGTTTATTCAGGAAGTTATGTAGCCCACAACATGTTTCCATCACTTTATCGCGAAATTCATCACAGTATATGCGTATT
>DAOTTO010000175.1:0-5761 GCA_034437895.1 Anaerolineae bacterium | reverse complement strand
AGCGGACAAAGCGTTACTATTTCGATGTTCAGCGCGGATGGCATTATGGATTGCTACTTAGAGTTGTACGACGATTTTGGGAATCTCTTGATGTCTAATGATGATGGCGCTGGCAATTTGGACTCGCGTATTGCGGGTTTCATCATCCCGCAAGGCGGAACCTACTACATCGTCGCTAAAACCTTTGGTGGCAGTGAGCGAGGTGGGTATACCTTAACCTTCCAAACTAATTAGGTGATACAGACCAAACTTCACTTTAGGGGAGTGTCTAAAAATAGGTATTGTAGGGAGCGACCCGTGTGTCGCTCCTGCCGGATGCACATAGATGCGTCGCTAAACTCACAAAAATAGATACTCCCGTTTTATCGACTACGCTTCGTTGACGATTAACACTGTGACCATACCGAACATGCCCATGCTGCTTTCAGCGTGGGTCAGAATATGGCAGTGGAACGCCCACAAGCCGACTTCATCACAATCCACCAGTACATCATAGCGCTCGCCGGGGGCGATATTAAGCGTATCGCACATATATGGAGACGGCAGATTAAAGCCATCTTTTGCAAAGACTAACTGCGGGATGCCGTGCAAGTGCATCGGGTGAATCATCAAACCTTCGTTCATATAGCGAATGCGGATTTTGTCGCCCAAGGTGGCGATGATCGGCTGTGTATAAGGAAAGCCCTTGCCGTTGAGCGTAAAGCCCAACCCAGAATCATTCATCACAATGGTGTAATCGGCGGTCACTTCCGGCTCACGGCTCTTATCCGCAGGTTCGACAATCAATGCGCCTAACAGCCCTTTGGTGACTTGTTCAGCGGAATTGTGATGGCTGTGATACATGTGCGTCCCGGCATTGCGGATGGTGAATTCAAAAGTTTGCGTTTCGCCGGGGATGATGACGGGCTGAGTCACAAACGGTACACCGTCCACACTGTTAGGGACACGCAATCCGTGAAAATGAATGGCGGTACTTTGGGTCATGGTGTTGGTAATGTTAAACCGTACTTGGTCGCCTTCTGTAACGCGGATTTCCGGCCCTGGCACCATGCCGTTATAAGCCATCGCAGCCAGTGCTGTCCCTGGCATGGTTTCCCACTGAATTTCTTCGCAAATGAGATCAAATACTTTTACGTTACCATCCATCACAGGTTCCATCGGTGTGCGCCAAAATGTCGGGTCTTGGCCGATATTGGCGACGAAGGTGTTCACCCCTTCGGCATGATGGGCATCCATTTCTTCATAGCCAGTCGCCTGCTGTGCTGGATTAGCCGGCATCGGCATCGTGTGATCTTGTGCCGTCGAAATATTTGTTCCTACGACTGCTGCCGCCCCTAATGCCCCTGCGCCAGCACCCATCCATTTTAGAAAGTCGCGTCTTTGCATATTCAAGGCTAAATCCCTTTTATCGATTGATGAGTTGTCCTAAAATAACGAACTTCCCTTATGATAAAAAATCAGCGCCCAGTTGCCTATAAACATTTATCCTAAATATAAGGTGACACATTGCACTCGTTGGCATCAATCCGCATGTTGAATAGGGTAGGCAGGGATTAAGATTGCTTTGCAATTCACCAGAAAAACTCCATGCGCTGCAAACGAGACAACCCGCGTGTATAATGAAAAGTAGAAGTTATCTGTTTTTATACGAGAGTCCCAATGCTCTTTAAATTACGCACATTCTTGAAAGCACCTAGCTTTGACGATGACGACCTCAGCCGCCGCGCCGCTATCCTGAACGCGGTGCTGCTAGTGACGATTCTCATACTCGCCGTCAGCAGTATTCCCAACGCGCTTACCAATCCCGATGTGTCGGGGACGTTTCTGGCTCATGCGCTGATCGTTGTCGGGCTGATTTTTTTGTATTTGCTCATGCGGCGCGGCTATATCCTCAGCGTGAGTCTGCTGCTGGTTGGCTCGTTGTGGTTGATCGTTACAGCGGCGACGGCGACACGCGGCGGGGTGGATAGTCCCCACTTCGGCGCGGAAATCGGCTTGGTGGTGGTGGCAGGCTTGCTTCTGGGGGTGCGCGGCGCACTCTTGATTGCGATTTTTAATTCATTGGCGGTCTTGGTCATTACAGCCGCCATCGAAAATGGACAACTCCCTGCTCATATCGGGAATACCCAACTTAATCAAGCCGTCATCCAAGTGTCGTTGTATATGATGGTCGCGTTGTTTTTGTATATCGCCACCAGCCGCCTCGATGAAGCCTTTACTAGAGTGCGATCTAATGCAGCGCTGGCGAAAAGCACTTTAGATGAACTCCGCGCTACCAGCGTCAACCGCGATTATGTGGATAACATCCTGCAATCCATGAGCAATCTGCTCGTCACGCTGAACCCCGACGGCACGATTCAGACCGTGAATCGCGCTACACTCAAGCTGCTGAATTACAGCGAAACCGAACTCATCGGGCAGCCTTTCTTAAAGATCGCGCTTGGTGTCAGTGCGGATAGTATGCGGCGCAAGACGACGCAAGCCGTTGATGCCACATTCATCGCAAAAGAGGGGCATCAAATTCCGGTGATGCTTTCCAGCGCACTGCTCATGCGCGATGGCGTGGCGGAAGGGGTGGTGTGCATCGCCGAGGATATGACGCTGCGCTATCAAGCCCAAGATCAACGCAAACGCGATGAACTGCGCTACCGGGCATTGTTTGACCAGACCACTGATGCTGTTTTTATCCTCGATTTAAGCGGCAAGCATATCGCCATTAATCAACGCGCCGCTGATATGCTCGGTTACACTGCCGACGAACTGCTGCAATTGCTGTATCGGGATATCGTCGGCGAAATAGAAATCGACAAGACCGATACGACGGTGCAAGCGCTGGTCGATGGCGAGCGAGTCCCCACGCACGAGCGCATCTTCCGCCGCAAAGATGGCACGGAATTTCCAGCCGAAGTGAGCGCCCAACTGGTGCGTGACGAAACCGGTAATCCGATTCACATCCAGCGGATCGCCCGCGACATCACCGAGCGCCGTCAAATTGATGAACAACTACATTATCAGGCCGATTTGTTGCAAAATGTCTCCGATGCCATTATCTCTACGCGACTGGATTCGACCATCCGCAGTTGGAACAAAGCCGCCGAATATGTGTATGGTTGGAAGGCGGAAGAGGTCATCGGGCGCAGCCTGACGGATGTCGTCCGCACGACCTTCGGCAACGAGGCCAATGAAGATGCCATCAAACGGCAGTATTTCGCACGCGGCTATTGGCGCAGCGAAGTGACTCAGCAGCGCAAAGATGGTCAAGTACTGCATATCCTCTCATCGGTTTCGCTCCTGCGTGATAGCAACGGCAGGCCGCAGGGGACAGTCGCCGTCAATCATGACATTACCAAGCGCAAACTGGCCGAACTTGAGTTGCAAAAACGGCTGGATCAACTCGCTACGTTGCGCCAAATCGACAGCGAGATCGGCAGTACGCTTGACCTCGATAAAGTGCTGCTGTTCGCGTTGAATGCTGCTGTCAGTTTGGCAGGTGCAGAAGCCGGTTTTATCCTCATCACCCAAGAGCAGGGCAATCGTATCGCGGGTCGCTATGGCAAGTATGCTGAGGTTGAAGATCAGCATCCCGTCGTAGAGATTGACGACCCCTTATATGGTATTACCGGACGGGCGATGAAGACCTTGCAGCCTCAGTTTGTGCCGGATGTTAAAAATGACCCTGCGTATTATGCCGATCTGCCGGATACGCAAGCGCTGATGGCGATCCCGTTGATTTCGCATGATCGCTTAATCGGCATTATTGATCTGGAAACCACACAGCAAGATCATTTTACGCCGGAAGTATTCGATTTCGTCCAACTGATCGGCGGACGCTTGGCAGCGGCGATTGATAACGCCCGTTTGTATCAAGTCTCGCAGCAGCAGTTGAGCGAAATGCAAAAGCTGTATGACGAAATCAGCAAATTAGAGCAGCTCAAAACCGATATGATTCGCATCGCCAGCCATGACTTACGGAATCCGGTGGGGGTGATTAATGGTTATCTGGAACTGTTGCGGATGGATATTTATGACCGTCTTAGCGAATCCGAAATTGATTATATCGAGACGATTTCGCGCCAAGTAGATCGGATGCAGCACATTATTGACGACATCCTCTCGCTGGAGCGCATTCAGCAGGTGGCAAAAGCCCAAATTGCCGAGCGTATTGACCTGCATGAGTTGATCGACAAAGTTGTGCGGAATCATCGCGCCGAAGCCGAGCATAAATTCCAAGAACTCGATATTAAAGCCACTGACGAAATTTTGACAGTTGAAGGCGATTCCACGCAGCTTTATGAAGCTATCTCCAATCTCGTGACCAACGCCATCAAATATACGCCCGACGGCGGCAGCGTGAGCATTGCCTTGCAGCAGGTGGATAATAACGCACGGGTGGAAGTGCGCGATACGGGCTACGGTATCCCGGAAGAACAGCAACCGCGCTTGTTCGAGCCATTCTTCCGCGCCAAGATGAAGGAAACCGCCGAAATTGGCGGGACTGGCTTAGGGCTGCATCTGGTGAAAAATATTGTGGAGCGTCATGCTGGAAAGATCATGGTCGAAAGCGTGTATGGCACAGGCAGCACCTTCTCGGTTGAACTGCCGCTGGTGAAGACACCGCGCCTCGTCTTAAGCGATTAGAAACAAAAAGAGCTACTCAAATAACTTTGGCAGGGGAATTTCAAAGCCGGGGATTACGTCTCTGCCATTCAGCACAGCATCACCTTTGAGGTGCAGCGGTTGATCTGAGTCGGGTGTATGAACCGTCGCTTTGCGGCGCTGCGGATCAATCACCCAAATTAAGCGTACGCCATCCGCGAGATACATATCCACTTTTTCGTCAATATCGCTATAGTGATCGTCGGGCGAGACAACTTCGACCACCATATCCGGCACGAGTGCAAACGGACGTTCCTTCCACTCTGGTGTTTGCGCGATATAAGCCGCGATACGTTCTGCCACGAAGAATGACACATCCGGCACCCGCGACCCTTTCACCCAGTTGCTATCATAAGAATTAGGCAGAATAAAGGTCGCTTCGGGGAAAACCTCGCCCAGTCGGTTTTGTGCCGTGTAAGTATAAAGCAGTAAAAAAAGCAGGCGTATGACATAAATATGGCCTGAGACACCCGGCATGATCGGTTTCCTTTCACCATTAATAAGCTCAAACGGCGCACGATCATATTCCCGGATGAACCCATCCAGCGGCATCCCAACTCGCTCGATCATCGTTTCCATGATGCTTGTTGCCCTTCACTTTTCCCTTATTTTATCACGCTTTGTCACGACACCTATTCTTTCTTGTACGCCGTTCCAGCCGCTTTCGGCCCGACAGCCCGCCCCACCAATCCGGCTAACACGACAATCGTCACGATGTAAGGGGTCATCTGTACGAACTGCGACGGCACAGGCACATCCAAAATCTGGAAGCGCGTTTCCAGCGCCCGTGAGAAACCAAACAGCAGACCGCCCGCCGCCGCGCCAAACGGATTCCACTTGCCGAAGATCATCGCCGCCAACGCGATAAAGCCTGTGCCGCTGGTCATGTTGTCGTCAAAGCTGCCCGTCGTCTCTAAACTGAACCATGCACCCGCCAGACCTGCGATCAATCCGGCGATGACGACATTGATATAACGATTGCGATTCACGTTGATTCCCAGCGTATCCGCCGCGTGTGGATTTTCACCGACGGCACGAGTCCGCAGTCCCCAGCGCGTATAATAGAGGACGACATACGTCACAATCAACAGCACGAACATGCTCA
>DAOTTO010000174.1:0-2299 GCA_034437895.1 Anaerolineae bacterium | reverse complement strand
TTTATCGTGGGTCTATACGCTTGCCCTCACCTTGCGTTATAATGCACAATGGTCATTTAAACTTTTTAGAATTCATTTCGAGGCGCACTAATGAGCAGACGCAACCTGGTCTACCCGTTCACAGCAATAGTCGGACAGGAACGCATGAAACGCGCCCTGATCCTAAACGCGATTGATATGCGTATCGGCGGCGTATTGATTCGCGGTGAACGCGGTACAGGCAAATCCACCGCCGCCCGCGCTTTGGCGGCGCTGCTGCCAGAAGTAGACGTGATTGCCGATTCGCCTTTTAATGACGATCCTCATAACCCCGATACTTGGTCGGATGAAGTGCGCGAGCGCCATGAACGCGGCGAAACGCTGCCCATCGCACAGCGCAAAATCCGCTTTATTGATCTTCCTGTAAGCGCGACGGAAGACCGTGTTGTGGGTACCCTCGACATCGAAAAAGCGATCCAGCGCGGTGAGCGCCACTTCGATCCCGGCGTATTAGCGGCGGCGAATCGCGGGATTTTGTATGTGGATGAAGTCAATTTATTGGACGATCATGTCGTCGATCTGCTGCTCGACAGCGCGGCGATGGGTGTGAATGTCGTCGAGCGCGAAGGCATCAGCTTTAGCCATCCGGCGCGTTTTATCCTCATCGGCACGATGAACCCGGAAGAAGGCGATCTCCGTCCGCAGCTTTTGGATCGTTTCGCGCTATCAGTGGAAGTTCACGGCATCCCGGACGCGAACGAGCGCGTAGAAATTCTGGAACGCCACATCGCCTATGAAACCAATGCAGAAGCCTTCCGCCTTGAATGGGAACCAGAAGAACGCATTCTGGGAGATCGCATCGCCGCTGCCCGCCAGATTATCGACGAAGTGCAGTATACACGCGGCGATTTACGGCTAATTGCGCTCATGACGAGCAGTATGCACATTGATGGGCATCGCGCTGATTTAGTCATTTTGAAGGCTGCTCGCGCTCATGCCGCCTTTGAAGGCCGCCGTCAGATCAGCCGGAACGATATTCTGCTAGCGATTGAACTGGCGATCCCCCATCGCCTCAAGCGTGGGCCGTTTGCGGATGCTCAGGTCAATATGGCGGCGCTGCAAGGCGAACTGGAACAAATGGAAGCCGAGATGGGTGAAGGCGAAGAAACCGCTGAAACATCGCAGACTTCCAACGAAAAATCCCCGGATAGCAAAAAAAAAGTCAGCCGGTAGGTAATCCTTCCGAACAACAAGCGCCGGACATCAGCCAAGCGCAACCTGCGCCGCAAGACGTGTTCAAAAATCAGGACGCGAACTGGTGGGAAGGGGGGCAAAAGGTCGATACCGGCGCTGAATTCGCCCCACGCAAACTCAATACGCAGCTCGACCAACTTACGCGCAAGCAAAGCGGCAGACGCTCTTACACACGCACAGATCGCAAGCGTGGACGTTATGTGCGCGCCATCCCTGCCGGGAACAAAACTGACGACATCGCGTTTGATGCGACTTTACGCGCCGCCGCGCCCTTCCAGAAAGCCCGTGAAGATCAAAAAGCCGAAACAGGCATGGCCTATGCCTTACAAAAAAGCGACCTCCAGCGTAAAGTCCGGGTGCGCCGCACGGCGAATCTGATTTTGTTCGTGGTGGATGCAAGCTGGAGCATGGCAGTTTCTGAACGCATGGCAGCGACCAAAGGCGCGATTATGTCGCTGCTGACGGATGCCTATCAACGGCGTGACCGGGTGGGGCTGGTGGTCTTTAATAAGGATCGGGCGCATCTCGTCTTGCCGCCGACCAACTCCGTCACACTGGCGAAAAATGCACTGGTCGATGTACAGGTGGGGGGCAAGACTCCACTGTCTGCTGGATTGCTCCTGTCTTACGAAACCATCCGGCGCGAAAAGCAGCTTCATCCCGACATTCTGCCGATGATTATCCTCCTGACGGATGGCGCGGGTAATGTCTCGATGAGTGGGCAGATTTCACCGCAAGAAGAGGCGCACCGCATCGCCACCATGATTAAAGAGGATAATATCCGCACGGTGACGATCAACATGGAACATATCGCTTTCGATCAAGGGCTGGCGACCAAATTGGCGGAAAAACTCGGCGGGCCGTGCTACACGCTGAGCCAACTCAAGGCGGAAACCCTGCTGCAAACCGTCCGTAAGGAAATGGATATGCCGGGGCGCTGAATTTTCTTTACCGAAAAACGCCGTAAAGCCCCTAGCTTTAGATAGGGGGATATAAGGCGTAGAAAATCTTGCAGCTTGAAACCATTGGCGCTATACTTCCATTCATTCAATTGGCGCATTGCACG
>DAOTTO010000173.1:0-9148 GCA_034437895.1 Anaerolineae bacterium | reverse complement strand
ACCACCGCTTGCCCTACGTTTGATTTATCCTTCATCGCAGGCGTAGTAAAATTGGGTTGTATCCAATATTGGAGATTACCCATGAAGTCCCTGTGCCTGATGATCGTCCTGTTCACGCTTCTACTTGTCATTCATCCCACAGTCCACGCCCAAACATCTACACCCGCTGACCGCGAAATCCTGCGCCTCGGACGCGGCACAGCCAATGCACTTGCATGGCGACCCGACGGACAAGTGCTGGCGGTGGGTGGCAGTACAGGTTTGTGGTTTTTTGACGAAAATTTTATTCAAATTCTACAGAAGACAGATTTAGGAGTTCGTGATTTAAAGTGGAGTCCTAGTGGAAATCAATTGGCTGTCCGTTATATTGATAACAAGATTAAGATATGGCAGTTTCCAAATGGTATATTACAAGAATTATTTGTTGCCAATGAGTTTGATGGCGCAAGTGTTTTTGGCCTAATTTGGCATCCTAACGAACACTATTTGTCGGGAATTATTGATGTTGTTACAGACAATACATTTCAACTTTATAACATTTTGCGACATACCATTTTTGCTGATGGAACAGATGAAATATTTGAGAGCGGAGCTGTTTGGTGGAGTCCTGATGGAGAAAAAGTAATTGGTTTCTCTAAGATGTTTGGCACAAGTTCATCTGTTCGATTTGCGATATTTGATGCAGAAACAGGTGATCTAATTATTCGACTAGAAGGAGAGAGTGATATATCTTCTCAATTTGCGTGGAGTTCGGATGGTAAGTACGTAAGCAATGGAGGAAGTGTATGGGACGCTATTACGGGTCAAGTATTATCCACCGCTAACTGGTCAGGTAATTTTGTCTAGAGCGAAGATGACAATACGATAGTTTCAATTCAAGATTATCTGGGTTTTACATACAATTGGATAGAGATACATCATCGGGAAAGTTCCACTACTTCAAGTTTGGAGTTTATGGATAATGTGCGGGATATAGACTGGATACCAGGAACCAATACCATGCTAACCGCCTTAACCCAACTTGGATATATATTAACTGTTGATACCCGAATAGCACAAGTTACGACAGCGCATCTTTTGTTTGGAGCATCAAATACTTACATTGGTTTTCCCCTTCCTTTCCCAACACTTTTTTGGAGTCCCAATGGCAACCTATTAACAAGCACCGCCTATGGGCCTTTAAACTACCCCTTACAAATTTGGGATATCCATAGTGCTTTAAATAACGAACAAGCCCGTCTAGCACCGCCGATTCGTCTAAATGAAGCTACATACAATCCACGTTATGAGCAAGATGGATATGAGTGGATGAATGCTGATATTATATGGGGCACAAATAGCAACGAACTCTTTACATCCACTCAACCATACCCATTAGATCGTCAAATTTATGTCCTAGAACATTGGGATATTGTGACTCAACAGTCACTTGGAAGACTTTTTACCATTGAAGATACCGAATTTAATTTATTGGGAGGCAATGCCTTTTCACCAAACGCTGACGCGACAAAAATACTCAAATACAATCGTTTTGGTAGTTTATCTGAGGAACAAACAGTAGAGGTTTTCGACCTATCTGGAAACAATCTTTTCAGAGCTACTTTTTCTAGTGATTATGAGGTTCCGCTTGCAATCTGGAACGTAAGCGGAGATTTAGTCGCTGCTTTCATTGTCAAAATACCCACAACACAAGAAATTGAGAATGATGAGCCAAATGTTTATATATGGAACATTAATACCGGCAACTTGGTTTCCAGAATCTCTACAGGAAAATGGATTTCGCAATTATGTTGGAGTCCAAACAGCAATATCCTAGCAATAACTTCAGATAAAACACGTTTGTACAATGTTTTAACCGGTGATCTCATCCATGAATTTCCCGCTGAACAATCAGGCTTTGCTATGTGGAGTCCTGATAGCCGCATATTGGCTGTGCTTACACCTAAAGAACTGATTTTTTGGGATAGTGTTACTGGAGAAACTATACAGCGTATACCGATTGAGCCGAACACGCTTCGTTCAGTAACTTGGTCGCCGGATGGGACGATGCTGGCGCTGGCACACGCCGACGGCACGATTCGCATTTGGGATGTATCGGGTTTGATCGAAGAGGACTAAAGCGCATTTTAACGTGATTTGTGCTATAATATCCGAACAAATGATTTATTTTACTCCGTTTTTAAGTTATTGACACAATGAAAGGGGCGCTATATGACCGAACTCACCTTACACCTATCGGATGAGATGTTGGAGCGTTTGCGAGGTGAAGCAGAACGCCTCAACCTGCCGTTGGATGCAGTCATCAATACTGCGATTGAAGTTTACCTAGACGATGATGAGCCGACCAAAGAAGAAATTCTAAACAGCTTGCGCGAGTCGATGCGAGATGCGCTTGCGGGACGTGTGCGCCCTGCCCGCGAGGTATTGGCTGAATTACGTCAGGAAATCGCGGCTGATGGCGACGAAGGTTAGCCTACCTGAACCCTTTAAAAGAGACTTGAAAAAACTGGCGCGAAAGTATCCCAAGGTCATTGATTCAGTAGACACGCTCATCGGCACATTAGAGAGTGACGAGCGACCCGGTGATAAAATTCCGCAGGTGGGCTATGACGTATACAAAGTACGGTTGGGTAATCCATCCGCCAGACGCGGCAAACGTGGTGGTTTTCGGATTATTTATTACGTTCAGTTAGCAGATAGCGTAATTTTGTTAACGGTTTATTCCAAAACAGAGAAAAACGACATCACTCCCGAAGAAATCCGGCGGCTGTTACAAGAACTTCTCTCATCCGACGATATGTAAATATTTTTTACGGTGACAAAGCGAACATGTCAAAAGTCATATAAAATTTCTCTGTGTTCTCCGTGCCTCTGTGGTTAGAAATTGGAATTTTACGTATGAAAAAACTCCTCCCCTCTCTGCGTGATGGCGACGTGGCGCTGCTGCCCATCGTGGCGAAACGCTGGAATGTGAACATCACCAATCTCACACCGCCCGAAGCCAGCGCCATCCTGAATGCCGCCATGCTCAACAGCGACAATACCGCCCGTGTGTGGGAGTCGCTGGGTGATGATGAGCGCGGCGCGATGCAAACGCTGGTGGGTTCCGGCGGCAAGATGACGGTCTTTTTTGCCGAGCGCGTGTTGGGCAAAATCCGCAAGATGGGCGCGGGACAGATTGAGCGCGAGAAACCGCATGAGCGTCCGGCTTCCATCGGTGAGGCGCTGTATTATCGCGGCTTGATTTATGAGGGCTACGAACAATCGTCCACCGGAGCGCGTCCGATTTTGTACATCCCGGATGATCTTCTCAAGGCGCTGCCGACGCATAAAACAGGCTATGACAATCTGGCGGATGCACCGGATGAGTTGCCTGTTAGTGATGCGGGTGCAGGAGACGAATTCGACGACGAAAATCCGACGATTGACGAAATCAGCGCCGACGATCTGACCGATTTGCATCCGGCGGATACAACCATCGTCGATGATATGGCGACACTGCTGGCTTATCTGCAAACGCAGGGCGCGGCGGTGGAAGGCGAGGTCGTGGGCGAAACTGTAATCGGGCAGTTGATCTTCGCGCAAGGCGATCATCAGGCGATTATGGCGCACTTGCTGGTCAAGGATGATGCGCGGTTAGCATTTTTACTCGGCATTGGTATCAGCGCGGAATTGATCGAGATTCAATCGGCACGAGCTTATCCTCGCAGGGCAGAGGCGCGGCGCTGGCTGGAAGGCAAACGTGCGGCGCAGATTAAAGTGCTGGCGGAAGCATGGCGCGAAAGCACACTCTATCGTGATCTGTGGCATGTATCGGGTCTGCATCCTGAACCGACAGGCTGGCCTTATGATCCGGTGGTAGCACGAGGGGCGATGCTCACTTTTCTGCGCGACGACGTGCCACGCGGCGGCTGGTGGTCGCTGGATGAATTCATCATCAATGTGAAGGAAATCGACCCCGATTTTCAGCGTCCCGGCGGCGATTATGAAAGCTGGTACATCCTCAACGATGCAGGCGATTATCTCAACGGCTTTGAAAGCTGGGATGCGGTGGAAGGGTCGCTGCTGGAATATTACCTGCTGGGACCGCTGCATTGGCTCGGCATGGTCGATCTAGCGAATGACGGAATCGCGGCGCGGCTGACCGCTTATGGACGCGCTTTCGCAGGCGGCGAAAATTGGCCTGCCCCGCCCGAACCCGAAGAAAAAATCGCTGTCCAACCCGACGGCAGCTTATTGGCTTCACGCAAAGTCACGCGGATTGATCGTTTTCAACTGGCGCGTTTTACGGCATGGAACCCGGTCACGTCCGCGACTGCCCCTTACGGCTATCGGCTCACACCACAGAGCATCCGGCAAGCGGGTGAACAGAGCATCACGCCCGCGCATATTGCCGCTTTTATCAAGCGCATGATCCCTGAAGATGCCGCGCTGCCAGCAAACATTAATCGGCTTTTGGAGCAGCCCCAGTCCAGCGCGACCTCTACCGTCACGATGGAAACGCTGCTCGTCCTCCGCACGACGGCACGTGAGACACTGGATTTTATCTTCGATGCGCCTGCCTTACGCCGTTATCTTGGCGCACGTCTGGGCGATATGGCGGTGGTCGTCCGCGCCGATCAATGGGAAGCCCTGCGCGATGCGCTGCATGAGCGCAACATTGATGTTGATGTGATGGGGTGAAATTGTTAAAATGGGTGTAAAGGGAGGAATAAATGATTACGCAATTACATGCAAAAAACTTTAAATCGTGGAAAGACACAGGTGAATTGCGAATCGCTCCATTGACGGGCTTTTTTGGAACGAATAGCTCTGGAAAGACAAGTCTACTTCAAATGCTGCTACTGCTTAAACAGACGGCTGCCTCAACTAATCGAAGACAAGTGTTGTTTATGGGTGACAAAAGTTCCTTAGTCGATCTAGGGACATTTTACGACGTAATTCACAAACATCAGCGCGAGGCACAGCTAGAATTATCTGCCTCATGGACACTTCATGAACCATTAACTATCGAAAATCCAGAAACACAAGGAAAGGCACTCTATTCCATCAATAGATTATCGTGCAAAATTGCCATTCACGAAAAAAATGATTTGCTACACCTGCAACATTTTCTTTATGCGTTTGACGACGATAATTTTGGAATGCAGCAGCAACCAAATAAACCCGAGAAATATGAACTAACTACAAAAACCTTTCAACCAAAACGTTCACCGGGACGTGTATGGCCCTTACCACCTCCTGTTAAATGCTACGGCTTCCCTGACGAAGCATTCGGGTACTTTCAAAACACTGGCTTTCTGGCGGATTTCCCGTTGGCATTTGAGCAAATGTTATCGAATGTATTTTATCTCGGCCCACTGCGTGATTATCCGCAGCGCGATTATCTTTACGCAGGTACAAGCCCAGACGGTGTAGGGAAAAAAGGAGAAGAAGCGGTTGCTGCTTTGCTTTCTGCCCGTGCTAGAGATGTTAAAATCAGTTATCGTCTTGAAGGTAATAAAAGAAAGAAACATGTTTCAATTGAACAGCGTATCGGGGATTGGTTGCAGCAGATGGGGCTTATTCATTCTTTTGAATTGAAAGCGATTGCGCCTAACCGTAAAGAGTATGAACTTCGCATTAAAAAGACGAAACATAGTTCAGAAGTGCTTATTACTGATGTTGGTTTCGGTGTGTCGCAGGTGCTGCCTGTTCTCGTCCTATGTTACTACGCGCCAGAATATTCGACTATCATTTTTGAGCAGCCGGAAATTCATCTTCATCCAGCCGTGCAAGCATTTCTGGCTGATGTCTTCGTTGAAGTTACGACCCAACGGAATGTTCAAATCATTTTTGAAAGCCATAGCGAATATCTTCTGCATCGCCTCCAGCGACGTATTGCTGAGCAGAAAATCACTGCTGAACAAACAGCACTTTATTTTTGTGAAATGGGTGAATCTGCCTCGGAAATCAAATCACTAAAGCTTGATTCCTTTGGGAATATCACCAACTGGCCGCCGGATTTCTTTGGGGATGCAACCGGTGATTTAATAGCGATGGTTGAGGCTGCTACGGTTAGACAAATGCAGGAACAAGCATGACTGATAATGCCGAAGAAGGCTTGATCTACATTGTCGATACGAATGTCGCTATCGTTGCTAACGGTAATCTATCAGAACAGGCAACACCAGCATGTAAATTGGCCTGTGCGGTAAGATTAAACGACATTATCAAAAAGGGTCGTTTAGCCTTGGATAACCAGAAACTCATTTTTGATGAGTATAAAAAATATCTGAACATGAAAGGCCAGCCCGGTATTGGCGATGCTTTCATACGGTGGATACTGGTCAATTGGGCAACTGGGCGCTGTGTCTGGATAGCGATTACGCCTAATCAGGAACAAAATGGATTTGATGAATTCCCCCTAGATGACCGCTTGACCGAATTTGATCTCGCAGATCGCAAATTCATCGCTGTCTGCATGGCTCATCCTGAAAAACCGCTGATCTTACAAGCGGTTGATTTGAAATGGGGCAATTTCAAAGAGGCATTCAGCGATCACGGTATAGAAATTGAATTTCTTTGTTAGCGGAACATTGATGTCGAGGTGATGGCCTAAACCGCCAATAAAATCAGCCCGATTTAGCCGCCGATGGTGTACATCTCGACTTTCGGCTCACGCGGCTCGGTTAGGCTGGAGCGAATCTCGGAGTAACGATCAATCCGTTTGCCCCATGTCGCACGCACGATTTGTTCGAGTTCGTCATCACTTGCGCCTGCTCGCATCGGATCGCGCAAATCCGTGCCTTTAGTGGCGAATAAACACGTATAAATTTTGCCATCCGCCGAAAGCCGCATCCGGTTACATGCGCCGCAGAATGGTTGAGTCACCGACGTAATCAAGCCGATTTCGCCGCCGCCATCGCGGAAACGATAACGACGGGCGACTTCGCCGTGATAATTGGCCTCGATTTGTTCCAGCGGCAGCGCGGCATCAATCAGCGCCACGATTTCATCCGCCGGGACAACTTCATCTAACTTCCAGCCGTTGCGGTTGCCCACGTCCATATATTCGATAAACCGGACGATATAGCCGTGATCTTTACAATACCGTGCCAGATCGACAATCGTATGATCGTTTACGCCGCGCTGCACCACCGTGTTGATCTTAATCGGGCCAAAGCCGACTTTTTCTGCCGCTTCGACTCCTTCGAGAACGCGTTTTACGCCTGCCCGTCCGCCATTCATCTTACGGAAAACGGCATCATCCAGCGAATCGAGGCTGACCGTCACCCGCCGCAATCCGGCATCATGCAGGGCTTGCGCTTTTTGTGGCAGCAGATACGCATTCGTCGTCAGCGCCATATCGTCTACGCCGTCGATGTCGTTCAACATGGCGACCAGTTTTTCCAATTCCTCGCGCACTAACGGTTCGCCGCCCGTCAGCCGAACTTTGACCGCACCCAACTGTACGAGGATGCGCGTTAACCGTGTAATTTCCTCAAAAGTCAGGATTTCACTACGCGGCAAAAAGGTGTAATTTTCGCCAAAAATCTCGGAAGGCATACAGTAGGTGCAGCGGAAGTTACAGCGATCTGTGACGGAAATTCGCAGGTCGCGCAGGGGACGGTTGAACTTATCGGTCATCATAGGAGGCAGCCTATCTCTTAAAGTGAATTTTTATGAAAGCTATCTTTTTTATTGCTTAATTATAGCACGAGTTTTCGACTCCTCTCTATAATGCCATTCAATTCTTGTGAAAGCCTAACAGAAGATGAAGTGTTTTTAAGACAGCAGAAGATTCGACGCAAAGACGCAGAGAACGCAAAGAAATTGAAGTGTTTTCAGAGCCGACAAAAACTTCGTGTTCTTGGTGACTTGGTGGTTCAAAGGTTTCAAATTACTTTCCAGACACTACCTTTACCACTAAATCCGGGCTGGAATATGACGGTGCATCCGACGTTTCTGTCGTGCTTTAAAAATTAACAGCCCCGCGAACTGCCCCGCTACAACGACGACTGTTAAAAGGATGCTCGCCGTGACGAAAAGCTGCTCCCGTCTGCTGACCTGCTGATACAAAAAGGTATGCAGCGCCACTAAAACGAACAAACCGTAATTAAAACGCTGTAACGTTTTCCATCGGCGGCCTTTGAGTTTTCGCAGTGAGAGATTATTGCTTGTCACCAGCAGGGCGATTAAAATCAGCGTTGCGATCAATCCAACATCATTGCTGATGCCAAAATTATTGAGCAAAAGCGTCATACTGCCATCTTCATGAAACCGAAAAAAATAGGTCAGTAAATTACCGCGATTATGTAATTGCAATCCAAAGAACACATGCAGCAAGCCGGTCAGTCCCGCCCAAATGCCCACGTCACGCCGCAAATTAACATTTACCGGATTAGCGCGTTTATACAACAGCCGAAAGGGGCCAATGAGCAGACTCAATGCGATCAAAATCAGCGCCACATAACCCATACCGAGCGTCATATGATAGCCAATATCCGCATCGGGAGCATAACGAATCGCTGCGACATAGCCTTCCAAACTGAAGAACGCTAACGCGGCGTGCGCGATATAACGATCCCGCCCAAAATCACGAACTGCCTGATAAATGCGTTTCACGCGCCGCTTCCTAAAATCCGTCCAGGAGATCCTACTCATAATAGACCCCTAAAATCACAAAAACATTACCGGAATTTCCACTATTGCGCGGGGCATGTTATTATAACCTCCGATTAACAATCCTAACGGCTTAATCGTATAATGGATAATGATACTGTTCCCGAAACCAATTCGTCTTTGCCAGTCTTTGCGGACGATTTGCGTTTGATTGATGCCCTACGTCAGGGCGATAATCAGGCTTTTGAGGTGCTCATCAGCGCCTATCATACAGCGCTGTCGCGTCTCGCAGCCATTTATGTAACCGACCCGCAAGTAGTGGAAGAAGTCGTACAGGATACATGGATCGGCGTACTGCTTGGCCTAAAACAGTTCGAGGGACGCTCGGCTTTAAAAACATGGATTTTCAGCATCCTGATTAATCGGGCGAAAACCCTCGCACAGCGGGAAAATCGTTATATCGGATTTGCTTCGGATAACGAAGATCAAGCGGATGAGCCGAGTGTAGACCTTGATTGCTTTTATCCAAGTGACCATGCTCACG
>DAOTTO010000172.1:0-30458 GCA_034437895.1 Anaerolineae bacterium | reverse complement strand
GTCCATCGAGACGACGAAGATCGATCAGGTGAAAATGGAAATGCTGACCAATCAACGGGAAAGTTAATTTATGGAGGTTGATCTTCACCTTATTCGGGAAGTTGTTCGAAATGGAAATTACCAATACGCTGAACATGCCGTTAAACGAATGACTGAACGTTTCATCAGTCGATTAGATGTTGAGCAGGCTGTAAGTCAAGGCGAGATAATTGAGGATTACCCTAACGATAAATACGGTCCAAGCTGCTTGGTAGTCGGCAAGACAGATTAGGGGAAAATGCTTCATGTGCAAATCAGTTATCCTGATAAAACTAAAGTCATCACGGCTTATGAACCGAAAGAAGATGAATGGATTGATGGGCGAGTGAGGAAACAAAAAGATGAATGACGTTGTATGCAATGTATGTCAGGGCAAAGTCGAGCGTCGGCTTGTGACCTATTCTCAATTCTTTGAGGGCAGGTTTGTGCTTATCGAAAATGTCCCTGCATCGGTCTGTGAACAGTGTGGCGAAGTTTATTATGATCCTGAAATTGTGGATCGTATTCAACACATTGTATGGTCTGGGGGCGAACCAGTTCGTATAGTAGAAACACCCGTTTATGATTTACAGCTAGAGTAAGTGAGACGGATGCGCCTCATCACCGAACCTTATAACGATCAAACTGCTCATTGGCCTACATCGGGACGACATATTCTTTCACAATATGACGAAAATAGGTTTGTCGTCTATCAAGCCTATAAGCCTCAAATCGGGCATTTCGCGGCACGACATGGGCATTTCGGCTCGGAGGCGTTTTCGTTAAATCGTATGACGTGGGTGAAGCCAAATTTTTTGTGGATGATGCACCGCTGCGGCTGGGCGACCAAAGAAAATCAAGAGGTCATTCTGGCGATTTGGCTAGATCGCGCTGGATTTGACGCGATCTTAAAGAAGGCCGTCTTGAGCAGTTATGACCGGGACATCTATGAAAGCGAAGCCGCTTGGAAACGGGCGTTAAGTGCTTCGGCAGTGCGCGTTCAGTGGGACCCCGATTATTCGCCTGTAGATGGAAAATTAGAGCGTCGGGCGCTTCAAATTGGATTAGGCGGAAAAGCCGCCGCGCATTACGCACAGGGCGGGTGGATTACCCACATTGAGGATATTACCGATTTTGTACATGAGCAGCATAAAAATGCTGTGCGTCCGTATGTCAATTTGATTCTGCCGCGTGAGCGTCCGTATGTTATTGAGGATGTGGCGACGATAAAAAATTTAGGGATGAGCGACCCTTAACGTGAGTAGTTCAAATGGTCATCACTCTATTTCTAACGTCTCGTCGATTTCGTCATTGATGCCGCTGGATAGGATGGCAAGATAGCGACGCGGATTAAAATGTGCGGGGATGTCGTACAAGGTGCGTAACAATCGCGCACGGACAATGCGCCGGATGCGAAGCGGTTGGACGTTTTGCGAAAGTGAGTCGTAGCCAATCGCAAAAATGCTGCCCATCGGGGTAATCTCGATAAAATAGGTAGCGAATTCTCTGGAGACGGCTTCTTGTCCAGACGAAGCACTGTACCAAACCTCCACCATGCGACGTTCCGCCCAAGCACGGGTCATCGTTTCCAGGACAGTGATAAAGTTGCGATCAACCGTATCATTTCTCAGTGTTTCTGCGAAAAAATGGATATGCCGTGAAGGTAAATCGGGCAGCACGACACCGAGTTTTTTTAAGGCGGAAACCAAATAAGGATTCTGCTTCTCGGTATGATAAGAAAGGGTGCGAATTGCCATAAATAATGCCATAGCTTCATTTAGATTAAGCCGAACTGTGACTAAATACTCCTCTAGGTTGATAAAGAAACGCCCATCTTTTTGATAAACAGGGAGGCCGATATTGGTCAAAACCGCCAAATCGCGGTAAATCGTGCGCCGATCTACGCCGCAGGCATGGGCGATTTCTACCACGCGCAGACCGGTAGGCGCATCAAACAGCATTCGCTCAATGAAGGTCAAACGTTCTGTTCTGTCGATGAGTTTTGTCTTCATCTTACGCCCCCAATCAGGCATTTTGGTCAGTATAGCAGCGTTCCCAAAAACGCGCTGATGTGAGGGTTTGCTAAAATTTATGTAAAACATAGGCTGTTACCGCTATAATCCGAAAGGAGCTTGTAATCAATTTAGCGTACATTCGAGTTTCTAGTTAATCAGTCAGGACAGGTCATATGACCGACATTACATCCGCATTTATGAGTGCGAGCCTCGGACGATATGAAGTGCGTGAGCGCTTAGGCACAGGCGGGATGGCGCGAGTCTTTAAAGGGTATGATACGAACCTTGATCGTGTCGTTGCCATCAAGATTTTGCACGAGCATCTCGCCGATGAACCGACCTTTAAAGAGCGTTTCGAGCGCGAGGCTAAACTTGTAGGCAGCTTAAATCATCCTTATATCGTACAAATGTATGATTACAATACAATCTATCGCGGTGGGCAGAGCATCTACTACATGGTGATGTCTTACCTGCCCGGGCCGACACTGCGGGAAGTGATGAGCGAGATTTCCACAAAGGACGAACATTTCAGTCATGAACGTGTTCTCCACATCACACTCATTCTGCTAGAAGCACTCGGTTACGCCCATGATCGCGGTATGATTCATCGGGATGTGAAGCCTGCCAATATCCTGATGAATGAACGGAATGAACCCGTCCTAACGGATTTTGGCATCGCACGGCTTGTTCAAGGCAGCAGCCTCACACAAGAAGGGCTGACCGTCGGCACACCCGCTTATATGTCACCGGAGCAGGCAACCGGTGAAATGGTCGATGGGCGCACGGATTTATACGCGCTGGGCATCATCCTTTACGAAATGCTGGCTGGCAAACCTCCATTTGAAGACGACGGCAGTATATCCGTTTTGCTTAAACATCTGAATGAACCCGTACCCTCACTTTCTAAGTTTACACGCGTTGATAATCCTTATTTTGACACCGTGATTTATAAAGCGCTGGCGAAAAGACGTGAAGATCGCTATCAAACTGCCCAAGACTTCGCCGAAGATTTAAAGCTGGCTTTTGCGGGTCAAATGCCCAATATCGGCGAATTCACGCCCCTGAATACCCAAGCCGTTGCAGCGCCTAGCAGCCCCAAAATAGCGGCGATTGCACCCCAACCGATAACCCAGTCGCAGGTGCCTACGCGTTCACCATTGGTCATTTTGGCAATTGGTATGGGCATTATTATGCTGATGTTGTTCGCGGCGCTGATGATGCAGCAGCAGGATAATGATAGCGCAAATGCGTTGGCAGAGTCGGTTGAGGGGATGACAGGCGACAGCATGACGGATAAGCTGTTTTTTGCCAGTCAGTTTTCTGCGGGTGAACCCTTTCTTGCGGGTTGGCCTCAAGATGAAATGAACGGGTTAAGCCGCGAGGTAACAGCCGATGGCTTTTACCGTATTGACAGCCAAATTTCAGATCGCGCTGTAGCTACGATTTTTCAGCAAGCGGGTAATTATGACGATTTAGCCATTCAGATGCGTGCGGTACTTGACTCGGAAAGTGCCGCAGCTAGCGGTTATGGCATTATTTTCAATTATGTCGATAACGACAATTACAATGTCTTCGCTGTTGATGGATTAGGGCGGTTTAGCATTTGGGTACGGGCGGCAGGTCTGTGGCGTGAACTGAGAGGGGAAAACGAACAGTGGAGTTCCAATCCAGCCATTAACCCTGCGGGTGAGATGAACACCCTTACAGTTTCGGTCATGGGCAATCAGCTTACCGGAATGGTTAATGGCGAAACGGTGATAACATTGATGGATACTACTATCGAGGCGGGCGGCATTGGGATTTATATCGCAACCCCGCCTGATGGCAGTGCTGATGTGCTGATAGATATGGTACAAACGATGGACGCGCTCCCCTCACTGGCAGACTCGATGACGGGCAGCGAGCCGGGCAGTGAGCTGGATAATCAACCAGAATCCACGCCAGAAACGACCAATAATTAACCCAAACGCGCCTGTAAAACAACCAAATAAAGCGGCACTAAACACGCCACAGCCATAAATGCCAAAACTGCTAGTGCAATCGTAACGCCATCCAGTGAAAACGGAACATCTTGTTCGCGTTCCGAAGTAAAAGGCTGGCGCGGCGCATACGGCCCACTGTCACCGGATTGCTGTGGGTAGCGCATGGCGCTGGGCGAGGCGGCGTTTTGCGGCTGAAACGGCTTTGAGTCCCCAGTTGGCGTTTGTGGAACAGGCGGACGACCATAATTCTGCTGCCCAGGCGCATTTGGTGCAGGATTATAGCGCTGGGTAGGCAGCGGTTCTTGCGGTGGCATCATAGAATTAGGCGGAACAGGCTGCCGATTGATGGGCGGTGGCGGCGGACTCACGGCTGGACGCGGCACAGTTGGCATCGATTGTGGTGGCGGCATTGGCGCAGACGCGGCTGAAGAAGGTGCTGAGGCTGCTGGACGGTCATCAACCGACGGCGTGGGCGATGTTGTCTCGCGTCCACGATCACGATACGCAATCAAAACATGCCCCAACTGATCTGCCATTCGATAGCGATTGGTCGGCTCTTTGCTCATGACCTTCTGAATAATTTTTGCCAATCCATCCGGCACACCGGGATTGAATTCTGTGACCAATGGAATGCGATCACGGATGTGTGCCAAAGCCAATTCTTGTTGGTTTGCGCCCATGTAGGGCAAACGCCCCGTGAGCATCTCGAACATCACAATCCCGATAGCGTAAACGTCGGCGGCTGCCGTTGGTTTTTCGCCTTGAGCTTGCTCCGGCGCGAAGTAATGTGGGCTGCCCCAGACGACTTGTAACTTTTGTGTGGGTTGGGTGTCGCTTAAGGCTTGCGCGATACCAAAATCGGTGATTTTGATGATGTCATCTTTGGTCACGAGGACGTTTTGCGGCTTAATATCGGCATGGACGATCCCCGCTCGATGAGCAAAGCCTACGCCAGCACAGATGCTAATGGCATAATTCAAGGCACGTTCTACGCTTAGTGCGCCCTGTGCGCGGATAATCTTCTTTAAGTCCTGCCCATCGATAAATTCCATCACCATATAATGCGTTTGAGCATCATTCCCCACGTCATGCACGGTCACAATATTGGGGTGGGAGAGATTGGCGATGCTGCGTGCTTCGTTCTGAAAGCGGGCAATAAAAGTTGGGTCAGCGGTTAAACTAGGGCGTAAAATTTTGACGGCAACCGTCCGCCCTAGAGACATATCAACGGCTTTATAGATGACTGCCATACCCCCCGATCCCTGCTGAGAGATCAAACGGTAGCGATTATTGAGGATGGTTTCGCTGGACATAAAAAGATCAACTCCTCAGTGCTGTTGGAACTTTATTTTACATGGGTTCAAGGGCGAGTCAACGGGTCAAACAAGCGTTGGTATTCTTGTACTGCGCTTCTATCCGTCAAGCTGGCAATATAATCCGCCACAACACGATACACCGATGACTCGCTTAAAAGGGTTTGATATTCATCCGGTAATTGGCGCGGTTCGGCGATATAACTATCAAAAATCGCACTGATAAAGCGCTCTGCTCTTTTGCTCATCCGCATGATGGTATAATGATAGTACATTTGTTGATATAAAAAATTCTTTAGTGCGCGATTAAGCACGGCGAATTCATCACTATGGTTGACAATTTGGATGTGATGGTTTTGAACTTGTTGCGATGATTGGGGATTAAGTGCCTCTAAGTTTTTAAGTGTTTGAGTCAAAACATCGTCCACTTGCATCCCAATTTGTTCACGAATAAAACGATGACGTGTGATTTCATCCATCACACCGCCTTTCCATTCTAAACGCTCGCAGAGCTGTCTCCAGATTTCCAGTTGATTGAGTTCGTCGGGCGTAATCAAGCCAGCCTGTAAGCCGTCGTCGAGGTCATGAGCATTATAAGCCAATTCATCAGAGACGTTAGCGATCTGGGCTTCTAAACTGCCGAAAGGGGTGACTTCCAGATCAGCGAGTTTACTCATGTCATATTCGGTTTCGTGCTTGGCGATTCCTTCCAGCGTTTCGTAGGTCAGGTTAAGCCCGACCCACTGCGGATAGCGTCGTTCCAATTCAGTCACGACACGATAACTCTGATGATTGTGATTAAAACCACCGTACTCACTCATACAAGCATTTAGGATGCCTTCTCCGGCATGACCAAAGGGGGGATGGCCTAAATCATGCGCCAAACAAATCACTTCGACCAAATCTTCATTCACCGCTAAAGCACGGGCTAAGGTCCGCCCGATTTGGGCGACTTCCAGCGTATGGGTTAGGCGGGTGCGATAATAATCGCCTGTGTCGTTGACGAACACCTGCGTTTTATATTCTAAGCGCCGGAACGCTGCTGAATGTACCACCCGATCTCGATCACGTTGAAAGGCAGTGCGATATTTTGGCTCGCCTTCATGATGGCGGCGGCCTTTACTCTCACGGCTTAAAAGGGCATACGGCGCGAGTATTTGTGACTCAATTGTTTCCAAGTGTTGTCTTGTTACAAACATTATGTTGGCTCCTCCCGACTAGGCTATTGTAACTGTTTTAGCGTTTGCCTGCCGTGAGTGTGTTATAATGCACCACAAAGTAAGGTAAAAAACAGGCGTAAAAGCACGTTTTGAGGAAATTAACATGGATATAAACCAGGCCGCCCGCATGATTGAGTGGTTAGACGAAGAACGGCGGCGTGACAAATCCACCATTGCCACGCTAGAAGAACGGCTGGAGCAGCAGCAGAGTGTCATCGAGACGCTGCAAAAACGGTTCAATGGGCTTGAATCTGACCAAACCGTGATGAAGACCCAATTTGCACCAAGCGCACGCGAAAATGACCTTTTAGAGCAAGTGCGCCGTGAGATGCGCCAGTTAATCGAAAGCACAGAAGCCAAACGACTCACTTCCGAGCGCGAGGCTGAGCGACGCTCGCAACTGAATCAAGAACAAGTCTCTCGGCCTGTTAAAGAACTCACCGATAAAATTTCAAAAATTGAGCGACAAACGACGGAAATGCCCGTCTTACAACTAGAACGTGATCGGTTGGTTTCATCGTTAAATGCTTTACAGCAGCGCGTGGAAGACCTCGTAAAAAAAGCTGAAGAACCTGATCGCCGTCTGGCGTTTATCGAAGAACAACGTCGTCAGGATGCCCGCCGCATCTCTGAATTAGAGACGCAGCAGCCGGAGATGCAAAAGCAGGTGGATGGCATTCGCCCTAAAGTGACGCTCCTAGAAGATTTGGCTTTACGGATTGAACGCCGTGTACAAGAAGTACAAAACAGTGAGCGTGAACGCCGCGAACAAATTCAGCAGTTTATTGACCAGCAAAATCTTCTCTTCCAACAGCGTGACCAACAAATTGATAGTTTGGTAAAGCGCTTTGGCGATCAGGAAGGGGCGATGGAACGTAATCTTGAACGCTTCGAGACATGGGCAGAAGCCTATCGCCAGATGAAACAAATCATCAGCGACTTTCAGCGCATCGGGGAACGTTTGGAACGGCGGATTAACGAAGTTGCCGAAATGCAGCGCTTGAGCGAGGAGCGTTTCCGTCAGGAATGGAACGACTGGCGCTCAGAAGATCAAAAGCGCTGGAAGCAGTTTACGCTCTCCAATGATGAAGTGTGGCGTGGGCATGATAAAGACTTTCAACGATTTGTTGAGCAGTTCAATGATCTGTCAGGCCGGATTAATCCGTTAAATGAAAGCCTTGAGCGTCTGTGGCAGCTCGAGCGTGACCGGGCGCTGCTTTATAAAGAACGCTATCAAGCCATGTTGAGCGAATATGATAAATCGGGTTTGCCGCCTTCGACCAAAACCACTGGGACGATGCCTGCTGTTCGCTTGGATAATGGCGGCAACGGGACGAATACGCCTTAATTTCGATGATTGACCATTTGTTTAAATACAGGAGACTCGCCGAGTCTCCTGTATTTTTGTGAAGCCCCCGAACTTTCTGCTTGAAAAACGGGATGGCTTATCTTCTATTACTATTTACCTGTTAAGATGCTTCAGTTGCCTCTGGTGTCGCTTCTGGGGTCATTTCCGGCTCTGATGTGGGCGGAAGTGGTCTTTCGGGAGCTTCTGGTTCCGGTTTTTCAATCGAAGCGACGGCCTCAAATAAAGGGCGCGGTTGACCATCAGGTGCGATGAGGGCGGCATAGCAGGCTTCTGGGCGGCTGGGTAAACCTTGGCAGCCATTGAGGTTGTCTAGGATCATTGGCCCGACATAACCTAATCCTTGCCCAAGCTCAAAGGCACGCGGCACATACAACGCTTGTTCACTCAGGCTGGTATAGGTGTAGAAGACGTTATTGGCAGAAGGCGCATCGCCATCTTCGCTGGATCCCCATCCAAACTTTGTAACCCAAATCGGCGTTCCGCCATTACCACCGTCAATCATGATTTGGCGATAGGCTTCCAGATTATCCAAGAAGTAGAAACTTGCATCTTCAAAATGCGTTTCCACCCCAGTGGATTGATCGCAGCAGACAGCATCGGGCGGATTTGCCCAGCCGCCGGGATGAGCGCCAATCGCATCGGAAACCGTGCCTGCGCCATTAGCGAGGATGGTCGCCAGATAGATGCGATCATTAATGGCGTTAATGCCATCATTGAAGCCTGTGGGGGCAAGTCCGCCTGTGATGACCATCGCACTGCTATCAGCGGATTTAACCGCGTCGTAGGCTGCCGTCAAAAGTTCGACATAATCAATATCGCAGATGGTGGGGTTGCCGTTGGTATCACATCGCCAGTTACGGCGGAGGTTGGGTTCATCCCAGACTTCATACGCATCGACACGGCCCGCATAACGCGCTGCCAATGCGCCGACAAAAGTCCCATAATCTGCCAGATCATCAGGCGGGCCGTTTTCATCAACAGCGGTACGCGCCCATGTCGGCGAGTTTGTGACGGTCAGCAGAATATTAAATTCATCGGTATTGAGCGCATTTACGATGCCGTCTAGTTCGGCAAAGTTAATTTCGCCCTGAACTGGCTCTAACGCCCGCCAATCCACACGTACTTTGACCCAGTTTGCGCCGACTTCACCCAATTCTTGCCGAATTGCAGCAAGGTCTTGCCCGAAAGCGAAGGCTTCAATCCCGTAGGCGAAACCTGCATTTTCGATGATGGTTGATTCCGGTGCAGCCGCTGCATCTGTATTTGAGCCAGCCGTTGTTGGCGCACTTGTTCCAGCGGCTGGGATGGTCAAGCGCTGTCCGGTAAAAATAATGTTCTGGTTAGGAATATTATTGGCACGGATAAGCGCAGAAACTGTCGTGGAGAAGCGCGACGCAATACTCAGGAGCGTATCGCCTCGCTGTACCACATACGCTTCGCCGCTGGCTGGTGGGGTGGCGGTGGGTGGCACAGCGGTGGCAGTAGCGGTTGGGGTGGCTGCCCCAGTTGATGGAATATTTAAAACCTGCCCTGTAAAGATCAGATTCGGGTTGACGATGCCATTAGCTTCCGCCATAGCGCGGGTTGTCGTGCCAAACCGCAGCGCGATACGGAACAGATTGTCGCCGTAACGCACGGTATAGGTCTGCTGGGCTGCGCCAGCAGTTGCGGTTGGCGTGGCTTGGGCTGCGGCAGGGCGGGTCGCAGTCGGGTTTGAGGCGGGCTGCTGTGTTGTTTCAGCTTGCGGTTCGGCAGTCGCATCCGTCTGTGCCATCGCCGCGCTTACGAACAACAACATCAATATCACAGAGAGACTGAAGGCGACTATTCGGCTTGGTCGCATGGCGCTTTCTCCTTGAGTTGGCTGATTCTCGTTAATTTAGGTCGAACACCTTTAAGTAACAAAATCTTACACTGTTTGTCGGAGTCTTGCCAGCAGATTGCGGGTAACATGCTATAATTAACCTCAAGAATTGGATTTGTACGGTGAGGGCGCATGAAAAAACCCCAATTGGGTCTCTTGTTAATTGGGTTAGGATTTATCTTGGCGATTAGCGGTGGGTTGTATCTGGCTGCTTCCGATTTCGAGACCAGTGCATTTGCCTTGCGCGGCGTGATCGTATTTGGCGTGATCGTACCGCTAATTGCGGTGGGAATTTATTTTTACAGCAGGCCGCAGGCGGAAGAAGCCGAACCAGAATCGTTTGTGCGCCAGCAGCGCGAACTCATGGATACCCTTCGCAGCCATCATCAGATGACGTTTAGCGAGGCCGCGCAGCAGCTAGCGGTGAGCGAAGAAGCTGTGGTCGAAATGGTCAATCAACTCATTACACTGGAAATTTTTAACGGCGAGGTCGATTGGCAAAAGGGCATTCTTTATGCGGGGCAAACGCTCATCGATGACATCCCCAATGATTAGGGCGCGGCATTTGGCAGTATCGCTTAAAATAGAAGTTGGGTTTTTATACGTGAGGGAAAAATATGTCTGATTTATATGACCGGATTGTCCAAGAGCGTGGTTCGTTTGAGCGTTTGATCGCTCGTATTCCGGGCTTCAAAGGCTATCAAGATAAGCAGGCACGGCGTAATGCAGATCGGATGCTGCGTGATTACATTGTCGATCTGATTCAGCAGCGATTAGATCGCGTCATCAGAATTGAGCAGCTTATCATCAACAGCGGCGGCATGGCCTATATGTCGCGCACCCGCAATGTGAAAAGCAAAATCCAACAACTCAAGGATAAGATGGATTCTGCTTCCGCTGGCTATTCGGGGATGTGGGCGCAGTTGAAAATCGGCGCGGACGAGATGGAAACACTTTATGCGTTTGATGAAGCGCAAGTAAAGTCGGTTGAAGGTTTTGATGAGGCGTTAGACTCGATGGAGCAGTCCGCAGGCGATCAAGCCAAACTTGATGAGGCGATTGTGAATCTGGACACGTTAGTGGTCGAAGCGCTCAGCGCTTTTGCGCTACGTGATGATCTTATCAGTGGATTCGGCGCGTAAGCATTAGGTCAATCAGTCTACTTCGCTACTTTGTTTTGAATTTGAAGATTAAGGAGATCAGGCATGCCCCGTATTATTGATGTGATCGACCATACCAACGTTGCCGAAGATGAGCTGACGTATCGTGAGCCACAGCAGGGCAGCGGCGATTGGCGTATGGGTTCGCAAGTGATCGTTGGCGAAAGCCAAGCGGCTGTTTTTGTACGCGGCGGGCAAGCGTTGGATGTCTTGGGAACAGGCCGTCACACCCTGTCTGTCGCCAATATCCCGATTCTTTCGGGCTTAATTGGTTTAGCGACCAGCGGACGCACCCCGTTTACGGCTGATCTTTATTTCATCAACTTGCGGAATATGCCGCAAGTGGGTTGGGGGACGGTTAAGCCGATTTATCTTCGCGTGACCACCGGGCTAGGGATTGCTTTGTTACGCACACACGGGTTGATCGACATCAATATCGCTGACCCAATGGTTTTCCTGAAGAAATATGGTGTTAATCGCCCGATGACGCGGCTTGCGGACATCAAAGAACGCCTTCAGACCACACTTTTAGGCGAGATTAACAGCTTGCTTTTGAAGTCCGGCGCACAAAACCTCGTCGAGGCCAATGGCATTCTTGAGGAAATTGAAGGCGCGGCACTCGTGCAGGTTAATGAACGCTTTAAAGAGATGGGCTTACAGATTAATGCCTTTGAAGCGAATTCATTTGATACCGTCAATGTGCCGATTGAAGAACTGCGTGATATTGTCCCGCTCGAAGTGTGGATGGAAGTTTTGGAACGGCAAAAGCGCCTCGATATTGGCATGGCAGCCGCGCAAAATCAGGGTATGGGAGGTGCTTTGGCGGGGGCTGGCTTGGGACTAGGCGTTGGTCAACAGATCGGCGGGATGCTTAACCCGAACCAACAGGCACAGCCCTCGGCGGATGTATCTGCGTTGCAAAATCAGATGATGCAGCAGCAAATGATGATGAATCAAATGATGCAGCAGATGATGAACCAGAACAATCCGAATCAGCAGCAAGCACAGCCCGCCGCTGCGCCTGCAAATCCACAGACGAAGGCCGAAATTCAGGCTATGATCGACAGCTTAGACATGAAATTAGCCAGCGGCGAAATTACTGAGGCGATCTATAACAAACTCTCGTCTAAATGGCAGGAACGACTTGATAGTCTGGGGTAAGTTATTGACTTAACACGTGACGTTACGCAGACACTCAAATCACTGGACACTGGCAGTTCAAAACTGCCAGCTAAAGCGTTTGGAAACCCCTGAAGGGGTTAAGTAAAAAGGTTCCTTAACCTCTTTAGAGATTTCCAGATTGCGCGTAGCTCTGGGTTTTGAACCCGGAGCGGCTGGCTGCGTAAGGTGAGATATTAAGAAAATTTGACAATTGCACCTGCTCATGCTATATTGGCGCTCAGTTAAGTTAAACAAAATAAATAGATTTTATCGAAAACATTTACATATAGATTGTTGTCAGTCCGCTCGAACTCGGTCTTGCGCGGCAGGAACTCCGAACCGTGTCAGGCCCAGACGGGAGCAGCACTAAGGGGCAACTCCTGGGTGCCGTAGGCTCCCGGGTGCGAGCACACTGGCAACAATCTTTTTCCTTTACGCCCAAAGTATGACCAACTTCCTGCGGACACATATCCCTTATGCCCGTAGCCCCAAATAACCGTCCATCACCCGAACTTTACCCACCAAACAACATATCTTTAGATGAAACTACGCGCCCCGGTAGGATGCGCCGCCTAAGCCGTTTCCGACTGCACGGTTGGTTTCCAGCCGTTATCGTCATACTGCTCATCAGCGCAGTTTTAACAGGGATTTTGTTGATGAAGCCAACATCAACCGAGACAAGCCTTCTAGTCACCCTGAGCATCGATGGCCAAGCCTCGCAAATCAAGACCCAAGCCCAAACGGTAAACGCATTCTTAGCTTTACAGGGGATTCAACTCGATACCAGTGACGTGGTTGAGCCGGACTTATCACAAGCGCTGCAAGCAGGCATGACGATCAATATCACGCGGACGCGGATTGTTTCTTTGACGGTTGACGGCACGACGACTCTGCTGCGGACGACGCTCGATAATCCGGATGCCATTGTGCGAAGCGCAGGGTTGATACTTGGCGCGGCGGATCGTGTGTTTGTGGATGGGACACAGGCCAGCACAGCGGATTTGCTCAATTGGCCTATTCCGGCGATGACCATCACGATTGCGCGTGGGGTTGAATTGCAGGTGGTGGATGGCGACAATACCCACATCCTCTATACCAGCCGCGCTACTGTGGGCGAAGCGCTTTTCGATGCCGGAATCTTGTTATTTCTGACGGATCGAGTCGTGCCGGATGTCAATTCATCGGTTACGTCGGGTTTAACAGTGGTCATCAGCCGCGCTCATCCCATCACGATTTTGGTTGATGGGACACGGCTGGAAACACGCACAACGGCGGCTACCGTCATCAGTGCATTAGCAGAAGTAAATATCGCGCTCAATGGCCTAGATTACACCGTCCCTGGTGAAGATCAACCGCTGGTAACTGGTATGACAATCCGTGTGATTCGGGTGCGCGAGGAACTGCTGACGGAACAAGTCACCCTGCCGTTTGAGACGATTTATCAGCCTGATGCCCAACTGCTGCTTGATACACGCCGCGTCTTGCAAGCCGGACAGGAAGGGATGCAGCAAATTGATGTCCGAGTTCGCTATGAAAATAATACCGAAATCAGCCGAACAATCGAGACCGATGTAATCCTGCGCGAAGCAGCCGACCAGGTCATCGCTTACGGGACGAACATCGTGATTCAAACCTTAGATACGCCGGAAGCTACTGTGCAGTATTGGCGGCGGTTGCGTGTCTACACCACCAGTTATCATCCAACCGCGCTTAATGGCAGCACCATCACCGCCACAGGTCGCATCTTGCAACATGGCATCATCGGCGTAGACCCACGCTTGATTCCATTTGACACCAATCTCTATGTAGAAGGTTATGGGGTAGGGATTGCGGCGGATACGGGGCCAGCGCGGGCATCCCAATATTGGCTGGATTTGGGGTACAGCGATGCCGATTATGTGCATTGGTCGCGCTGGACAATCGTTTATTTGCTGCTACCACTGCCGGAAAACATCGATTATTTGCTTCCCCTCGGCACTAATGAGCAGTGAACGAGGTTATTTCGCCCGTTGAATGACGTTTATGTTAAAAGTTGTTAGCTGATAGTCTTTATAGAGAAACTAAAACCAATACAAGTGATTTTTCGCAAGAGTGAGGCGTGCCTCACCCCTACATAATACCAATCCGATTTCATTTACCCATTAACCTACTTTGAGTAACAACTAATCACTATGAACCGCGTAACTTTCATCTATTTAACCTGAGTTTCGGATAGCATTTTCATTCTATCCCCACCCCTAAATCCCCTCCCCACTTCGTAGAGAGGGGACTTAAAGAACCATTATGAGCCCTTTTCCTCCCCTTCTCCATGCAATGGAGAAGGGGTCGGGGGATGAGGACATCATAAAAGTTAATCAAAGTACAGCTATCCAAAACTGAGGTTATTTATTTTACACTGCGCGGGTCGAGCGCATCACGCAGGCCATCGCCAATCAGATACAAGCTCAACACCGTCACTACAATCAACAGGCCGGGCAAAATGGAAAGATGCGCCGCCTGACGGAAATAGCTTTGTGCGCCGGTGAGCATATTGCCCCAGCTTGGCTCCGGCGGACGCACACCCAACCCCAAGAAACTCAATGCGGATTCGGTCAAAATTAACGAGCCAATTTCAATCGCCAAAGCCGTCACCAAAATCGAGAGCGTATTCGGCAGGATATGGATGAACATAATCCGTATGGGACTCGCACCCATCGCCCGCGCACTGATGACATATTCATTCTCGCGCTGCCCAAGCGTTTCGCCGCGAATCAGGCGCATCGTCCCCGACCATGAAACAATGGTTAGCACCACAATCAGGGTGGCGATACTCGGCGTGAGGACGGCTGAAATCAAAATCAGCAGCATCAAAGTCGGGATAGAGTTCAATGTCGTCACGAACCACATGATAAAATCATCGATAAAGCCCACTCGTGTGCCTTGATAAAAGCCCGCCAGTAAGCCGATAGTCACGCCAATCAGGGTAGAAAAGAGCGCCGCCGAAACACCGATTCCCAGCGACACACGCCCACCGTACATCAGACGCGTAAACACATCACGCCCTAAGTTGTCCGTCCCGGCGACATAAAACGTGGTTTTTTCAGTCGTCGGATTCAGATAATTCGTAGCGATGGACAGCAGTTTGCGATCTGCCAGCGGTTCGGTATAAGAGACACCCAGCGCGTTTTCAAATACAGGAGCCAACAGCGCCATTAGTGCAAGGGTGATTAAAACCGCGAAAGCCAATAACGTCAGGTAATCTTTCTTCAAACGACGAATGGCGGTACTCGTCAGCGAATCGCTTTTGCGCTTTTCGAGGTTCAAGCTGGTGATCTCGCTGCGTTTTGGCTCGTTCATCTGTGATGGGATGGTATTTGGTGTCGCCATATAAAAACTCCTCTTAACTCAGGCGGATACGCGGGTCAAAAAGCGCATAAAGAATATCGGACAAAATAAAACCGAGTATGGTCGCAATTGAAAAGACCAGCACAATTCCCATAATCACCGGGTAATCTTGCTGGGTGACGGATTCGACGACTAAGCGCCCCATCCCAGGCCAAGAATAAATGGTTTCGGTGAGGGTCGCGCCGCCAATAATACCGGGGATAGCGGGGCCAATAATGGTGGCAACCGGAATCAGCGCATTCCGCATGGCGTGGGTAAACCACACTTTGTTATTCGATAAGCCTTTGGCGCGGGCGGTGCGGACGTAATCTTGATTCAGCACATCGAGCAGCGATGCTCGCATAAAGCGCGAAAATGTGGCGATCGAGAAACTAGAGAGGGTGAGGACTGGCAAAATCAAATGCCGAACACGATCCCACAGTGAATAATCGCCTACCACCGAGATCGGGAAGCGGTTGCCCATCGGCAGCAGTTGCAGCCATGAACCGAAGATCAGCAGCAGAATCAGGCCGAGCCAAAAAACAGGTACGGCGCTGATAAACACAGCCAGAATACGGGTGATATTATCAAAAATGCCGCCCTGCCGCACCGCCGCAAGGACACCGATGGGGATACCAATCAGCGTACCGACCAGCAGCGAAAGTGCGCCGAGTTCAGCGGTTGCGCCTAAGCGAGTGCTGATGGCTTCCGTTGTTGGCTGGCGGGAAACGAGCGAATGCCCGAAGTCGCCCCGCAAAATGCCTTTATTCACACCAATTTCAGTACCGGTCTGATTACCACGACGATCAAACACGGGGATTTCGCGCCCACCCCAAATTTGTGCGCCGAAAATTTCAATCGGTGCATCGCCAATCATCCAACGTGAATATTGAATATACCAGGGGTCATTCACCCCCATTGCTTCTGCCATCGCAGTACGCTGCTGGGGCGTGATGCTGGGGTCAAACGCCAGTGCATTCACGGGGCCGCCGGGAAGCTGCGCCATAATAAAAAAAGCGATCACCGTAATGCCAAGCAAGGTCGGTATCGCTTGTATAAGACGTTTCAGTAAAAATTTAGTCATAAGAATCACCTAAATAGCACAACACTAGATTTTTAGATTTACCAAAGTGGTTGTTTTTTAGAGGCGACTCGGTGAGCCGCCTCTACTTTTAAGATTAGAAATAACGTTTATTTTTGTCGTACTAAGTTAATGGCTTTAAGTAAAATTTCCTGAAAGAACATACAAGCCGATTGTTTATCGTAGGGGACAAACTATGCCCCCTACAAAATACGAAATCATTGGCAGGGTACATATCTGCTGTACCCTGCCGTAGCTTATTTACTGTTCGTTGTTCACATTCCAAGAATCGACGTTCCATTGGCCGAGGCCGGGGAAGGGGTCGAAGCCTTGAACATTGGGTGACGCAGCATAAGCGGAATCCAGTGCGTACAGCCACAGATAGGGCTGGTCGTCGTACAGGATTTGTTGCATTTCGTGGGCAGCGGCGATACGGGCTTCGGGATCGCAGTTGCCGGTGGCAATTGCTTCGCCCAATTCTTCCAAGCGTGCGTTGTAATAGGACGGGAAGTTGAAGCCGTAGCCTTCGCCGAAGATGTCATTTTCCGCGCCGAAGAAGCCGCGTAAATCGGGATCAAACGGCAGCCCACCGCGCCAACCAGCAACAGCGGTGTCAAAGGTTTGTGCGCCCATGTTGTCATCGTACATGGTGTTGAAGTCCAACACGACGACATCCACTGCCACACCAATCTGGGCAAACTGGTTCTGGAGGACGACGGAAACATCATTGCGGACATCACCGACGTTCATCATTTCAAAGCGCAGTTCCAAACCATCGGCGTTGGTACGCAGGCCATCGCCGCCTTCGACCAATGCTTCACCGGTGCTTGTCCAACCGGCTTCATCGAGCAGAGCGCGAGCGGCATCCAGATCAAACGGACGACGCGCCAGATCGGGGTCGAGGGTGAAGGCGGTGGGGATGGTGCCAGCGACCATCGCGGTTGCGTTGCCGTTCAGCGGCCCATTGATAACTTCATCAATGTTGATGGCGTGTTGCAGCGCCTGACGGACGCGCACATCACCGAAGATCGGGTGGACACCTTGGTCAATCGGCTCGCCAGCTTCGTCCAGACCGTTTTGCGGGTTGCTGGGGTCAGCCAAGTTGAGGGCGACATAATGCCACACGCGACCAGGAGCCTGATCGTATTGGATGCTGCCGGCATCAGCCGCTTCACGCAGGGTGGTGAAGACACCGCCACCGGGTTCAAACACGAAGTTGAGGTCGCCGGGTTGTGCTGCCAAGAAGCGCTCAATCATGACGTTTTCATCAGGCGTATCGACGATGACGAAGCCCGACGGAACAACATAATCGGCAGTGGGATCCCACCAGTTGAGGTTCGAGGAAAGGTAAATTGCAGTACCCGGCTCAAGACGATCAAAGCCGAATGGGCCAGAGGTGACTGCTGGGGCGCGATCAAAGGGATGATCGATCATGCTTGCCCAATCGAAATCAGCGCCGGGGGTATAGCCAAAGGAATGGGCGGGCAGCGCAGAAACAGAAGCAACCTGACGGATGGCTTCGCACTGAACTGCGTCGAAATCAAAGCGGATGGTGTAGTCATCAATAATTTCGGCACCAACCAAAGCCGCTGCCGCTGGAGCATAGCTGCTGGACATGCCAACGCCTTCACCCTGCTGCATGGCTTCCCAAGCGAAGTAGATGTCGGTTGCCGTAATGGGGGTGCCATCGTTCCAAGTTGCATCTTGGCGCATGGTGACGGTCACACTCAGACCATCTTCGGCAATTTCCCAACCCGTCGCAAGCTGACCATTGGTTTCTACTGAATAGTTCTGTGTTTCCGGGTCGAGGCCAATCAATGCAGGCCAAATTAAATTATTGGGGTCGGAGCAATCCACGCCGGAGCAGCGCAGCCACACTAACGGGCCGAGATTAGCAGAACTGCGGGTGCTGCCACGAATGACGAGACCACCCTCACCGGGACCGGGCATTTCGCCATCCTGAGCGTTCACGAGAACCACTCCGAAAGACAATGCTAACGCCAATACGAGGCCTAAACCAAACAGACGGTAAAACTTGCTCATTCAATTCCTCCTGAAAATATTTAGTTACTTTTGGTGGAAACTGTTTTGGAGACATCCACCGGACTACTTGCTACTTGCTATTCTGCGAAATAAGGTTATTTCACTAGAACAGACCTCGCGAGAATAGCATACTTCACCACCACCTGCAAAAAAACGAGTGTTTAACACATTTGCATGTGGTCTCTTTTCTGAGTTTCGCACATAACGTGGAGAAAACAAGAATTTAAAAAAATTTAAAGATCGTTTTAATGTGGCGTGGACGAAGTCCTTATGACGTAAGCAGCTTGGGCATTATTGCATCCATCAACAGCGCAGTATCCTCGATGGATTGGAAATCATCGGCATAAGAAAGCACATTCAACTGTGGGTCAAAACTCCAGAATCCGGCGGCATCATAAAGATAGCGAATGTAGGTGTAACATAGGCCGAGGATAATACGTGAATAAACGCTGTACTCCATATACGGGAAGAAAATAATCATGCCGCGATCATGAATATACAGGACGATTCCCAAATTCGGGTCGGGATAATGCAATTCCACATCATCAGCCGGGCCGGGAACAGGGTTAAGCGCCGGATCAAGCCGCAGCAGCAGCCGCGCTAAGGCTTTTTGGTTGATCTTTCGCACAGGCCAATAGGCTTCCGGCTGATCGTCGCTCTGCCCATGCTTAAACAGCCAATCGAGCATGGTCGGCGTAAGTTTGCCTGTTTTAGGCACATAAAGATGAATTTCATAAATCATAAGCGCGATCAGTCTTTCAGCGCGATCAGCATTTTAGGGCTGCTTGTTTGAAGAAACGCAAATTTTTCCCATCATGGACGTTTTTGCAACAGTTCCAGCAGCAGACGCAAATTATCAATGCTTTCCAATGGAATACTTCCCCAATCGCCTTGTGCTTTGGAACACAAAATAAGCCGTCCGCCTTCGATTTGATAGCCAGCAAAATCCGTCCACAAAAGCGGCGGGTCGTCATGATATGGATTTGCCGCTATTCTATGCTGATAAATACCCGTTGCATTGAGCGAAAGAAAATCACCAAATGGCACTTTTTCGCCATTCGCCATGCTGCGCTCAATCATGGGTTTAAGCAGGCGAATCGTCTCTTGCTCCAAGCGCAGATTGAGTTCATCCATCCGGCGGTAGAGATTATTCAGCACGATATTTTCGTCTTTAGTGGTTTTGAGGGTCGTACGATAGACAATGCGCTTAAGCAAGCCGCCAAAATAAACACGCCGCTCGGCTTGTTGGCGTAGCGCGATAATTTCCGCATAGCTGATGAAGACGACATGCGAGCCTTCACGATAGCTAAAGCCACGCTGGTACATCGTCAATTCTCGATTCCAGAAATGCGCGACGTACCACCCGACTCCGAGCGCGGCGAGTGAAACTATGCCCACCGTAATCACAGACGCGAGATTCGCCTCCACCCGCCACAAGGCAACCGTGACGACAAACCAAACCGTCGCCAGAATCGCCCCACTCGTCAGCAGCAGGCGCAGCCGATTATTGGGGAAATTGGCGACAAATTTGCCGAATTCAGGATCATCATCAAACATAGCGACGATTATAGCATCCTTTTATGCCGTGTGAATCATGTTATACAGGCGTGGGAGTTGTTCGCGCAAAATATCGCTCTTGGTCACGATTTGCCGTAGTCATGATTTATACGCGGCAATTGCTAAAATTCCTCAAGAAATCGTCCAAGTATTTATGGATTGCATCATTTTATAGGTCACAACCTGCTCCTATAGTTTCAGTACGCGGCGGAGTGAATCACCGTCAATGTTGCCCCCGCTGACGATAACTGCCGTTGGGCGAGAATCTGCTGCGATTTTTCCGGTCATCATCGCCGCCATACCGACCACGCCGCCGCCTTCCGCCATCCAACCTTGGTCGTCCACCATCCAGCGGACTGCCGCCGCGATCTCTTCTTCGGAGACCAACACCATCTGATCGACATACTGCTGCGCCAGCGGAATCGTGATTGAGCCGGTTTCGATTTCTCCGGAAAGGGCTTCTGCCAGTGTTTCCCACACTTGCGGATAAGCCGTTTGATAAAAGGTGTTGTACATCGCCGGGGCGGATTCCGCGTTTACGCCGATGATCTCAATCGTGGGCTTAAGCGATTTCGCCGCCAATGCGATACCGCTGATTAAGCCGCCACCGCTGACACACACGACAATCCGCGCCACATCCGGCAGAGATTCCAGAATTTCCAGCCCAATTGTCCCCGCGCCTGCGATCACCTGCGGATCGTTGTAGGCGGAAATAAACGTCAGCCCTTCGTCACGTTCTAAACGGCGGCCTTCCGCTTCGGTTTCATCATACATCTTGCCGAATAAGACCACTTCCGCGCCATAACGGCGTGCGCCTTCGACCTTGCGGCGCGGTGTATGTTCTGGCATTAAAATTCGTGCGGAAACACCCGCGACATAAGCGGCGTAGGCCACCCCTTGAGCATGATTCCCAGAGGATGCCGTCACGATTCCCCGCTGGCGCGAGTCTGCATCTAACGACAGCACAGCGTTTAATGCACCGCGCACTTTAAAAGAATGGGTACGGTTGGTGTTTTCGAGCTTTAGCCAGATATTTTCCCCAAGACTAGGGGCAATTTCCAATAGGGTGGGATGCAGATAGGGAGCAATGCGATCTTGCGCTTGTTGAACATCGTGTAAGGTAAGCATCATTTTTTGCCTTTGACGAAATAAAGGTGAGGTTGATTTTATCCTGATATAATAGATTGAGAACTTATGCAGTTGATCAAGTTTTTTGGTAAAAATTATTAGTTCATAGTTTTTGATAAGGACAATGATTTTCCTTTACGGTCTATTTTGACTAAGAAATAATCACTTTGAACTGCGTAACTTCTAAGATTAAAACTGTTTTCGGACCGAGCGCTTGCGTGTATCAAAATCCAGAATATAGTTAGTTGTGTTATAATCTTCATTGGCTCATCATAAATAGTTGGATAATCCTGTGATGTCTGCACTCAATGACCCAGAAGCCGTCCGCCAGCAATACGCTACCGACGAAAGCCTGCGGATTCGGCAGGAAATCCACGATAAATATACTGTCCCCCGGATTGATTACGCCGGGTGGGTGTTAGACTGCATTCAATGGCGCGGCGATGAGCGTATTTTAGACGCGGGCTGTGGTGCTGGTATGCACTATACCCTCTTAAAAGATACTTTTCCCAGCTTGGTCTATCATGGTCTGGATTTCTCGCCGGGGATGTTGGGTAAACATCCTGCCGCCAGTAATTTAGTGCTGGCAGACGCGCAGTTTACGCCCTACGCCGATCACACCTTTGATGTGGTAATGGCGAATCACATGCTCTATCACATGCCCGATATTGACGAGGCGCTGGTTGAGTTCCGCCGCGTCTTGAAGCCTGATGGCGTGTTGATGGTGGCGACCAACAGCCTCCAGACGATGCCAGAACTACAGGTGTTGATGCGCCGTGCAATTGTGCTGCTCACGCGCACCGGTGCGTCGCAAGTGCAGCCACCTGTGCCTGCCAGTGATTTGTTCGCGTTGGAAAATGGCTCACGCCAGCTTGCACGGCATTTTTATGCCGTTGTGCGACATGATTTGCCAAGTGCGTTGATCTTCCCAGAAATTGAGCCGATTATGGCGTATCTGGAAAGCACACGCACTATCCGTGAGCCGCAGCTTCCGCGTGATGTGATGTGGGATGATGTGATGATGATTATGCGCCAGCAAATCACCCATCTGATTAACCATTTGGGCGAATTGGTGATTAACAAGCTGACAGGTGTCTTGCTCGCCAGCGACAGCGGCGGTTTTATTCAGCAGTTTGTAGAGGCCAGCGTACATTCCGCGCCGCTAACCGACTCTTGACGCTCTGTGACGTGCGCGTATAATAATCCTTCCAAGAAGGCCCCGTAGCTCAATGGCAGAGCGAGTGACTCTTAATCACCAGGTTGTAGGTTCAAATCCTACCGGGGTCATCACTTATCTGATCGATACCAAACCCATTCCGGTTCTTGGCTACAAACGGAGTAAAAGGCATAGTGATTTTCGTGGCAGCGCCGACTATGGCTATTGTGTGAGCCGGAAATTGCACTATTTGGCTATAAATTGGTGATGATTACCACGTTGGATGGTCTTCCGGTGGTTTACGACCTGGTGCCTGCCAATACTGAAGAACGTGCCGCTGCCGAGGCGGTCATAGATCGCATAGCCAACGCCCACTTGATTGGTGATAAAGGTTTTCTGGGGCTTGAATGGCAAACCCAGATGGGTAACACTGTCCATACACCCAAACGTAAGAACCAGAAAATCCAACACCCGGATGGCTTTGAGCGGCTGCTGAACAGCGTGCGCGAGCGCATTGAAGGCGTTTTTCATGAACTTCAGAACACCAGACGCAATGTTGAGCGCCTGCTGGCAAAAACGTGGTTGACTTGGTGACCCGTGTCATTGCCAAAGTGACGGCTCATTTGCTCAAGCATATCTTGCGAGTTCGTTTCTCTATTGATGTTCAGACCTTTCAATGGGCAACCGATCTTGCTTTTTAATTTCACATAGAGCGTACCTGATATTTTCTGGGTCAGCCCAGATAATGAACGATACAAGCTAGGCAATGATGATTACTGGTACGGCGCACCTGATTTGATCGACGAAGTCTTATCGCCTTCTACAGCCTATCGTGATGAAGCTACAAAATATGACCTCTACGAAAATATGGTGTGCGTGAATATTGGATTGCCGATCCTGATTTACAACTGGTGAAGGTGTTCACAAAAAAAGGGATAAGTTTGACCGTATCGGCGTGTTCAACGTGGAGCAAACTTTCGTGTCGTCTGTGCAAGACGGTCAAACGGTTGACGTGAAATTGTTGTTTCCTTAGACCATGTAATATCCCTGATTATCCGTAAGTGATAGAAATTATGACGATTAGAAAAAGCATGATGAGCAGCAGTCCAAAAATCACTATTGCCAGCAAGCGCGGATCAATCCCCTGTAAGAAACCTCGAAGTTTTGGGGTACTTAGCGGCACATCACCAAAAATATCCCGAAGCGGTATAAGCATGGCTTTAATTGTCGCCTGCCGCGCAGAGGCTCTTTTTTCGAGCGCTTGTGTAATACTTAATGTAATTCTACTGGAAAGTTCAGGCCGCCGTTGCTTTAGAGGAATTGGTTCGGTATTTACAATCATGGCACGAAGCACTTCATCTGTTTGAAAATTAGAGGAGAAAATGGGCTGTCCAGCGGTCATTTCGTAGAATATCGCTGCCAACGTATAAACATCGGCGGTTAGGGTACATTTTCCTTTTTCAACCTGTTCCGGCGGCATATATGAAGATACAACCATCGATACCGGGCGATTAGCAATTGGAGTCAAATTGCCGAAATCAAGCAAAATTGGGCGTGGCACGTCTTCGCTGGAGTGCTGAACTAAAATCGCATTCGGGTTTAAACCTAGATGCACCTGATGATAATCTTCATGCAATACACGCAGAGCCTCACCGATTCCTATAGTAAGCCAAGTCGCATCAAGCAGCGGCGGCTGTGGATGTTGATTAAGCATATCGCGTAAGAACACCCCCTGCATATCTTTTAGGATAAGATAATAGGTTGTTTGCTCACGAACTGTAAACTTGCCATAAAGTCGGGGTTGGCGTTCATCAATCGGGAGTATGTCAGGAAAAGCGGCATGGGCTGTAAGCTGGTGCAGCAAATTTGCTTCCGCTTTAAGCTGGTGCAGCAAATTTGCTTCCGCTTTAAGCTGCTGTTCAAACCCTTGATGTGCAACTTTTACCAATACATTCCGGTTGCCGCGACGAGCGCGATACAAGGTGGCAGTAGGGAAAATCCGCAGCAGCGCAACGATCTCTACTGCATCAAGTTTTTCACCATGTTCAAATAATAGCGAAAGCTGTCTCGGCGCACAGCCTCTTTCGCAATGGCGACACCAGAAACTTCCTTCGTCAGCAATATTGCCTTCTTTACATACGAGTTTCATGACAAGTTCTATCTCACTTATATAACAAAAACTTTGTATCGGGTCAAGATATTATGTATACTCTATTTATATCTTTGAATCAAATAATTCGAAAATAAGACGATGACTCAACAATTGTTTAATCGCCCGCCTCGCATCATTTCAGCAGAACTCCCCTCTGGCGAACTTACTATTCCCAATCCTCCCACGCCTTCGCTTGCGACCAGTCGGTTGAATCTGCTGCTCGTTGCACTCCCCTTGGTAACGATTTTGGGTTATGCACTGGTGGCAAACCGGAGTTTGCTTTATGCGTTGCCGATGGGCATTACGGCCATCATCAGTGGGAGCGTTGGGTATCTGACATGGCGTACGAATCAGCGCAAAGAAAAAATCAAGCAGGATAATTACGACCATCTTTTAAGTGATCTACAGCAGAAAATGGTCGCGGCACGTGAACAACAGCAGAAATTTTACTTACACAATTTCCCTACGCCAACCACGATTTTTCGTATGGCGCAAATGACTAATTCTCGGTTATGGGAACGCCGTCCACAAGACCCCGACTTCGGTATGGCACGGATGGGGCAGGGTTTAAAGCCATCAACTGTGACCTTTAAGGCTTTCACTGCCGATAATCTGGAAGCACCGCAACTTTTAAAAGCCCGTAAACTGGCAGATGATTTTATCTACATACAAGATGCACCGCTGATGTTAGCACTGCGCCAAATTCATGCTGTGGGTATTACTGGCACAACAGTCGATACAACCAACGATTTTGTTCGGGCATTAATCGTACACCTAACCGCCTTTCATGCCCCTAGTGATTTGCGTTTATACATTACTGGATCCGCATCAATGCGAAAGCGATGGCAATGGACAACTTATTTGCCCCATTGCAAAACACCGACCTCCGATGAACGCGAACAACTTTGCTTTGATCCTGCGGAAACACCGCTGTTCTGGAAAAAGCTGCAAACTGAATTAGATCGCCGTCAATTACGCTTGGACAATGATGCCAATGCCGATGTTAGCCTGCCGTTTTTGGTCGTCATCGTGGATGCTTCTGATGTCACGTCGCTGGACGACCCAAAATCTCAGAAACCACTATCGACCATCCTTGCTCACGGTAAAACACTAGGGGCCGCCATACTTTTTCTGGCGGCGGCGCCCCAACAAATTCCCGGCGAATGCCTTGCTGTCATTCAACTTGCTGTCATTGAACTTGAAGACAACGCACAAAAGACCTACTTCCGTTATAACGAAATCGGGATGAACGCGCCGCGCAGCAATGGAGTAGCCGATTTAGTGAGCAAGGCCACACTCAACCAAGACCTTGCCGACATTTTTGCCCGCCAGCTCTCATCATTGCGGATACGTGCCACTTATGCCACCCAACCGCCATCCCGCCTAACCTTGTTAGAACTCTATGACGGCAAAGCGCCACAAGAATTACCTATCCTTGAGAATTGGAAAAAAAGCCGGGACAATTCGGCGCATTGGCCTGCAGCACGAATCGGCAAAATCAATGAGGACGACATTCGCACCCTCTCATTTGAGCAAAATCTAGGTGACGGTGTTCATGGCTTAATCGCCGGTACAACTGGCTCTGGCAAAAGCCAATTATTGATGACTCTGGTGACAGAAATCGCGCTGAATTACGATCCTACCATCGTCAATTTTGTGTTGATTGATTACAAAGGCGGTACCACTTTTGAAAAGCTGCGCGACTTGCCGCATACTGTTGACGTTATCACGAACTTGCACGGTCTGGCGGGGGTAAGGGCGTTCACCGCCATCGGCACAGAAATAAAACGCCGCGAGCGCTTACTCGAACAAGAAAAAGCCGAGGATATTGGCGAATATCACAAGCGCGGCCTGCATCTTTTAAAACCTTTCCCTCATCTCCTCATGATTATTGATGAGTTTGCGGAACTGATTAAAGAACGTCCAGAGTTTAAAGGCCAGCTTGATAGTATTGCGCGTAAAGGTCGGGCACTGGGCGTACACCTTATCCTCGCCACCCAAAGTCCCGGCGGATTAGTAAGCGAGCAGGTACAAAATAACGTCAAGTTTCGGATTTGCCTGCGCGTAGAAAGCGGCGAAGACAGTCGTGAACTGTTAGGGCGGATGGATGCACGCTATTTGCCAAGAGATGTGCCAGGCCGCGCTTATCTTCGCGTGGGTGAAGACCTGAGTCTAATGCAAATCGCGCAAGTTAATGTTGAATATTACGGACCACAGGTTGAAATTGAAGCCCCCGTTAACTGGAAAAACACGTCGCGCATCAGGCGAAAAAAAGCAGCAGAGAAACAAGCAGTTTCGCTAAACACGGCCATTACCGAAAGAACGACCTTACTGGATGTCATTGTCAAACATACGAAAAATCTCGCTGAAGAGTTTAGCCAGCAGCAGCAAAAACCTTGGCCCGACCCTCTACCTGACTATTTACTTCTGAGGGATTTTTCGCCTCATGTGGCGGAATGGATAGATAACCCACTTGCTCAATGGGGCGGAATCGACTGGCAGGAACAGGCCATGCGGAGCGTTATTGGGCAGCTTGATGATCCAGTCAACGCTCGGCAGATGCCTTTCATCTTAGATTTTACACACGGCCATGTGGTTGTCTTTGGCATTTCCGGTTATGGCAAAACCGGCCTGCTGCAAACGCTGATCACCGGACTTGCTGCAACCCATTCACCTGAAGAGCTCCAATTTTATTTTCTGGATTTTGGTAGAGGCCTAGGTCTTTTTGGGGCATTACCACACAGCATTGCCCTAATCACAGCCGATGAAACGGAACGGGTTCACCGCCTCTTTCGTAGATTGCTCACGTTGATGGATGACCGCAAGGTGCTTATGGGGTCAATGAACTTAAAAGAATATAACACGCGCCATCCTGAAAACCGCCAGCGTGCAGTGCTGTTGGTGTTAGATAATTTCGCTGATTTCCGGGAAACCTTTTCCGAACTCATGGAAAGCTTTGCGACCTTAGCACGAGAAGGGCGTGCCGTCGGGATTCATATCGTCGTTTCGGCAGAACAAGTGGGCGCAATGCCCGCCAAAATTTACAACTTATTTAATGAAAGACTTGCGCTGCGTTTAGCGGAAGTCGGGGAATATCTGGGTGTGGTCGGGCGCGGTGTAACTGATCTGCCGGAAACCATCGGAAGAGGCTTCATCCGTATCGAAAAAACGCCCCTAGAATTCCAAATCGCGCTTCCAATCGGGTCAAATAAAGCCGCAGAACCGTCCGGCGAAACCGAAGAGGAAGATGATAAAACATTGGCAGCGCTCGTGCAACGGATGGCGGCGGCATGGCCCCATGAAAAACCAGAAACAGTCAAAATTCTGCCAACAATCATTTCGCTAGAAACGGTCATTACTCAATCCAGCCTCGAGTCGACCCTGCTTGTTATCTCTGATGTGGATTTAAAGCCGATTCCTGTCAGCTTAACCAAGCGCAATCCACATTTTCTCGTGGTGGGGCCGCCTAATTGCGGGAAAACCACTGTCTTGCGGAGTTGGTTACTCTCTTTAGCTTGGCATTATGGCAAGGAGCATATCGGCTTCTATCTGGTGGATTTCTGGCAGACGCTGTTTGCACATGGTGGCAATCATGACTTACAAGAACTCAAGCAAGTGCGTGGCACTGTTGCTAATCTTTCTCAACTTGACCACATGATTGATGCACTTCGCAGCCAGATCGAAGTACGAAAAAGCGCCAAGACACCCCAACCGGAATTAATCGTCATCATTGATAATTATGACGCGCTCCTTAATGAGCTAGGTACGGGGGTTAGCCGTACGGACTATCTGATTAAGTTGGGCAGTCTTGCCAACGAGCATCGCTATGGCCTTCATTTTATCGTTGCAGGGTCGCCAGGTGCGATGAATACCGCCAATGATTTTATGAAACCGCTCACGGTACCGCCTTATGGTCTGGGCTTGGATAATGCCGATTCGGTCTCGATGGTGCTGCGTGGGCGCATCCGGGCGGGCAGTGCGGGCGAACTGCCGCAAGGAAGAGCGCATTTAGTCAAATCTGCTATCACGTCGCTCGTTCAAATTGTCACGCCGCAATTACCCAATCAGGATATGGAAAATTCTTTAGATTACTGGGTTAAGCAAATTAAATATAAACATGCGTAACGGATAACATTATTTATGACTATTCGCCTGACCATCAGTTCGGACTTATTTGCAGATACAGAACGCGATCAAGAAGTGGAAGTGCGCGATGATCTGCTCATCCGCCGCTTGTTGGGCGAAATTTGTCGTGAATTTGAATTGAGCGCGGGTCAATATGTCCTTCGCACTCAGGCCGGAGGCTTGCTTTCCCCCAGTCAATCGGTGGAACAGGCGGGGATCAAAAACGGGGACAGGCTGATTTTTAGCATCGCCCCAGCGGGCAAGCGTATCTTCCTCCTCTCAGAAAAAAATCACATTTTTGATCTAACCAGCCAACCCGCACTATTAGGGCGGCCCGATACGGACAAATCACTCACTGCCGATATGCTGGCAGTCAACCTGACCAACCTTGATCCAGAACGCACCGTTTCGCGTCCACATGCCCGTATAACTTGGGTGGCGGAACGTTTCTTGGTGGAAAGCGTGAATGAAAATAATCTTACCTACATTAATGAGATTCCGGTACAGGTTGGGATTTTACAATCCATACAACACGGCGATTGGTTACGTTTGGGCAAGGTTAAATTGCAATTCTGTTTAGAAGACTTTGAAGAGGTATCGCCGTGAATATGTCGCTGGTAGGGCAAAAACTAGGCGAATATCGGGTTGTCTCCTTCATTGGCGAAGGAGGAATGGGCGCGGTTTATCTTGGTCGTCAAGAGTCGCTCAACCGTCATGTGGCGATCAAAGTTTTGCATACCTCGCTGTCTCAGGTCAATGATGAAGACCGCTTTTTCCGGGAAGCGCAGGTGGGAGCAGCGTTTGAACATCCCAATATCGTCCCCGTCTATAACTTTGGCAAAACACCCCAACAAATTAGTTATATCGTGATGCGTTATATCTCTGGCGGCACCTTAGAACAACGCCTAGATGAAAGAGAGAAAACAAACGGGCCTCGCCCCTCATTGGGTGAACTCTCCGACATACTTCAGCAAATCGCCAGTGCATTGGATTACGCCCATAAAAAAAAGGTGATTCATCGCGACATCAAGCCTAGCAATATTATGTTTGATGATGAAGGCAATGCGTTGCTGGTGGATTTCGGCATTGCCAAGGTAACTGAAGATTCTACCGATAGGACCAGACCTGATATCGTCCTCGGCACAGATTACTACATTTCCCCGGAGCAAATTCTAGGCCATAAACTGACAGGTGCAGCCGATCAATATGCCCTCGGTATTGTTGCTTATATGATCGTCACCGGCAGCCGACCTTTCGAGGGGAAAACCCGCTTTCTACTGCATCAACAGCATGTCAACACGCTACCGCCACCGGCGCACACGGTGCGGGCTGACCTTCCTCCTGCTGTCTCGGCTGTATTGTCGCGGGCGATGGCAAAAGAGCCAACGGCACGTTTTCCCAGTGTCACCGCCTTTGTAGAATCATTCAAATACGCAATTCAGGGGCAAGAGGAAGAATCCACCGATTTTAAAACCTTTGCGCTTCCCATCCATTATACCCCGCCACCCACATCACCCACATCACCGCCTAACCGCCGTAGACTGGCGCTCATCGCATTGGTCGCAGTCACAATCTTGGTTTTATTCATTTTGTTAGGGTTGCTGCTGTTTTCATTCCGCCTAACGGGTCCTATCGAGACACAAACTCCCGCCCCAACCCAGATCGTCACTGGCAGCGCAACCGATAACCCGACAAGCATACCTACTGTGTTTACCCTAACGCCACCGACCCCGACGGATTTAACTGAAACA
>DAOTTO010000171.1:0-9102 GCA_034437895.1 Anaerolineae bacterium | reverse complement strand
GCCTTGACGACTTCACTCCAAGATATGAAAGAACGCTTTGAACGGATTGTGGTCGGCCTAACAAATGATAAAAAGCCGGTGACGGCGGCGCAAATCGGCGCGGCGGGGGCGATGACGGTCTTGATGAAAGATGCGCTGCGGCCTAATCTGCTGCAAACGCTGGAAAATACGCCTGCGATTGTCCATGCGGGGCCGTTTGCCAACATCGCGCATGGTAACAGCAGCGTTCTGGCGGATTTGATCGGCATAAAATGTGGCGATTATCTGGTGACGGAATCCGGTTTCGGCGCGGACATCGGCGCGGAGAAATTCTTTAACATCAAGTGTCGCTACAGCGGCCTTAAGCCGGATGCGGCGGTGCTGGTCGTCACAGTGCGGGCGCTCAAAAGCCACAGTGGACGCTTTAGAGTGGTCGCGGGGAAGGCACTGCCGCCCGAAATACTGGAAAATGATGTGGAGTCCGTCGAAATCGGTGCGTCGAACCTCATCAAACAACTCGAAAATCTGGCTTTACATGGTGTTACGCCTGTGGTCGCCATCAATGTGTTTAACACCGATCATCCCGAAGAAATCGCCGCCATCAAGCGGATCGCGGTTGAAGCCGGGGCATTGGGGGCATCGGTAGCGCGGCATCATGCCGACGGCGGACGCGGGGCGATGGAATTGGCGGAAATGGTGGTGCAGGCCGCCGAAACACCGAGCGAGTTCAAATTTCTTTACGATCTCGATCAGCCGATCAAGGCCAAAATCGAGGCGATTGCGACCAAAATTTATGGCGCGGCAGATGTGGCGTATGATCCGCAAGCGGAGCGTCAAATCCGCGATTATGAGGCCAATGGCTTTGGGGATTTGCCCATCTGTATGGCGAAAACGCACCTCAGCCTGAGTCATGATCCGACGCTTAAAGGCGCGCCCAAGGGCTTTACGCTACCGATTCGTGAAGTACGTGCCAGCGTTGGCGCGGGGTTCATTTATCCGATATGCGGCGATATGCGGACGATGCCGGGGCTGCCCGATCATCCTGCGGCTGAAAATGTCGATATTGATGATGAGGGGAATATCGTTGGGCTGTTTTAGCCAGAAGAGGATGAACCGCAAAGGCGCGGAGAACGCAAAGGTTCGCAAAGCAATCGATGCTGAAAATGCGATACAACAGCCCATCTAAAGCGGACATTGAAGTATTTTCAGAACAGAAGAGGATGAACCGCAAAGGCGCGGAGAACGCAAAGGTTCGCAAAGCAATCGATGCTGAAAATGCGAAACAAGCTGAACTGCAACGTCCTTTATGAAGCAACATCACATATTTATCAGTTTTTAGAAAAGACCAAAACTCCCGCTCGCTTGAGCATAAACTAATCACTGTGAACTGCATAACTTCTAACAAGATAAACAATAGAGCATCAAAGAAAACCTTTGGTGCTTTGTTTGTATTTATAAATAAAAATTTACGTCGTCTCAATGTACCTCTTTTCCATCCTCCGGTAGAATTAAATTATCAGGATCGTTTCGCAATATAACGAAGTCAAACCCATGAACTTACATGAACCCTCATCGGCGTTATCATCACCATCGAACTTAATTGCGCGGCGTTACCGAATTGGGGAGCAGCTTGGTTCGGGCGGGATGGGCGCGGTGCATCGCGCAAAAGATCGCTTAACGGGGCAGGAAGTCGCGCTGAAACAGGTCTTGGTCGGTGCCGACCAGCTTGACTTTAACTCGCGCATGAGTCCGACCCAAAGCCCTCGGATGGCGTTGGCGCACGAATTCCAGACCCTTTCTTCGCTGCGTCATCCCAATGTCATCAGCGTTTTGGATTACGGTTTTGAAGGCGGTCAGCCGTATTTCACGATGTCGCTTCTGCAAAATGCACACACCCTCGTTGAGGCGGCGCGAGGACGTTCTATCGAGGCAAAAATCGGCTTGATGAACCAAATGCTGCAAGCGCTGGCGTATATTCATCGGCGCGGGATTTTACATCGTGACTTGAAGCCAAGTAATGTACTGACGGTAGGCGATCATGTTTATGTCCTCGATTTTGGCCTTGCGGTTGACCTTAAAGGCAAAAATACGGGGGAAGCCGTTGGTACATTGGCATATATTGCGCCGGAAGTGCTGATGGGACGTGGGGCGACGGAGGCCGCTGATCTTTATGCAGTCGGGATGATGGCGTATGAAATTTTAAGCGGCAGCCATCCTTATGCGCTTGATAATGTGCATGAATTGATTAACAGTATTTTGTCCACGCCGGTGGATTTGGGGCCGCTAGATACCTCCGACGAAATCAAAGTAGTGTTATGGCGACTGCTGGCGAAAGAGCCAGAAAAGCGTTTTCAAACAGCGGAAGCTGTTATATCTGCTTTGAGTGGAGCGATCAACCGTCCCATACCGCAAGAAACCGCTGCCATCCGCGACAGCTTTTTACAAGCGGCACGTTTCGTCGGGCGTGAGGCGGAACTCGGTTTACTCGCAGACCATTTGAAGCAAATTATGAAGTTACCGGATGATGCCATTTCCGCAGGGGCGAATCATGAGTCGCCCGCACAAGAAAACCAACATAAAGGCAGTGCGTGGCTAATCGGCGGCGAAAGCGGAATCGGTAAATCGCGCTTGATGAATGAACTGCGGACGCGAGCGTTGGTGGAAGGGGCATTGGTGCTGACGGGGCAGGCCGTGAGCAACTCCGCGCTGCCGTATCAATTGTGGCGCGATGTTATGCGGCGGTTGGCGTTGCATATCGGCTTTGAAGATGCGGATGCAGCTGTCTTGAAAACGATTGTGCCGGATTTACCGGGGCTTTTAGGGCGTGAGATTCCTGATTTCCCCAGCAATGACCCCGATATGCTGCAAAAACGCCTCTCTCAGGTGATCGAGAAGGTTTTTCAGCAAGTCACGGCACAGCAGCCTGTACTGTTGATTTTGGAAGATTTGCAATGGGTGGGTAGCGAACTCAAAGTGCTGGTGGGATTATCGCAGCTTGTAACGGATTTGCCGCTGATGATTGTGGGCAATTATCGCAATGATGAGCGTCCAGACTTAGCAGCGGAACTGCCGGAGATGCGCTTAATCCCTTTGAGCCGCTTGAGTGATGATGAAATCGCGCAGTTGAGCGCGTCGATGCTGGGAAATGCAGGCCAAAAGCCGCAAGTCATCAGCATGTTACAAAAAGAGACGGAAGGTAATGTCTTTTTTCTGGTTGAAGTTGTGCGCGTTCTGGCGGAAGAAAGTGGGCGCTTAAGCGAAATTGGGCAGGTCACGCTGCCGCCAACAGTTTTCGCGGGCGGGATTACGCGCATCGTACAGCGCCGTTTGAGCCGTGTGCCTGATTGGGCGCGGCCTGTGCTGGATGCTGCCGCAGTGGCGGGGCGCGGGCTTGATCTGGCGCTTTTAGGGCATATCGTAGCCACACAAACCGAATTTGATCTCGATCAATGGCTGACCGAATGTGTGAACGCGGCGGTATTGGACTTTCAAGAAAGCCATTGGCGCTTTGCCCACGATAAGCTGCGCGAAGGGCTTTTAAGCGGACTGACGGATGCGGATAAGCAGCGCCTTCATCGTCAGGTTGCGGAGGCGATTGAAAGCGTTTATCAGGCGCGGGTTAATGAGTATGCGGGGGTCTTGGTCGCGTATTGGGCGGCGGCTGGCGATGAAGTGAAAGAGGGCAATTATTTGGCGGTAGCGGGGAAACAAGCGTATGACATGAATGACTTCCGCCCAGCCAAGCGTCATTATGAGCGCAGCCTTACGCTGAAAGTGTATGAGCGCCAAGAAAATCCGCGTAAGGGACTGGCGGACTTGCAATATGGCATGGGACGAGCGTGTTATGGACTAAGCGATTATAACGAAGTGCGCCTTTGGCAGGAACAAGCCTTAGCGCTTTATCGTGAATTAGACGATCAGTTTGGGATTGCCGAGTCGGTGGCGGCTTTAGGCGAATTGGACTTCCGGCAGGGCAGATTTGAGCAAGCCAGAATCCAAGTTGACGAAAGCATGGCGATTTACGAAGCTCTGGGCAAGCGGCAAAAAGTGGCTTATGCGCTCATGAATCGGGGTGTGATTGCCTCTAAACTAGGCAATCTGATTGAGGCGCGGGATATTTGTCAGCAGTGTCATGCAATCATGTTGGAAGTGGGCGAACCGCTGGGGATTGCACGGGCGTTGAATAACCTCGGCATCACTTACGATATGCTGGATGATATTCCCCGCGCCCGTCAACTTTACGGTGAAAGTTTGGCGATTCGGCGGGAATTGAATGATCGCCCCGGCATCGCTTATTGTTTGAATAACCTCGGTGCTGTGACGGAAATTGAGGGCGACTTGCCCGAAGCAAAGCGGTTATGTCTTGAATCGGTTTATATGCTGCGGCAGATCGGCGAGAAGATGTCGGTGGCAACTGGGCTGTCGATGTTGGCGCAGATCGAAACCAAACTTAAAGAATATGATACTGCCAGAAGTCATCTCTTAGAGAGTCTAAACATTCGGCGTGAGATTGGCGATCATGGCGGCATTTGTAATGCGCTGACGATGTTGGGGACTGCCGCAGCCGAGGCAGGCGATGAGGGCGCGGCTTGGGTTTACTTCCATGAAGCGCTGCAAACAACCCTCGAAGGCCAATTAAGCCAGCAGACCATTTCCACCATTTATGCGATTGCGGATTGGTTTAGTAAAAGCGATAAAACGGAAGAAGCAGTTGCATTATTCGCTTTCGTGCGGACATGGAATTTTGCGAAGGGCGCACCGACGCAGCGAACTGATAAGGCATTAGATGATCTACGCGGACAGCTTAAAGAGGATCGCTTTAGTGCGGCGGAATCACGCGGTGCGGTATGGTCGCTCGAAGATGTGATCGCTGATTTACTCAAACGCCTCTAATGGCTGCGATGGCTGACCAAATCCCTCAAATTGACCCATCTCCAACTATTGTGCGTGGTCGGTTTATCCTAAACCCAGCATTTGAAGTGGTTTTATTGCTGCTCATCCTCGGATTAGCGGCTTATTTGCGGCTGCATAACGTCGGAGAAAATCCCGGTTGGTACACCGACGAAGCCACACATCTCGACATCGCGCATCACTTGATGCAAGGCCGCTGGCAGTATCTTGCGGTCAACCAATCGACCTTGTTGTTTGCGCGGATGCCGTTGTTTGAGTTGACGCTGACGGGGGCGATGCGCGTTTTTGGTGTGGAGATGTTCACTTTACGCCTCCTCACTGGGAGCTTGGGGGTGCTTTCGGTTGGGCTGCTTTATGGTGTTTGCCGCCGATTGCTGCCTAGGGAGCGCCTTTTACCGCTTTTGGCGGCGTTGATGCTGGCGATTTATCCGCAGGCAGTCCTCTACAGCCGTTTTGGGTTTAGTTATAACCTGCTCACGCCGATGGTTTTGTTGGCCTTATTCGGCTTAACGGTCTATTGGCGCAGCGGCGCACGGTATGGGGTGGCACTGGCGGCAGGGGTGGTTGGCATTGGGCTTGTTAGTGATTTGATGATCGGCTCATTGGTCGCGCCGCTGCTTCTAGTTGTATTTGCGCGGCGCTGGCGCGATATGGTGTGGATGCTGCCGTTGATCGCGCTGCCTTTTGGCCTGTATACGGTCTTAATGCTTATCACTGTGCCGGATGCGTTCTGGTTTGACCTGAATTACACGTTGTTTCGGCTGAATAAACTCACGCTGGCCGGTCAAATTGGCAATGTTGCCTTAAATTACACCACACTGCTCTCCCAAGATGTGTGGTTTCCGATTGGACTGTTCGGCCTGTTTTTGCTGAGGGAGGCGCATTTTAAAGCGACAGCGTTATTGCTTTTACTGTTGCCACTGGTGGTTTTAGGGCGGACGGTAGCGTTAACCAGCCTGAGCGCCTATTACATGATTCCGTTGCTGCCTTTAGTGGCGCTTGGCGCGGCGGCATTTGTGCGCTATGCGCCCCTGATATTGTGGCGGATGTCGGATTTCGGAGATGTGATTCAAAATCAATCGATACGGCGGCTGGCTGTCATGTCGCTGATTTTGTTTGTGATCGGTGTGCCGCTGATGACCTCCTTAGCGCTCACACTGAACCATGTGAACGGACACTATCAAACGGCAATTGATCCTTTTTTGCTCGATCCAGCAGCCGTGCAGCAGGCGGCTGAGTTTATCAATGATCGGACAACGCCTGATGATGTTGTGATTGCTTCTCCGGCGATGGCTTGGCTGCTGACTGCCCACGCCGCCGATTTTCAGATGAGTGTGTCGGCAATGGGCTTGGAATCGATCCATATCCCCAGTAATTTGCCTCCAGAACGCTATGCCTTTGATCCGCGTCTGGAAAATGCCCGTTTCGTGGTAGTGGATGATCTGTGGCGCAATTGGGGCGTAGTGCATATCCCACAAGCCGCCCGAATGCTGCAAGAGGTGGAAAGATGGACGCTGGTGTTTGAGGCTGGGTCGCTGCAAGTTTACGAAAAATGACCTAAACACATCAGGTCTTAGTATGCTGCAAAAACCAATCATAAAGCGCGGGGTCGTTATAAGCTAAATCCCATGAATTATGCCCAACGCCGGGGAAAATGGTAAATTGAACATCGCCACCGCACGACTTAAGCGCCGTGACCATGCGCTCCGACTCTTGAATCGGCACAAGGTCATCTTTATCGCCATGAAACACCCACACAGGCGTATCGCGTAAGGTGCAGACTTTGGCTGGATAGCCTGCGGCGGGAGGGGTGCGTCCACAAATGGGCGCGACGGCTGCGAAACGCTCGGCGTTTTCTGCGCCTAAATACCAAACGCCCTGCCCACCCATGCTTAAGCCAGTGAGATAGACTCGACTGGAATCAACATTCAATGTGAGCAGGAGATTATCCAGCAGCATATTCAGCACTGGCAGATGATCGATCCAGCGTGTTTCTGCCGGGCATTGGGGCGACACGACGACGAAAGGGAAATCGGGGCGCGTATCAATGTATTTTGTCAGGCCATAATTTTTGACCAACTGAATATCGTCCCCGCGTTCACCGCTGCCATGCAGGAACAAAATCACAGGCCAACTGTGTCTTTCGGGATACGTCTCCGGCTGATAAAGCCAGTAATTCAGCCTGCGGTCAGGTTTTGCCTCAAATATACGCGCCGTTTGCGCCATGGAATGACCTTTGAATGCGGTTAGGAGCGATTAGGGCGCTCCTACAGAAAAGGTGATGGGCGTATATGTTCCGCTTCCGTTGTTGCCCGTGAAATCACTCAACCCGCCAAAGCCGTTATAGGCTTGCATGAAAATTTTATACTGTCCAGTGGTCAGCGTAAAGCCAGGTGTGACGGTGCAGCCAGCCCCATTGCAAATCGTGTTGGCCTGCTGCCAAGCGCTGTAGATGATGACATCACTTTGTGTTGCCACGTACAGCAAATAGCGCTCGGCGTTTGCATCTTTATTCCATTGGAAGGTGGGTGTTGCGGGCGATACACTGAGGTTTCCAGTCACCCCGACGGCATTGGGTACAGCAGGGGCAGGCACCGCTACTGTGAAGGTGATGGGGGTATAATTGCCATTTCCGTCGTTGCCTGTGAAGTCGCTCAATCCGGTCGCGCCGTTATAGGCCTGCATGTAAATCACATATTGACCGTTGGCGGTGATGGGAAGATTGCTGACGGAACAGGTCGCGCCGCTGCATACTTCGGTGCTTAAGTGCCAAGCACTGTGAATAATCGTGCCGGAGGTTGATGCGACATAGAGTAAATAACGCTCGCTGTTGGAGTCAGCGTTCCATTGGATAGTGGGCTGAACAGGCAGGGTCGTGAGGCTGCCAAGCACCGTAATACCACTAGGGATGGCGGCGGTTGGCATAGCGACGTTGAAGATAACGGGCGTATAGACCCCGCTGCCGTTGTTACCGCTGACATCGGTTAAGCCCGTATAGGTGTTATAAGCCTGCATGTAGACGTGGTACGTGCCATTCCTAAATTGTAGGCCGGGGCTGATTGAGCAGGTGGAGGCGTTACATGTGACTGCGCCGCCCGTTGCGGGATACCATTGGTCGATCAGCGCGGCGATGGTGTAATTGGGCGTTGCCACAAACAGGCGATAGTACTGCGCGTTGGGGTCAAAATTCCATTGGAAAGAGGGTATAACGGGCGAGGTTGTTAAACTGCCGAGTGCGGTAATGCCTGTAGGGACGGCGGCGGTTGGCATGGCGACGGTAAAGATGACGGGCGTATAGACCCCACTGCCATTATTACCGCTGATATCGCTTAAGCCTGTTACATTGTTATACCCCTGCATGTAGACGTGATAGATTCCGTTGTTGAATTGCAAGCCAGGGCTAACGGAGCAGGTGGAGGCATTACAAGTGATTGCGCCGCCTGTGGCCGGGTACCATTGGTCGATCAGGGGGGCGATGGTGTAATCCGGTGTTGCTACAAACAGACGATAATAATCGCTTCGAGGGTCATAATTCCAACGGAAAGAGGGCATAACGGGCGATGTCGTCAGACTGCCTACGACGGTAATGCCTGTTGGCGCTGCCGCGCCGGGTTGAGCCGTTGCAATGGGTGTGGCGGTTGATGTGGCTGTCGCCGTCGGCGTTGAAGTAGCAATCGATGTGGACGTTGATGTCGGGGTTGATGTAGCTGTAGAAGTAGGAGTTGATGTTGGCGTTGCGGTTGACGTGGGTGTTGATGTTTCAGTCGGAGTTGGCGTGGAGGTCGATGTTGGGGTTGAGGTAGGCGTTGCGGTTGGGGTCACCGACGAGACAGCGGTTACGTTGGACAGTACAAACACGTAATCTTGATAATCACCATTACTGGCATCTTCAAAGCAGATCAGATAACTGTTGGAAATAATCTGACCACTGCGGTTTTTAAGCGGATAAACACGGACGGCGTGGAGCGCGGGGCCACCGGCGTTAAGGACATCCTCAGTATACGTGAGGCGATTTTGCAAGCCTAAGACATAGATGCCAAACTCGCCTGTGCCGGGATCAAAGGTTTGGCTGCCGCCTGCCTCAATTTTTGGATTTAGGGTTTGCGCTTGGCTCACGCCTGTTATCATCGCCGCGACTTGGTTCAGCGGCGGGGACGTTGTGCTATCCGGGAAATAATAGCCGAAGGGTAAGCGCTGCGAGGGCGAATAACG
>DAOTTO010000170.1:0-9355 GCA_034437895.1 Anaerolineae bacterium | reverse complement strand
CCGAACAAGCCGCGACGTTCTGCGACACCATGCGTAAGGGTGGTCAAGCCGCCGCCATAAAGATCGTTGACTGGACGGATGTCCTTCAAGATCAAGCGGATCGCTCGCAGCGGACGATCATAGCGACGGTTGAGGATTTCTAAAAAGCCGCCGTGCTGCCGAAAAAGTCCAGCGGCATATTCTAAGTCTAACCCTGTTTCCCACGGCCATTTTTCGGGATAAAAATAATAATAAAGCGGGTAGGTGGTCGCAGTGAGTACCGAAACCCCACGTTGGCTGTAGCTCCATAGATCAACGCCGGCGTGTTGTGCTGCTTCAGCCATTAGCACCAGTGCTTGTGCCGAAAGCACCTGATTCATCAGGCTTTGCCCATCATGCGTTTCTACCGCTTTAGCAATATACCCTTCCGGGCGGACGCTTTCGTCAATCGTCTGGCGATATACTGCCGCGCCGGATTCAAAAATGGCCTCATCTTCTAAAACGATTCCAGCCGCGACATTCAACAGCCCCAACCAAAGCGACTCTGCTTGGGTCATCTCAAATGGCTTTTGGTTAAAATGGGTCACACGCTCCAAAAACCAATCACGCCATTGTGTTTGCTTTAATGCGGAAAATGCGGGATGATCGCGCAGCATTTCGTAACATTGCGCGGTGACGATGGTTTCCGCCAGCGAATCCCAATAAACCGCATCCTGATTTAAGCCCACTGGATTTTCGATAAGGCTGACAGCACCTTCCCCGGCACGACGATCATTGTCAAATCGATAACGCAAACCATTAAGCTGTATAATGGCTAAATCATTGGCAGCAGTGGCTTCATGCAGCGTGTTCCAAGCAGCCTTATAGGGCAGTCGTTGGGCTTGGCGCTTGGCTTGTTCGACATGCGATATACCAAAATACAAACCTAGGTGGGAAACGTTAAACATCATTAAGATTTAAAAGCCTATCCGTTGTTTTTAGTGTTACACTTATGTGATATGCTGTGTTGATGCGCTAGGGTGCAACTTCATAACGAGTGAACATTGTGATTGAACATAATCCTCAACCTGAGCACTCATTTTTTGAACCAGAGCTGAATCCAGCGACTGGTCTAATTCGTTCCCCCATTCGTCCCAAACGTCCAGAAGAACAATCGATTTCGTCGCCGGAGGTGCTGCCTGAAGCGCTTCAGAGCGTTATAGCAGAAGACCCCAAGACGACATTAGACCACATCCGCGAAAAGATGGAAAGAGTCGCGGGGGAATTCGCGGCAGGCAAAATCAACCGTCCGCAGTTCAACGCCATCTATGCACATTATAGTGAACAACGCCTCATCATCGAGCGCCTCATCCAACGCAATCCCACGAATGATGCGTGGAAACAAGTTGCCCGTTTAGGACGGACGAATTTTTTACGAGAACATTTTGAAGCAGTGCCGCTTTATTTTTTGGTCTTTCGCCATCATGAGCGCCAACCGCTGCTCACGGGCGGGACTCTGCCGCCAGATAGCCTGACGCATATCGTACAGACGCTCAAACAATTGTGGCTCATGCCGCAGTTGCCCACCGCCAAGGTAGCCCGTAAGCCGATTAATGAGGGGCGATGGCTGGTGTTGTCACCGGGAGAGCATACCGTTACATTGGCAATTTTCTCTTTACAGCCGTCCAACCTGCAAGCCGATTTAATTCTTGATCTTCATCATGATTTTGAACGCGCAAACCGGATTTCGCTCCAACGGCGATTGTCGATTGAGCGCATGGTCTTTCCGCAGCGCTCACTTTTCAAGTAATCAGCGACTCATATAGATTTGTGAAAGAAATTGAAAATCATTGAACCACAGAGACCACAGACGCTTAAGTTCAAAATCTTGGTGTTCTTGGCGGTTAAAATTTCAAATTACTTTCCAGACTCTATAGCAGCGCTTGGGGACGGGGAAGTTCGTCCATTTGTGTAAGGGCGGTAACGCAAATCACGCCCGACATCGCAAAGGCGATTATGCCTCGATTGTCGATTGCCAGCGCACTGAGAGCCACTGAAATTGGCGGTGGATCCCCCATTAATTGCAACTGCGTCGCTTTTGCCATCAGGTCAACGGCGAAGCGCTGACGCAGCAGGGTTAAATCCGCGCCGTGATAAACGCGCACAACGCCGGTTTCTAGGTCGCTGGTCACAAGGTAACGTCCTGCGGGGGAACAAGCCATTTTCCCCACGAAGTACGGCGTTTCCAATTTTTTCCGCGCTTTTCCGCTGGAATCAGTGAGGATGATGTACTGCCCATCACAGACAAAAATCGACCCGCCGCCGCGTGAAATCGCTACAGATGGCATTAGGTCACGTTCCACACTCAGCCCAAGATCGAACACCCCCACGCGAATATGCTGCTGATAGACGTGAAGTTTGCCGTCTTCCGCCAGCGCAGCGCTTAAGCCGAGAAAACGATCTAAGGCCAACACCCGAAATTCTTCGGTTTCTTCAACTTCAAGCGGCACTTCTTTGTCTTCGCTTTCGAGGTAAAGCTGGTGTTGATTAACGTGATATAGGCGCATCCGCCCATCATCAGTGGTATAGATGGTGATGTGGGGCATTCGGACGATAGGCAAAGGTGCGCCATTCGGGGCGACCAGTTCCGCCAAAAATGCCTGCCACTCAATCCCCTGGCGATTCTCGACAGCAATGGTTCGCAGCGCATGTTCACCCAGCGGTGCGCCTGTTTCCAAATCATAATAGGCCACACGATCCCGCCGCGACCAAGCCGCCACTACGGTAGGTTCCCCATCGAGGATGTCCAGATATTGGATAGCTCGGTTGCTGATATGTAAACGCCAAGTCATAGGGGTGATTTAGCCGTTTCGTTAATTGCTTCTAACTGCTTCCGGCGGCATTCTCCACACGGATTAAGCCATTAGGCGCGGTAATCACATAATTGAGGCGGATTTCCGCGTTTTCGTAACTACGGGCTTCTAAAATATCGCCTTCCAGATAGCGATAGATCGCATCATCAAATTGTGGACGGATTTCACTGCCTTCACGTTCCAAAATAAGTTGAACGGCGACTGCTTCTGGGATAAACAACGTAACTGCGCCATCACGAGCCGTAATAATACTGGGTTGTTCGGCAGCATTAGGTGAAAGCGGCGCATATTCTGGCAGCGTCACCAGCACATTCCCATGCTCACTAAGGAGGCTTAGACGTTCTAACGAGAGATCGCTCATATTGAAGGTGACTTCGCCATCCGCGCCCGCGAAAGAAATCGCTATAGCAATATCAATTGGGATTTGCAAACGCAGTACCCCGCGCCCAACAGCTTCCAAATTCGGGAATTGATCGGGACGGGTTTCTCTGAGGGTAAAGGTTGCGCGGCTATCGCTACTTTCAGCGTAGGTAACGTCAATTACGCTCTCTGTGCTGCCCACAAATTCACCCGTAATTCCGGCGGCACGATCCGGTGAGGATTCAACCTCAACATTAGTCATTAACGTCTCTAGGCTGATTTCGAGCAGCGTCACTTCCGACGAAATAGGTTGTGTAATGGCCTTTTGTTGATCGGTACGTTCTTCATCTGCCCGATTGGTATAAGCTACCGCTGCCATCCCGCCGACGAGCAGCGTACTGATTACGAGGGCAATCGCCCCGGAAAGCGGAACACGCGGACGCAGGAGAGTGGACACCCCAAATACAATGAACAGCGCCGGCCATGCCCGTTCCAACAAGTCATAGAGGCCGCTTGGGATCACATCTAATGCGTTTAGCAGCAAAATCAGCGCGACAGCAAAAAAGAGCAGTCCCCATAAAAGATTGGTTCGACGTTGAATTTTTATACGCGCCTCCCCAATTGACGCAGCAGAAAGATGCCGCTGAGTGCTAACAACGCGACAGGTAAAAAGATTTGCTGTCCTGATGGGCTGCTTAACTGCCCGGTCACTTGACCAATCCAAGCGCCGACTATGATCGCAACAATGGTAAGAATCAACAGCACATTAAGAGGATTTGTCCGGTGATCTTCCAGCAGTGATTCTAAAGGCATCGCCCACCATAATGCCAAATAGAGCAAAACGCCTGCCCCCAAACTGACGGTTGAAAATAGGATGACGACTATCCGCACCAGCCAAGGATTAACCCGCCAAGCCGCGCCTAACCCGCCGCAAACGCCCCCTAGCACCCGATCTGTAAAGCTGCGATACATCGGTTAACTAGAAAGATCGTCTGAGGGGCGCACGAAGCGGATGAGCGTCCGCAGTCGGGCAAATTCCACCTCATCACCGTCACGTAGGCGATATTTGCGGCGGGCGGTGAGTTGAAAACCATTAATTCGGGTGCCGTTGGTGCTGCCCAAGTCTTCGACATAAAGGCCGCCTTCATGCCGGGTAATGGCGGCGTGTTGGCGAGAAACACCCCCTTGATAGGCACCATGCGGGCCTAAATCTAAACTGAGTGATTTTTGTTCTTCACCATCTGCCGAGCGCCCAATCAGCATCACATCTTCGAGATCAAGCGTGATTTTTTTATCGCCAACTTTAAACTGTAATCGCCATGCGGGTCCAAGGATGTTGGTCTGTGGACGTGCTGGACGATCCTCCATAGGTATCGCATCGGGGGCATTTAAATACCCGGTTTCTTTTCTTGGTTCTTTGTTCGATTCGTCTGACACGGCGATTATCCTTTTAAGCCAGGCGCAGCCATTCTGTATCTGTATAATATAAAGCTAATTTAGGTAGATTATTTAACCTCGCTTAGTTTACCATTATACAGTGCCTACTGACAACGTGACGCTCCCGTATGCTATAATCTCAATTCAAAATTTACCTTCAACAGGATTCCCGATGCGTTCCAGAAGAACAATCATCCTGATCTTTCTCTCACTCTTTTTTCTTGTTGGCGGTGTGGATGCCCGCGAAGTGTTCCGCGATGAGCAGTGTACTATCACCGCAGACCGCGTGATTGTAGGTGATGTGTTCGTGCTGTGCGGGACTTTGGTCGTCGATGGGCGCATCGAGGGCAATTTAATCGGCGCGGCACGCAGCGCCAGCATTAAAGGCGAAGTGGGTGGCAGTATTTACCTGATCGCGGGTCAGGTGGATTTTGGTGGGAGCGTGGGCGGCAGCTTGCACTTCGGCGGCCTCGTCTTAAACACTACACCCGAAGCCACTTTTACAGATGCCAATGGCGGTTTAATCGCGGTCAATCTGAGCAGCAAGATCGCATCGGGGGTCGATATTCCCGGCAGCGTCTTGAATGTCGGCTATCAGCTCATTATTGATGGTAGTGTCGAGCGTGAAGTGAATTTCTGGGGTTCAGCACTGACGATTAGCGGTAGTGTCGGCACCAATGTGACGGCAACTGTGGGTAATTCCGCGTCTAGCGGCGTGTCGTCACGGATAGAAACGCTGCTCATTCCTTTCCGCTTTATTGATGTCGAACTGATTGACCCCGGCTTTATTCTGACTCAAAGTGGGCGCATCAACGGAAGTTTAGCTTATACCGCCACTAATGAAGGCATCATCGACGGGCAAACAGCGGGTGATGTGGTTTTTCGCTCCAGCGCGGATCCTATCACATTAGGGAACACTGTTGAGCAAAATGCCCGGAGTTTGCGCCTTTATTTGTCCCAAGCCTTAAGGGAATTTACGACGCTCGCTTTTTTTGGCGCGATTGGGCTTCTACTTTTGCCGCGCCAGATGCAATCCCCGCTGCGCCCCATGCTCACACGCCCCATCTCGACGATTGGGGTGGGTATGTTGAGCTTTATTCTCTCGTTTCCGATAGTCCTCATTATTTTGCTGGTCAGCTTACTCCTCGTGGTGATTTTGAGTGTGCTGCCGCTGGATACAATTGTGTTGGTGATCGCACTGGTACTCGCACTCGTCAATATCGGCGGTGCGAGTCTGTTTTACTTTACGGCGATTTTTGTGGGACGGGCGATTGTTGGGTTGGCGTTGGGACGATTTTTGCTGCGAATTTTTCGTTATGATGATGGCACTCGGCAGAAATCCTTCATCGCGCTTGCGATTGGGCTGCTCATTCTCTCACTGTTTGGGGCTATCCCCGTCATTGGCTGGGGATTTCAGGCGTTATCTTTATTTTTAGGGCTTGGGGCGATTTTAAGCGTCCTGCGGACACAATTCCGCCGCTTTAAAGAAGCCAGTGCGCCGCCACCCATTGCACCCGTGCGGTATGCCGTCCCACGAGTCCCGATGCTGCCTGCCTATACAGGCACATCAGGCCAATATACGCCACCGACTCTGACGGATGTTCCCTCACAACCGACACCGCCGACAGAGGGACTTGGCAACCATAATTTGCCAGAGGGCTTTAAATGGTGGCAGGAATAAGCGTTGAGGTTCTGAGCAGCACAGGGTGTATTAGAGCGTGATCGACTGTTACAATCGGCTCAAAATCAACGATAGGCCATTTTGATTGATGAATCGAAAACAACAACTGCTTGTGTTGGTGGGGCTGTGTGTCAGCGCGTTTTTTCTGTGGATTGCCTTTCGTGATTTGCGGCCAGAAGCGCTGTTTGACACCTTGCGCGATGTAAACCTAGCATGGTTATTCATCGGCGCGGTTACGTATTTCGGCGCGGTTACGTTGATTTCTTTGCGCTGGCAGTTTTTGCTTCGCGCTATTCAATTTGTGCCGCTCAAATCGCTGATTCCGTTGGTGTCGATTGGCTATATGGGCAACAATGTGTATCCGTTTCGCAGTGGGGAAGCCTTGCGAATCTGGCTGTTACAGCGCAATCATCATGTTCCGATAGTTCGCGCTACGACAACGGTGATTGTTGAGCGCGTGTTTGATGGTCTGGTGATGCTAACGTTTATCATTATTCCGCTCACGTTGCTGGATGTGGCTTCGGATGAACTTCGCCTGATCGTGACTTTTACCGCGCCGCTGTTTTTGTTGGCGCTGGCAGTTTTTTTCGTTTTAGCAGCGAAGCCGCAGTGGTTTCGGGCTTTCGTGACACAAATCAACCGCTTTTTGCCAAGTAAAATTGGCGAGATCGTCAATAAATTGAGCGAAGAAATTATCGGCGGCTTAGAAGGTTTACGCAGTCCGACGCATTTAGCAGGCGCGGTCATCAGTTCTTATGCCAGTTGGATGGTCGAGGCGGTGGTTTATTGGATGGTGTCGTTTGCGTTTGACCTGAACGTCGGCTATCCAGCAATTTTGCTCGTGGTCGGGACGGTCAATCTCGCTGGACTGATTCCTGCGTCACCGGGGCAGATCGGCGTGTATGAATTTTTCGTCTCGCTGGTGCTGGTCGCTTTAGGGATTGATGCCGCCCGTGCCGCTGGTTATGCCCTTGTCGTCCATATTGTGATCTGGCTGCCGGTGACTCTGGTCGGATTTTATTTCCTTGCCCGTCAGGGACTCGGCTGGAATGCCATTACCCGCGCTCGTGAAATCGAAGAACGCGCTGCTTCTAATCAGGAAATTGCCGCTCTCAATTGAGGGATCCCATGTCGATGAAACGCCCCGCACCTATTCGCACTGATGCAAGCAATCCTTTCGCCCATGACACCATGATTCGGCGCGTCCCGGCGACGATTCAAGATATTATGGATCGTAATCCCGATTATTCAGAGACGATTTGCCGCGCATTAGAAAACCTCAGCCGCAGTATTCAACATAATGAACGAATCGCGCTGTTGAGTTCTTTCGCGCCGGATTTTACCGATTGGCAGCCTGCTTTTGAGACTCGTCAAAATGAGACATGGCTCAATACAGAGTGGTTTTTTGCGGAAACGTATTTTTATCGGCAGGTGATTGAGTGTATACGTTGGTGGGAAACAGGGCGCGACCCCTTTACGCCTAACAAAATCGAGGAATATCAAAGTCGCGCACTGATGCAATTGGTCGAAGTTGCATTGATGGATACCCGTCCGGCGGCGGTGCGTTTAGGCGAAAGTATTGCTCGCGCACTATGGGGCAACCGGATTGATTTAAGTTTTGCCGCATCGCGTGAACATGGGACACAGGCCAATGCCGAAGATTTGATCGCGGATGACAATGCTTCCACCGTCGCTCAACTGCTGAATGGAAACGGTGCTGTCCATTTCATCAACGATAATGCCGGGTCAGAATTGGCGATGGATTTAGCACTGGTCGATACGCTGCTGGACGGAATCGCCGATGAGGTTGTGCTGCATCTCAAAATGCACCCGACTTTCGTGAGTGATGCGCTCGCCAAAGATGTGTGGATGTTCCTTGATATTTTGATGGAACGAGGCGGGAACTTCGCGGTATTTGCAGATCGTCTGCGGTCAGCCATTCACGCCGGACGACTGCGCCTGATGCCTAATCTATTTTGGAACAGCAGCCATTTTCTGTGGGATGCGCCAGCGCATTTACTGAATGGATTCAAAGGTGCGCGTTTAGTGATCGTCAAGGGCGATGCAAATTATCGTCGCATCGTGGGGGATGCGCTTTGGCCTGCGGATACACCTTTCGCGGATGTAATGGCTTATTTCCCCGCGCCACTGCTGGCATTACGGACGCTCAAAAGCGATCCTATCGTCGGATTGCCTTCCGGCATGGCGCAACAACTTGATACTGTAGATAAGAACTGGCGCGTGAATGGTCGGCGCGGTGTGATACAATTTAAGGGATGAATAGCTAAAAGGAGTGACCAATCATGGTGCAACTTCAAGACTTGATGAGTATGGTTGACCAACTACCTCGTGAAGAATTAAATCAGTTGAATCGTTATGTTCAAGAGCGCATGATGACGACTACATGGGCCGTTCCAGCGGAAGAGATCAGAGCGATTAAAGAATTAATGCGCCCGACGCATGAACTCACCGCCCAAATGAGTGAAGAAGAGATCAATGCTGTACTAGACGAGGCGCTTGATGAAGTTAGACGTGAACGAAAAGCTAAGAGTGGTAATTGACACCCAGATTTTTCTCCGTGCCGTCATCAATCAGCGTTCACTTCCGGCTAAAATTGTTTATGACTATGAAGACGATTACATCCTTATCGTTTCAGAAGCGACACTTGCAGAAATTGAGGATATCATCAGTCGTCCCAAAGTACGCAAAAAGTTTGAATTTCCTGAGAACCAAATCTCAGAACTTTTAATTAGACTAGCAAGAGGGGAACGCACAATTGTTCATGATATCCCTGCTATATCTCGTGATAGCAAAGACGATATGATTTTGGCTTGTGCTCTTTCGGGAAACGCGCATTATATCGTTTCTGAAGATCAAGATTTATTAGTTTTGAACACCTACAAAGAAATCAAAATCATTAATGCTTTGGATTTTTTGCGGGTTCTTGAATCACGCACACAATCGCAAACCGAGGATTAATGGCTGAAAATTTTAGTGTTGGGATCATTGGCGCGGGTGTAGCGGGCATGAGCGCGGCATGGGATTT
>DAOTTO010000169.1:0-42627 GCA_034437895.1 Anaerolineae bacterium | reverse complement strand
GTCGTCGGCTGGACGGCGCTTTCGCCTGTGTCGAGCCGTGCTGTGTATGCCGGCGTTGTGGAAGAAAGTGTTTATATCACCTCCAAGGTGCGCGGCAGAGGTGTAGGTAAAGCATTGTTACACGCGGTTATTGCCGAGTCCGAACAGGCGGGTATTTGGATGATTCAAACTGCCATTTTTACTGAAAACACCGTTAGTATTGCGCTGCATGAGACCTGCGGCTTTCGTGAGGTCGGCTATCGAGAGCGCATTGGGCAGTTAAACGGTATTTGGCGCACCACGATTTTTTTGGAACGGCGGAGTTTAGTGGTAGGGGTTTAATGGGAATTTTATGACACAACAAGAGACGGCAATGTATATTCAAACCAATAGTTCCAATCTCCCGGACGAGCGCGGCTATTTTGGCGAATTCGGTGGGCGCTTTGTGCCAGAAACACTCGTCCCCGCGCTGGATGAACTGACCGCTGCCTACTATGAGGCGATGGGAGACCCGGAATTCCAGCAAACACTGGCGCACTTGCAGACAACCTATACCGGACGACCCACGCCGATCACTTACGCGGCGCGTCTGACGGAGCAGCTTGGCGGCGCGAAAATTTATCTTAAGCGGGAAGATTTGGCACATACCGGAGCGCACAAAATCAATAACGCACTCGGTCAGGCGCTTCTCGCTAAACGCATGGGCAAGCAGCGCATCATTGCCGAAACAGGCGCGGGTCAGCATGGGGTCGCCAGCGCGACGACTTCGGCTTTGCTTGGGCTGGATTGTCATGTTTACATGGGAAGCGTCGATATTGCCCGTCAGCAGCCGAATGTATTTCGTATGAAGCTGCTCGGCGCGGAAGTTATTCCGGTGGAAAGCGGCAGCAAAACGCTGAAAGATGCCATTAATGAGGCTATCCGCGATTGGGTGACGAATGTGCGTGACACCTTCTATATGCTCGGTTCGGCGTTAGGGCCGCATCCGTATCCCATGATGGTGCGTGATTTCCAGAGCGTGATCGGGTTCGAGGCCAAAACGCAGATTGTCGAGATGGCGGGGCGGCTGCCGGATGTATGCATCGCGTGTGTGGGCGGCGGGAGTAATGCCATCGGATTGTTTCACGCTTTCCGCGATGATGAAAATATTGACCTAATCGGTGTGGAGGCAGGCGGTCATGGAGTTGCCAGCGGCGAACATGCTGCGCGTTTTGCCGATCCCACGATGGGACGACCCGGTGTTTTGCAGGGGACGCGCTCCTTCGTGTTGCAATCCAGCGATGGACAGATCATGAATACTCACAGCGTGAGTGCTGGGCTGGATTACGCCTCGGTGGGGCCGGAACATGCTTATTTGCGCCAGATGGAACGCGCCTTTTATACACTGGCAACGGATGAGGAAGCCTTAGCCGCTTTCCAGACCTTGTGCAAAATGGAAGGCATTATTCCGGCGCTGGAAAGCTCACACGCGGTAGCCGAAGCGATCAAACGCGCCCCAACCATGTCCAAAGACAGCATTATCCTCGTCAATCTTTCCGGGCGCGGCGACAAAGATTTGGATACGGTCATGAAAGAACTGAATCTATGAATTTGCCCCTTAAAATCAAAAGCACGGGGGCGATTTTGATGAATCCACGCGGCGAAATACTGCTGCAACAGCGCGACGATAAGGCATGGCTGCCTTTCGCCAATCATTGGACGACGTTGGGCGGCAGAATCGAAAATGATGAATCGGCGGACGCAGCGATTAAGCGTGAACTTTTAGAAGAGATCGAACTCGCGCCGGAGGTGACTCTCTGGAAAGCCTATGAGCATACGCAGTTTGTGGACGGGAATCTCGTCGTTGTTGAACAATATATGTATGTCGGCAAAATTGACAAGACCGCTGAAGAAATTACGCTGAACGAGGGTCAGGCGCTCGGCTTTTTTAAGCGCGATGATCTTGAGCAACTTCCGATTGCGTTTGGGTTTAAGGCGCTGTTTGAGGAATTTTTCGATGTGCAGCCCGTTGCGCTGGACTATAAACCCGTTGTGGCGTTTTTGCTGGTTGATGAATTAGGCCGTGTCTTATTGCAACAGCGCGACGATAAGCCGGGACTGCGTCATGCCGGATATTGGACGTTGTTCGGCGGACAGGTAGAAGCAGGTGAATCGGCAGATGATGCGGTGCAGCGCGAGATGATGGAAGAATTGGCGATTGATGTGCCGGTGACTTTCTGGAAAGCGTATCAATGTCCTGTACGCACCAATCCAGGGGAATTGATTGTGTTTAATCATGTCTATGCCGGGTCGATGACTCAAAATCTTGAGTCGCTGACTCTGTTGGAAGGCCAAGATATGCGTTTTTTTACCTATGAAGAAAGCAAAGAAATGCAGTTGGCGTTTGACCAGCACATCCCGTTATTAGAATTTTTTGCGGCGCGGGAGATGGCGCGATGAGCGTGACTCTGGCTTGCGCGTGGGTTCCACGCGGCGAATTGGTGCGGTTGCAGCGATTGATTGCACCGCTTCGAGCGATTTATCAAGAGATTGTGGTATCGGTTCATGCCGACGGCGGCGCGGAAGTCGCTGATGCGCTCATGGAATTGCATATCCCGCATATTGTTTATGACAATTGGAGCGGTAGACACGCCACCTTGAAGCTGGCGTTAGAGAAAACCGAATCGACTCATATTCATTACGTCGATATGGATCGGGCGCTGCGTTGGATGGAACTGCATCCCGATGAATTGGCGACTACCGCGCAAGCAATCCAAAAGACCGACTGCCTGATTTTGGGGCGGACGGAAGCGGCCTTAGCCAGCCATCCGCAGGTACTTATTCAAACCGAAAAGCTGGTAAATCTGTTTTTCTCGCACATCTTCGGGCGTGAAATCGACTTTTGCGCGGGTTCAAAGGGCTTTAGCCGAGCCGCAGCCGAATTTATCCTGACGTATGATGCCGACGCACGCGCCCTCAATATGGATGTGGGCTGGGCGGTGCTGCTCCAACGCGGCGGATTTAAGATTGATTATCTGGCGGTGGATGGGCTGGATTACGAATCTGCCGATCAATTTCAAGCGCAGGCATCCGATTCAGAAGTACAGCAAAAAGTGGCGGAAGCCTACGATGCCAAAGCCAAAAGTTGGGCGCATCGCGTCCGCGCCGCGACGGAAATCACGCAGGCGGGATTAGCGGCGATGGATAAAAATAGTGCTACAAGGAATGAATTATGACATCAACGACTTTAACCGGATTAGACACAATTGCTGCGATGTTCGCCCGCGCAGAGGCGGAAGGGCGGGCGGCGTTTTTGCCATTTTTCATGGTTGGTTACCCCAGCTATGACGAATCAATTGATATTCTGGCGGTGATGGCGGCGGAAGGCGTGGACGGGTTCGAGATAGGGATCCCGTTCAGCGACCCGTTAGCCGATGGCCCGACGATTCAGGCCGCGAGTCAGGTGGCGCTGGAAAATGGCACAACCGTCTCCGATGGGCTGCGGGCAGTGCGCGATTTGCGGGCGCGGGGCGTAAATCAGCCGATTTTGCTGTTTAGCTATCTCAACCCGGTATTGGCCTATGGTGTGGAACAATTCGTGCTGGACGCGAAGTCCGTCGGGGCGCAGGGCTTTATCATTCCCGACTTGCCGCCAGAAGAAAAACAGCTTTTCGCGGTCTGTGAGCGTGAAGGCATGGCGCTGGTGTTTTTCGTCGCGCCGACCAGCCATACAGATCGCATCCAGGTTGTGGCGCAGCAGGCCAGCGGTTTTATCTATGTGATTTCGGTCACGGGCATCACCGGGGCGCGTACCGAACTCCCGCCCGATTTGACCGATTTTATCGCCCGTGTGCGCTCAGTGACGGATAAGCCGCTGGTGCTGGGCTTTGGTATTAGCAGACCAGAGCAAGCCCGGCAGATGAATGGGCTGGTGAATGGCTTTATTGTCGCCAGTGCCTTGATCCGTGAGCGCCAGCAAAAGGATGCGGAGGCGGTACGTATTTTGGCGGCGAGTCTGCGAAAAGCACTGGATTAAGTCCAACGACTTTTATTGAATATCGGCATGGCTGTGAAATATTCCGCAGTTATTAGCTCGATTTTTCACCTTTAATTTTGTGAAATATCAATAATCATGCTCTTTAATTTGCGACTAACAATGAGACTGCCCACCACTTGTTGACAACCTAGCCCGACATTCGCTATGCTTTGCGCCATCTGAATGAAGGACGCAACCGTGACTCAGCAAATTTTTGCCTACCGCCCCTATTATTACTTTACGAGCGACATAGTAAAAGTCGGGCGTTTTATGCTGGGCGGGTAATCGCGGTTCATTAGTTCACCAAAGACTGATAACCACAGAGGCGCAGGGCATAAGCTCAGCGCCTTTTTGTTTGTCTTTTCATTTTTGAACGATTGGGAGCAAGCTCACTTGATCCCGATCATGGCTAACAAAGGAGCAAAGCGAATGTTGATGTTGGTGCGGGGCGTGCGCGGAGCGACTACCGTGCATGAGAACACGGCGGAAGCCATTAATCGTGGCACGGCGGAACTCTTGCAGGCCATCATTGAGGCCAACGGCATTGAGGAGGAATTTGTGGCGAGTGTGATCTTTACCACAACGCCTGATCTGAACGCTGCTTATCCAGCGGGGGCGGCGCGGGCTGTAGGATGGAGGCAAACGGCATTAATGGGCTGCCAAGAGATTGATATGCCGTCAGGTGTGCCGCAGTGTATACGTATCCTGATTCACTGGAACACGGAAAAGCGGTTGGAAGAAATTCGGCATGTCTATATGCACGGCGCGGAGAGACTTCGCCCCGATCTTTACCCAACGAACAAAATTATCCTGAATGGAAATGAGGTCAACGCATGATTGTCATTATGAAGTTTCACGCATCGTCTAAGCAAATCGCCGACATCATCAGCCGTATCGAATCGGACGGTTACAAAGCGCATCTTTCCGAAGGCGAAGAACGCACCATTATCGGTGTCGTAGGAGAAAGTCCAACCCCGCTTAAGCAGGAAAATTATGAAACGATGGACGGCGTGGAAAAAGTTGTGCGTGTCTCTGTACCGTATAAACTCGCCAGTCGTCAATTCCACCCGCATGATACGCTTGTGCCATTGAATGGATCACAGATGGGCGGGAATAAAGTGCTTGTGATTGCGGGGCCGTGTTCCGTAGAAGGGCGCAATGAAATCATTGAAGCGGCGTGTGCGGTCAAAGAAGCCGGCGCGACAGCGTTGCGCGGCGGGGCATTCAAGCCGCGTACCTCGCCCTACAGTTTCCAGGGTTTTGGTGAAAAGGGGCTGCAATGGCTGGTGGAAGCGCGGGAAGTCACGGGGCTGCCCATCGTCACCGAGGTGATGGATCCTGCACTCGTCCCGATGGTGTGCCAATACGCCGATGTGTTGCAAATTGGGGCGCGGAATATGCAGAACTTCACGCTCTTGAACGCGGCAGGCGAAAGCCAGCATCCGGTGTTGTTGAAACGCGGCATGAGCAGCACCGTTGAGGATTTGCTGATGGCGGCAGAATATATTCTGGCGCACGGCAATACGCGGGTGATGCTGTGTGAGCGTGGCATCCGCACTTTCGAGAAATTCACGCGCAATACTTTCGACATCAACGCGATTCCAGTTTTGAAACATTTAACGCATCTTCCGGTGATTGCTGATCCGAGTCACGGCGTTGGTTTGTCGGAATATGTCGAACCGGTGGCCTTGGCGGCGGTGGCAGCAGGCGCGGATGGCTTGATTATTGAAGTGCATGTGAATCCAGCCGAGGCGATGTCTGATGGTCGCCAAAGCCTTACGCCAGAACGTTTCGCTTCGATGGTGCGGCAGGTGCGGTTGATTGCCGAAGCAATCGGACGGACAGCCTAACATGTCGCCCGGAAACTTTCATGTGCGCCATTTAGCCGTCGTCGGTTTAGGACTGATGGGCGGCTCGATGGCGCTGGCATTACGACTTTTTGCAGATACAATCACGGGGGTTGACCCCAACCCAGAGACTCAGGCTTATGCGCTGGAACATCAGATTGTCGATTGCGCGACGGATGATCTTCAAGCGGGGGTAAATAATGCGGATGCTGTGATTTTGTGTGCGCCTGTGCGTACGGTGATTCAGCTTGTGCGGAATCGCATCGGGGCCTATTTGCGCTCGAATACGCTTTTGATCGACATCGGCAGCACCAAGCAGGATATTTGCGAGGCGATGGGGCGGCTGCCGATTGGAATCCATGCCATCGGTGGTCATCCGATGACGGGCAAAGAAAACAGTGGTATTCAAGCCAGCGATGCCGCACTTTATAAAGATAGGCCGTTTGTGTTATGCGTTACTCGTCGTACGACACCTGCCACACGCTTACGGGCGTTGGGATTGGTCGAGGCATTGGGCGCGATTCCGTTTGAAATGGAAGCGCAACGCCATGATCGCGTGGTGGCGACGATCAGCCATCTGCCATATTTACTGAGTGCGGCGCTGGTAGCGACAGCGGCAACCGAAGCGGACGAAGATGAGGCCGTATGGCAGCTTGCGGCGGGAGGCTTCCGCGATATGTCCCGTTTGGCTGGCAGCGATATTCAGATGATGGGTGATATTTTAAGCACGAATACGCAGGCGATTGCGGTTTTGCTGGCGCAGTTTCGTGTGCAAATGGCGATGCTGGAAAAAATGCTGATCGCGCATGATGACGAAAAATTGGCGGAGTCGCTTAAACCCGTCCGTCAGCAGCGAATTGATTGGGCGGATAAGTACTCGAAATAAGGAAAGGTTCGACGCAAAGTCGCAAAGAACGCGAAGAATCGCAAAGAAAGAAAATGGGAAAAGATTAACCACAGAGGTCACAAAGATCACAGAGATTAAAACTAAAATCCTTGGTGTTCTTGGGGCGGTGGTGGTTCAACATAATGGAGAAATTATGACAGGCATTTTGAACGTAAAACCGGGTGTGCCATTACGCGGCAGCACAACCGTCCCCGGCGATAAATCCATCTCGCATCGTGCCGTCCTCATGGGCATGTTGGCGACTGGCGAAACACAAGTGCGCGGCTGGCTGGCGGCTGGCGATACTGAAGCGTCACTGCAAAGTGTGCAGGCGCTTGGGATTCAAGTGGATCGACATGATACCAATACTTTAACGATATACGGCGGGGTATTGATCCCGCCCGATAAACCGCTGGATTTCGTGAACGCCGGGACAGGGATTCGACTCGCGGCTGGCATCATGGCGGGACAAGCGTTCCCTTCGGTTTTGGATGGCAGCGAGCAACTGCGCCGCCGTCCAATGAAGCGCATTATCGACCCGCTGCGGCAGATGGGCGCGTTGATTGATGCTGCGGAAGGCCGCGCTCCCTTGACGATTACGCCCACGCAGTTAAAAGGGATTGAATACACGCTGCCAATGGCAAGCGCTCAGGTTAAAAGTGCTGTTTTACTTGCGGGACTTTTCGCCGACGGCGCGACGACAGTGATTCAACCGGGGCCGGCTCGTGACCACACCGAGCGCATGTTACGAGCGATGGGCGCAAGTATCACGGTGGATGGCAATAATGCCACAATCACGCCGGGTGCTGCACTTAAGCCAATGGATTTAACGGTGCCTGGTGATTTTTCTTCGGCGGCGTTTTTGCTGGTTACGGGGTGCATCGTGCCGGACAGCGATCTGACGATTGAACATGTGAACCTGAACAATACCCGCACGGGCTTACTCGATGTGCTGCTCGAAATGGGCGCGGACATCACAATCAGCGAACAGGGCGAAGAAGCGGGCGAACCTGTCGGCACTTTGCGCGTCAGGTACAGCACTTTACGCGGAATAGAGATTGGCGGAGAAACCGTCGTGCGGATGATTGACGAATTTCCGGTGTTGATGGTCGCGGCACTTTATGCCGAAGGGGAAACCGTTGTCCGGGACGCTCAAGAACTGCGCGTGAAAGAGACAGACCGGATCGCGGTCATGAGTAGCGAATTACGCAAACTCGGCGCGGAAATTACCGAAACGGAAGATGGCTTCCGCATCACTGGGCCGCAAACATTGATGGGTACAACCGTCGATGGACACGACGATCATCGTGTTGCCATGAGCTTGACCGTCGCTGGATTGGTCGCGGATGAAGGCACGATTGTGACCGACTCTAAATGTGCGGGGGATTCATTCCCCAGTTTTTCCGAGACGCTGGTTAAATTAGGTGGTCAGCTTTTAGAAGATTTGGAAACAGCATGACGACCAAAGTCGGCGCGATTGGCTGGCCTCTCACCTACAGCTTGAGTCCGGTGATGCACAACGCAGCGTTTCAGGCGCTCGGCATGGATTGGCATTATGATCTGATGCCTATCCCCTCCGATATTTTGCGGCTTGGGTTGATCGAACCGCAGCGTCACGGCTATATTGGCCTGAATGTGACGATTCCGCATAAAGAGGCGGTGATTCGCTTTATTAAGCCGGATGAAATTGTGCGGGCAGTCGGCGCGGCAAACACGATTGATCTGCGCGACAACAGCGCGACCAACACCGATGTAATCGGCCTGATTGATGATTTGAAGGCGCACGATATTCCGCTTTCAGGCGCAAATGTGTTGATCTTGGGCGCAGGCGGCGCGGCACGGGCGGCAGTCTTTGGACTGACGCGAGAAGGCGCATCCGTCACCGTCGTCAATCGCACGATGGAACGCGCTCAGCTTATGCTGGCGAATCTGACGATTTCCGCCGGAATTAAAAACGCCCATGCCAAAACTTTGGACGAGGCGCTTGAGTCGCCAGTCGATCTGATTATCAACTGCACATCAGCAGGGTTATATCCACATATTGACGAGTCACCTTGGATTGAAGGGCTGCCGATACCGCGTGGCGTGACCGTTTACGATATGGTCTATCGTCCCAGTGTGACGGCGTTTATGCGGCAGGCCGAATCTGCTGGAGGTCGCGCTATCGGCGGTATGGGGATGTTGGCGCGTCAGGGCGCGGCGGCTTTTAAACTGTGGACGGATGTCGATCCGCCGTTGGAAGTCATGCTTGCGGCGCTGCGAGAAGCGCTTCAAACTGGAAATTGATTATGAATATCAGACGTGCTTCAATTGATGATGCCGAACTCATCGCCCGTTTAAATGAACCCGTCCAACGGATGCACGCCGAGGCGAGGCCGGATTTCTTTAAGCCGTATACTTTGGATGATGATCTCATTACGTTTTATATCGACCTGCTCATAGCGCCAGAAAATCATATTTTCATTGGCGAAGTCGATGGGCAGGCGGTGGGTTATGTGTATGCCAAACTCAACCGCCGCCCAGAATCGCCCTTTACGTTTGCCATAGACGAAATCGTGATCGATCAGATTTCGGTGAATGATGACCAGCGCGGTAAAGGCTGTGGCGAAAAATTGATGCAAGCGGTGTATGATCTGGCGAAGGCGGAACATATTCAGCGTGTGATGTTGATGGTGTGGGATTTCAACAGCCATGCGATTGGCTTCTACAAAAAGTTGGGTTTCCGTGTCTATAGTGAGCGCATGGAGCTTCAATAAGTGTGAGACATATGATTTTCCAGAACAAATTGTATCTCGTTGGGTCGAAAATGGTGCAATACAAGTTGAGAATTTCCAGCCTGTGATGTCTGAAAACTGACCGCTAACTGCTGAAAGCTGTGTATGCTGCGATAAAATCATATTAGGTTAGTTCCGACACCATTTTGAGGAAAGGAAATAAAATGGCAGTCCAACAAAGCAGATTGTTTAGTGAAATTCTGGATTTTCTGGCTTCCACGCCTACACCAGAACAGATTATTGAATTTGGACCTTCGGAGTCTTTACAAGAACGTGCGAGTTATTTGTTAAAGACTAATCGTAACGGGACTTTAACATTTGAAGAAAACGCTGAATTAGACGAGTTTTCTCGTATGAATCACTTTATGAGCATGTTAAAACTTCGGGCGCGGACAAAAACCCAAACTGTCTAAATGCTAATTGCTGAAAGCTGAGAGCTACCTATATGCTTCGATTTCTAACTGCTGGAGAATCACACGGGCCGATGCTAACGGCTATTCTGGAAGGGATGCCTGCCGGAGTGCCGCTTTCGCCAGACGACATTAACGCCGATCTCGCTCGTCGTCAGCAAGGGTATGGCAGCGGGGGGCGGATGCAAATTGAACGCGACTCGGTGCGAATCACCGCCGGGGTGATGAACGGCGTGACCACCGGAGGCCCCATCGCGCTGCTGGTGGAAAACCGCGATTTCAAAAATTGGAAAGAAAAAGACATCACGCCGATGACGACACCGCGCCCTGGTCATGCCGATCTGACGGGCGCGATCAAATATGGCTACCGTGAACTGCGTGTCTCGCTGGAACGTGCCAGCGCCCGCGAGACGACGATGCGTGTGGCAGCGGGGGCGATCTGCCGCAAATTTTTAAGCGAATTTGGGGTGACTATTGGCGGCTACGTCGTTCAAATTGGCGATGTGAAAGCTGACTTACCCGTGACGCTCGATTATACTGAGCGCTTTCGCTTAGGTGAAGAAAGCGATGTGCGCTGCCCGAATCCCGAAGTTGCAGAGCAGATGCACGAGGCTGTTCGGCAGGCCAAAATTGATAAAGACACGCTCGGCGGCGTGTTTGAAATTGTCGCGCTGAACTGTCCGCCGGGGTTGGGATCGCATGTTCATTGGGATCGCAAGCTAGACGGGCGTATTGTCGCGGCGATGGTCAGCATTCACGCCATGAAGGGCGCGGAAATCGGTGATGGATTTGCTAACGCAGGCAAACCCGGCTCACAAGTCCATGATGATATTGCTTTAGGCGGTGAAAATGGCAACCTGACGCGCCCGACCAATCGTGCTGGCGGACTCGAAGGCGGCATTACGACAGGTGAGCCGATTGTGGCGCGGGTGGCGATGAAGCCGATAGCGACGATGTTACGCGGGGCGGAATCGGTCAATCTTGCGACGGGCGAACCGGAAAGCACGACTTACGAGCGAAGCGATTTTTGTGCTGTGCCGCGTGCCGTTCCAGTGGGCGAATCGATGATGACGTTGGTGTTGGCGGATGCCCTGCTGGAAAAATTAGGTGGTGACAGCATGGAGGAGATGCGGCCGCGTTTTGATAAGTTGCGCCGCGCTCGGCTGGAAGATTTGCCGATGGATAATGTGGAATGGCGTTTCGGCTATGAATAGCATTCAGCGATCAGCAGGTAGCGATCAGCAATTCGCAAAAAGATTTAACGCAAAGTTGCAAAGGACACAAAGAATCGCCGAGAAAATAGAGAGCGTTTCTTTGTCGCTTGGTGATTCAAAATGATTTTGAATACGTCGCGCAATATCATCCTAACCGGATTCATGGGGACGGGTAAGACGACGGTGGGGCAGATTGTGGCGGATTTTATCGGCTGGCACTTTGTCGATTCGGACGATGAGATCGTTCAGCGCATCGGTAAATCTGTTGCGGATATTTTCGCTCAGGAAGGTGAAGCGGCTTTCCGGCGCTATGAGCGGATTATCTGTCAATCCCTGGCGGCGAGAGAAAGCCAAGTAATCGCTACGGGCGGCGGGATGTTGGTTGATCCGGCGAATCGGGAGTTGATGCTGATGTCTGGTTTAGTGATTTGTTTGACGGCAGCGCCAGATAGCATTCAGGAACGTTTAGAGAGTGGTGCAGGCCGCCCGTTAGCCACAAATTGGCAAGCGTTAGAAGCGTTACTAGAACAGCGCAAAGCGGATTATGCGGCGATTCCGTATCAGATTGATACAACGGGTTTAACACCGCAGCAAGTTGCAGAAAAGGTGGTCGCGTTATGGAAGACGTAATCCGGGTCGATGCGCCAGATGGCGGATATGATCTCGTCATTAAGGACGACGCACTACGCCAATTTGCCCATCGCGTGCCAGAACGCGCCGTAATTGTGACGAATCCCACACTTGAGCAGCTTTATGGGCAAAAATTGCGCGAGCTTTTTCCGACAGCATCCCTCATAACAATTCCCGATGGCGAGCAGCATAAAACGCTTGAAACTGTCGCCCAACTTTATGCAGATTTCGTAGCGGCAGGGTTAGATCGCAGCGGCGTGGTCGTCGCATTTGGCGGCGGTGTGGTGGGGGATACTGCTGGATTCGCGGCGGCAACCTACATGCGTGGGGTCTATTTGCTGCAATCACCTACATCACTGCTGGCGATGGTGGATTCGAGCGTTGGCGGCAAGGTCGGCGTTGATTTACCGCAGGGAAAAAATCTGGTTGGAGCGTTCAAGCAGCCCGATTTAGTGCTAATTGATCCAGATATGCTGGAAACGCTGCCAGAAAGTGAATGGCGCTGTGGTATGGCGGAAGTCATCAAGCATGGCTTTTTGGCGGATGAAGGCTTGCTCGACCCGGCATTGTGGGTCAAAGAGCGTCGTGCCGAAATGATTAAACGGGCGGTGCTGGTGAAAGTAGAAGTCGTCCAGCGTGACCCTTATGAGCAGACGATTCGGGCGCATCTCAATCTCGGTCACACATTTGGTCATGCGGTGGAGCAGGTTTCCGGTTATCAATGGAAACATGGCGAGGCTGTTGGCGTGGGGCTGTTGGCGGCGGCGCGATTGTCGCATGAATTGTCGCTGTGTGATGCCGCATTGGTGGATTTAGTCGATGAAACGCTGGCACAAGTCGGTTTGCCGCGCAGCATCGGCGGTCTTGATCCCGAAGCGCTTTATGCGGCGATGGGGACAGATAAAAAATTTAAAGGCGGCAGGTCGCGTTTTATCCTGTTGCGCGGTGTGGGTGAACCTGTTATTGTGGAAGATGTTCCCAAAGAAGCGGTGATCCGCGTATTAAATAGGCTAAAATCATGATTATCTTTGGTACACGGCGGCGCTATAAGACGATTGGTGACGGGCAGTTTTTTTGTCTGCACTGCCAGACGACACGCGATTATGAGCGCAAACAGGGTAAAAATTACTTCGCGCTGTATTTTATCCCGTTGATTCCGATGGGGGATGCGGGCGAATTTATTGAATGTCAAACGTGCCATCGCAGCTATGCGCCCGACGTGCTGAAATTTAAGCCGTCTATGCCCAACTCCGCCGATACCGCCAAAATGCTGAACACAGTGAAAACGCGGCTGGATAAAGGCTATTCAATAGAATATGTCGTCCGCGACTTGACCGCTGATGGGCTGGATCGGGATATTGCCAACAACATCGTCAATATGGCGATTGGTACATCGCGTAAAACGTGTCCTAAATGTGGGCTGATGTATGCCGCAAGCGTTGCGATGTGTCCTGATGATAAAGTGGCACTTGTTTGAGCATAGAAAGATTAAACGCAAAGGCGCTAAGAATGCTAAGGGGCGCAAAGAAATTGAAAAATCATTGAGCCACAGAGATCACAGAGACTTAAGTTCAAAATCTTGGTGTCCTTGGTGTCTTGGTGGTTAAAAATTGAATGACTTTCATGGTTTTACTTCTCCTTGAGTTTTATGTGGTAGAAAAATGACTAAAAAGATTTTACTGCTGCACGGCCCCAATTTGAATCTACTCGGTACACGCGAACCGGAAGTCTATGGCAAAATGACGCTGGAAGCGATCAATGCGGCGGCGACTTCTCACGCTCATGAGCGGAAAGCCGAACTTCGCGCCGAGCAGTCGAATCATGAGGGCGCGTTGATTGATATTCTGCATGTCGCCCGCAATTGGGCGGATGGGGTCGTTTTTAATCCCGGCGCGTATACGCATACCTCGATTGCGCTGCGTGATGCGATTACGGCTGTTCATTTACCCGTCATCGAAATTCATCTTTCGAATATCCATGCGCGGGAATCGTTCCGTCATACCTCACTGCTTGCTCCGGTTTGCGTTGGTCAGATTTGCGGTTTTGGTTGGCGTGGCTATCTACTGGCGATCACGGCGCTGCTCGATCATCTGGAAAATATTTAAAACGTTGTAAGCCGTAGCCAAATATCCGCTATGAGTTCTTGGCGATGTCCTCCGTAGTCTTAAAGCCTTTTCTGTGGGTATACTTCTAAAATAAGCCAAAAATGGCGTGCTGTGGCAGCTTTCGTCCACATAGAGCGCATTATTTTTTGATTGGAGTAATTTTTTATGATGACCAAAGAAGCGGTTTTAGCCGCTGTTGAAGAACACGGTATCCGGTTTATTGATCTGTGGTTTACCGACATCACCGGACTCGTCAAAAGTATGACAATCCCCGCTGCCCATTTGGAACGTGCGATGGAGCGCGGGACGCATTTTGATGGGTCGTCGATTGATGGCTTTGCGCGTGTCGCCGAAAGCGATATGGTGCTGATGCCTGACCCGAATACGTTTGCGATTCTGCCCTGGGAGCCAGATGGTGAACGTAATGCGAGATTGATTTGTGGCATTTACACACCGCAGGGCGAACCCTTTATCGGCTGTCCGCGTGGCGCATTGATACGGGTTTTGCGGCAGGCGGAAGCGCTCGGTTTTACTTTTAAGACGGGTATTGAAATGGAGTTTTTCCTGTTCAAAACGGATGCGGAAAATCGCCCGATTACAACCGCTTCTACCGATCAAGCCAGTTATTTCGACATGTCTACCGATGACGGGCAAACGATCCGCCGCAAAATGCTGATTACGCTAGAAGCGTTAGGTATTCCTGTTGATTCCGCTCACTCGGAAATCGGCTACGGACAGCATGAGATTGACTTTCATTATGATGCTGCGCTGACTTCTGCCGATCAGATTTTGACGGCGCGGGTTGCTCTCAAGACCGTCGCCCAACGCCACAAACTGCTATGTACGTTTATGCCGCGTCCGAGTGAATTATTGCCGGGTTCTGGGATGCACACGCACCAAAGCCTGCATGACAAAGCGACGGATGCCAATGTTTTTGTGGATACCAATCATGAATACGGATTATCCGAAACAGCACGGCAGTTCTTAGCCGGGCAGCTTTGCCATGCGCGGGCGATGTCGGCGGTTTTATCACCGTTGGTCAATTCTTATAAACGACTGGGAACGAGTTTTGAAGCGCCGCTTTATGTCAGTTGGGCGCATATCAACCGGGCGGCGTTGATTCGGGTGCCGAGCCGATCTGCTGGCATGGAAGCGAACACACGGCTTGAACTGCGCTGCCCTGATCCGAGCAGCAATCCTTATTTGGCAGCGGCGGTGATGCTGCAAGCCGGCTTAGATGGTATTCAACAACGGATGCCGCTGCCTACACCGCTGGAAGAGTCCCTTTTGATGCAGAATCGCAGCCGCCTGCGCCAGGTAGAGACACTGCCTACGACGTTAGGCGAGGCGCTGGATGCTTTGAGCCAGAATGATGTCGTGCTTTCGGCATTGGGGCCATATATAGGGGATCGTTATCTTTCCGCCAAGCGGCAGGAATTTGACGAATATAATCGTCATGTCACCCAATGGGAAACGGATCGCTATCTCAGCAGATACTAGGTGCTGACAATCAAGGCATGAATCTGGCGCAGCGCGGTATCGGCATTATGCGGCTCTACGACAATCGAGAGGCTGCAATGCGAAGGGCCTTGAGAAAGCGCCAAAATCCGAATATTGTCCAGTGCTTCAAAAATACGGGCGGTTAGTCCATTCAGACTGTCGATGCTTGCGCCGATTGCCGTAATCAGGCTGACGGGTTGAACATGCCATGTAGAGTCGTGATAATCGCGTAGGCGTTCTTCTAAAGCGATTTGGGCGGTGTGGATGGCATCTGGCCCGGCATTGGTCGGGATGACAAAACATAAAAAGCTGTTTGCCGACGATTGCGACGAGATCATGACATCGGCATGGCTGCCAATAGCTTTATGGAGGGTTCCGTCCACTAGTTCGGAAATGGCGGAAAGTGACCCACTGTGTGGTGCTGTAAGCGCAATGCCTTGAATCCCCGTCACGGCCTTAATCACCCGTGCAATACGTGGGGTCGCGGCGTGAATGAGCGTGCCGGACTGCTGCGGCTTAAAGATATTCTTGATTCGCAGAGGAATGGTAAACTCCTGCAAAGGGCGTATCATACGGGCGTGCAAAATGCGTGCGCCGAAGTAGGCCAACTCTGCCACTTCATCATAAGACAGTTCAGGGATGACTTTTGCTTCTTGGACTTCACGCGGATCGGTGGACATCATGCCGTCTACATCTGTGTAAATCCAGACCTCTTTAGAATCGGTACAAACGCTGATGATGGAGGCGGTGTAATCACTCCCGCCGCGCCCTAATGTCGTGGGTTTACCCGCGAGTGTTCCGGCGATGAAACCCGTTACGACGGGGACAATGCGGCGGCTCAACATAGGGAGCAAATGCTCGTCAATGCGTGACCGTGTAATCGGCATATCCGGCACAGCGTTCCCAAACGTGTTATCGGTGATAATCAGTTCGGTAGCATCCATAGCGACGCTGCGAATGCCATTTTGCCGCAGTAAAGCCGCGACAATCCGGGCGGAAAGACGTTCACCGACTCCGATGATGGCATCAATTTTATCGGGGGTGATGGTCTCAGCCGGGCCATCGGCGAGTGTTTGGCAAATATCGAGCATATCAAACAACAGACGGTCAATATCGGCTTGTAAGGTGCTGCGTTCATTCGTTCCGAGGGGAAGATGTTCCACTAAAGCCAAATGGCGCTGGCGTAAAGTCGCCGTGATTCGTCGGTAGCCGCGTCGATTGCTCAATTGGGCGAGGTGGGCGGCTTCGATCAGCGAATCGGTCACGCCTTCTAAAGCCGAGACGACGACAATCAGACGATCCCATCGTTCATGTTCATGAAGCACAATACTCACGACTTGTGTAAGTGCTGTCGTTGTCCCGACGGATGATCCGCCGAATTTCATAGTTAACGTACTCACAAAGTAACCCCGGCATCAAATCATGGTGAGGAGAAGTAAGAGGATTTTAGCGCCTGAATCGGATTTAAGCACAAAACCATGCTTGACCTTAAAGAATCAGGCTATCACTCCGCTTCATTTTTGTCAACATTTTGCAATCCTACCCCTTCACCCATTATGATAGAGTAAATGAGTTTCGGCTGAATAGATTTTAGGTCAGCCCTGTTATGGATGTTGAGGTAGGTTATGTAAGCATCCCCACGCCTAAAGGCGGGGGCTTTTAAAAGCCCTAATGCTTACCTGACTCGGTTCCCTTCGGGGAACTCCGTTAGCGGTGAATAGATAGGCACTTTGGGATGCTTCACCAGTTCCAAACTCTGCGGTGAGTGGTTAAACAGGCGATTGGGAAAAGCCAGTGCCGCTCACGCCAAAACCACCGCATAACATTGTCAAGGTGAACTTAACCCCGCGCAAGCGGAGTAGGCCTTGAGGGAGAGCCAGCAGGTAACTGCAAATCTCCCTTTCCCTTCGGGGATTATCGTCCGCTACTATTGAAAGGATTAAGGTGCTTACCGCGAACCTTTGGTTCGCCCCCTTGCCTAAAGGCAGGGCTATCTCGCACCGATTTCGATGACTACATTTCGACTTAAAGAAACCGAGATTGCGCCCGATTTTGTTCACTCCCTGCCCTTTCAGCATTTCCCGGCGAATGCTTTCCCAACCATTCATCCAGTTCACTGGTTGAATTCACACTTCGCGGTAGGTGGCTGGAGTCCGCTGGCACGTTTAAGCGGGATGTTGACGGCACACATGACACAGATCGCGCCCCATAACGGCTTTACGTGGCATCCCCACCGCGCATTGGAAATCTACACTTGGGTGCTGGAAGGCACGCTCTATCATGAAGACTCCACAGGCGGCAAAGGCGAAATCGGCGTGGGCGAATTGCAGCGCATGTTCGCCGGAGATTACATCGAACACCAGGAATTGAACCCGTTTGATAGCAAAGCGCGGGTGATTCAAATCTGGTTTATCGCGGATCGTCATCATCAAGGCTTAGAACCGCATTATCAACAGGTCGGACGGAACGAACTTCCAGCGCGACGTGTGGATGAAGCGACGGTTTACAGCTTGATTGGGGATGGATCGCCGATGGAGCAGCACATGAAAGGCCGCCTCACTGCGACGACAGTCGATGCTGGTGGGCATACTACGATTGAAGCGCCCCACGCCGAGGAAGATTTATTCCTTTATGTGACAGATGGTGCTGGGGTCGCGGCTTATGAAGGGCAATCGACCTTACTTGGACAGTACGACGTGATTCTCGCCCGTCCTGACATGGACTTGGGACTCATCAAAGCCGCCGATGACGCACCGCTGCACTTCATGAGCTTTTATCTGCCACACTTTTTATAGAAGTAGATTGTCACGCATTGGGCAGTTTTCAGATTTTGTAGTCGTGCGAAGTCCTAAACTGCTCAACGAAGCGGTCCCCCTCTTCAATATCCGCCCGAATTTCGTCTAAATGTTCAAACGCATACGTCAATGCTGCGTAAACTTGCGCTAAGGTGAGATTGTAAGCAGCAGCAATTTCATCTGCGTTCATACCCGTATGTTCATGCCAGATGTAGATATTCTGAACTTTAATTCCCGTTCCTGCGATACAAGGTTTTCCTCCACGTATACCGGATGTTCGGGTAATATGGGCAGTTGTGACGTTATAAGCGATGGTCTCGGTCATTCGATTTTCCCTTTGTTAGTCATTTGTTTTAGCCCCAGCCGCCGCCGCCGGGTGTTTCGATCACCAGCCAATCACCCGGCTGCACCTGTCTGGTATGCTTGCCGCCCACTTCTTCATCGTTGATGAAGTTGCGCCCGCGTTTTCCATGCCCCCCACCTTGCAAGCCATAGGGCGTATTAATGCGGCGTTCACTGTTGAGCGTAACCGTCGCGGGTGCGGTAAATTCGTAGATGCGCCGGATGCCGTTGCCGCCCTGATGCTCCCCCACGCCACCAGAGTCATCACGCAAGGCATATTCCAAGACACGCAGCGGCAGCGCATATTCCAGCGCTTCAACAGGCGTATTGAGCGTGTTGGTCATGTGGCTGTGCCGTCCACTGATCCCATCTCCCAACGGCCCCGCACCATGTCCCCCCGCAATCGTTTCATAGTAGACGAACTGCCGTCTATTCAAAATGCCACCAACTGTTAGATTGTTCATTGTCCCTTGACTGGCGGCGGGGATTTTGCCGGGAAGGGCTTTCGCCAGCGCACCGAGGACGGCATCGACTACGCGCTGTCCAGTTTCGGTATTGCCCACCGCCACCGCCGCCGGAAAATGTGGATTCAAGACACTTCCAGACTCAGTGATGACGGTGACAGGTTCAAAGCAGCCTTGATTGACCGGAATATCATCTTCAGCCAACAGCCGCACACAATACCATGTCGCGGAACGGACGATGGCTTCTACCGCGTTCACGTTGCCCATGACCTGCGGAGCGCTGCCTGTAAAATCAACTATCATCCCTGCGTCTTTGACCGTAATTTTGACACGAATCGGGATTTGGAATTCCTGCTGACCATCGCCTTCCAACGCATCTTCAAAGCTGTATTCACCGTCAGGGATCGACTCGATGACGGCTTCCGTCATACGTTGGGAATAAATCCGCAAAGCCGCCGCGTGGTTGTAGGTATTTTCGAGACCGTGATCGGCAAGTAAACCAAGCATCCGGCGTTCCCCCGCACGATGGGCGGCAAGCTGTGCCTCAAGATCCCCGACACGTTCTTCCGGGGCGCGGGTGTTGGCTTTAATGAGTTCCAACACACCCTCATTAATCCAACCGCTGTACATCAACTTCACAGGCGGGATGATGATGCCTTCCTGATACAGTTCGCTGCTGAGTGGCAACGACCCTGGCGACATCCCCCCAACATCGGCATGATGGGCGCGACTGGCGACAAAATAGACGACCTCTCCTCCGGCGATCACAGGCGATACCATCGTAATATCAGGCAGATGCGTCCCGCCTCGATAGGGATCATTCAGAACGACGACATCGCCCTGTTGAAACGCGCCATTCGCCCCGCCAAACGCACGGACGGCATGTTCCACGCTGGCTGGCATACTGCCCAGATGCACCGGAATATGCGCGGCTTGGGCGATCATCCGCGCCTGAGAATCAAATACGGCGCAGCTAAAATCCAGCCGTTCCCGGATATTGGGGCTGAAGGCAGCGCGGCGCAGAGTTACGCCCATTTCCTCTGCCACAGATTCAAAGCGACTGCGAAATACAGCAAGTGAAATCGGGTCTACGGTCATCGAAAATCTCTAATCTAGTGACATTAAAAAATTTGCTAACGTGAACCAATAGGTTTCATCCCAAAAACTCTGGGCTGCGCCGGATGTTGAGGGCAGCACAAAGACGGCACTTTGTATGAGTTTATCCGGTTGAAGCCCATAATTCACGTTGAGTCTCTGCCCATAAAATTCTTGCGCCGCACGTTTGCCATTGAAGGTAAGGAATTTGGGTTTGAAATAGGTGATTTTGTCTCGAAAGCCCATAATATCAAAATCTGTTTTATTAAGCTTGTAATCCACACCCGAAGTGTGCTGTGCCAAATCTGTTAAACCAATGCCATATTGAACAAGGGAGCGAAATGCTTGTGGTTCAAGTTGATAGGGAGTAAGACCGATTTGATGCAAAATTATCCAAAAAGCGTTACCTGGCCCCGCGTAATAAGCGCCTACTTGTGCCGATTTATCGCCAGCAGCCGTGCCACAAAAAACAACTTTGAGATCGGGTTCGAGGAGATCAGGTAATATAGACATTACGTTTTCTCGAATATTGGCCTTATTTCAATAGGGCTGCTGCGCGAGATTGCCGAGCAGCGGGGTAAAATGTTTCAGATTGCGCGTATAAAGTGGCAGTTGCAGACGGTGGGCAGGCGCGGCGATCAGACAATCTACTACTCCCACACCATGACTCAACGCATAAATTGGAAACCGCTGCATTGCCCAATCCATGTCACTTTGTATCAGATAAACAATATGAAACCGTTGAAGGAGTTTCGCTATACGCCTTTGTCCAGCACGATTCCCGACACCAAGCATCGCTTCCATCCAAACCATCGGCGTAATTCCCAATAACAAAGTGGGATTATTTTGCATCCATTGTATGGAAGGGGCGTAGCCGCGATCCAAGTCAATGGCGATTGAGGTATCTACTAATCCGTCCACGATATCCGATGTTCCTGCTGTTTGCGTCTGAGTTCTTCAACAAATATGGCGCTGTCTTCTACATCTGACCAATCGGCTTCACCTTGACCAATTAATCCAGCTTCTAATATTTCGCCAAGTGTCGCTGGTTCAAATTTGAGCATCGCAGTTAGCTCGTCTTCCATCCAAGGGCGGTCTTCCCAAGGGATGGCATCTTCCGCAACAGGCAGCTTCACTTCGATTTCGCCATCCATAACATTTTCCGGTAAATCGATGTTGAGTTCGCCGTTTTTGATGAAACCTTTAATCGTGATGTAATTTACGGTCATTTTTATCTCTTTCAATACGGCTGCTGCGCGAGATTGCCGAGCAGCGGCGCAAAATGCTTCAGATTGCGCGTGTAAAGTGGCAGTTGTAGGCGATGGGCAGGCGCGGCAATGAGACAGTCAAACGCATCAATATTGTGACTCAGGTTAAAGCGAATCAACTGATCGGTTGCCCATTTAAAATCAGCATCAATTAATTCAATAAATTGAAAGCGATTCATCAGTTTTATGGCGCGTCTCTGTTCAATCTTTGTCACCGCCCCTTGAATCACTTCCAGATAAACAGCGCGACTAATCCCAAGATAATTTTGTCCCTGTAACCAAGTTTCGGCAGGTGGATATTTTCTAAGTTCATCAATAATTACGTTTGCATCCACCAATCCAGCTACCATTTTCTTTGCTCTTTCCTACGGCGCTTTTGTTCATTTAGCCATTCAACGCTGTCTTCAATACCGAGATGTTCCCAGCCGCCAGTCAACCCAGCAGCGACGATTTCTGCACCCGTCATCGGGGGTTCAGGCCGCAGCAGTTCTTCTAATTCGTCCTCCATCCAAGGGCGGTCTTCCCAAGCGATGGCATCTTCCGCAACAGGCAGCTTCACTTCGATTTCGCCATCCATAACATTTTCCGGTAAATCGATGTTGAGTTCGCCGTCTTTGATGAAACCTTTAATCGTGATGTAATTTACAGTCATTTTTATCTCTTTCAATACGGCTGCTGCGCGAGATTGCCAAGCAGCGGCGTAAAATGCTTTAGATTGCGCGTATAAAGTGGTAGTTGCAGACGATGGGCAGGCGCAGCAATGAGGCAGTCAAATGCACCAACATTGTGACTGAGTCGCAAACGGGCAAGCTGTTGTTCTGCCCATGCAAAGTCCGAGAGGGTCATTTCTACCGATTCAAATTCATTCACTAGATTAATTGCCTGTTTTTGAAAAATTTTGTTGAGCGCTCCCTCAATAATCTCAAGCCGGACACTACGACTAATGCCGGGATTGTGTTGACTGGCAATCCAAATTTGAGCAGGCGCATAACCACGCAGTAAATCGACAATCACATCGGTGTCTACTAAACAATCTGCTGCTAGAACTACCATCTATTCTTTTCCTGCCGTTTGCGGCGTTGCTCTTGCACCCAACCGACACCATCTTCGATACCTAGGTGCGCCCAAGCCCCAATAGAGGTCGATTTGGCAATTTCCGCACCTGTTTTTGGATCAGGATGGAGTAATTCTTCTAATTCCTCCTCCGTCCAAGGGCGGTCTTCCCAAGGGATTTCAGCACCAATGACAGGCAGCTTCACTTCGATTTCGCCATCAATCACATTTTCCGGTAAATCGATGTTGAGTTCGCCGTCTTTGATGAAACCTTTAATCGTGATGTAATTTACAGTCATTTTTATCTCTTTCAATACGGCTGCTGCGCGAGATTGCCGAGCAGCGGCGTAAAATGCTTAAGATTGCGCGTATAAAGTGGCAGTTGTAGGCGATGGGCAGGCGCGGCGATGAGGCAGTCAAACGCATCAACATTGTGACTTAAATAAAAGATTTGTAACTGCTGCATTGCCCAATCAATTTCAGATTGTGTCGGGTAGATTAAGGCGAATTGTTTTAGGAAACGCCCCGCTCGCTGTTGTGCTATTTTATTTGACGCACCTTCTATTACTTGCATCCACGCCGCAGGTGCAATTCCCCAAATGGCTTTTCCCTGTGTCGATTTCCAAACGAGAGACGATGGGAAATTACGCAAAAGGTTAATCAATATGTCATCATCCAAAAAAGCATCTACCATTTGTGCTGCTCCCGACGTTTTCTTTTCTGTTCATTAAGCCATTCCGCGCTGTCGGTGATGCCAAGATGCTCCCAGCCGCCAGTTTCAATTTCATAGGCGGGAATTGGTTCAAAAACCATAAATTCCGCCAATTCCTCCTCCGTCCAAGGCTGGTCTTCCCAAGGGATTTCAGCACCAATGACAGGCAGCTTCACTTCGATTTCGCCATCCATAACATTTTCCGGTAAATCGACGTTGAGTTCGCCGTTTTTGATGAAACCTTTAATCGTAATGTAATTTGTCGCCATCGCATTTTCCTCTTGATCTTTTTACCCGGAAACTCATTATCATTGTACTATAGTTGTATTATCAGACGCAGCATCAGGGGGGATTATGGATCTTCAACGGGCGGATTTGGTCGAAAGCAGTTTTCGGACGATTTTTAACGATGGCGATGCCTTTGTAGATCGCTTTTATACCCGACTGTTTGAGATATACCCCGAAATCAAGATGCTTTTTGTGAAAAGCAATATGATATTGATGCGGAAAAAGCTGCTGCAATCGCTGATTTTGATCGTGGAAAACCTGACCGACCCCTCGACAGCAGGCTATCTCACGAATTTGGGCAAAAGTCATTTGGATCACTATGGTGTGCTTCCTAAGCATTTCCCGATGTTGGGACAAGCGCTACTCGAAACACTTGGCGAATTTTTGGGCGAAGGCTGGACACCCGATGTTGAGCAGGCTTGGCAAGATGCTTACGAACAAATTTCAGCGCGAATGCAGTACAATTAATTCCTGCTTTTGTGGCGCATCCTCATGTTAGTTCCATGTCAAAGGTTACTATTTTGTAAAGTTGTATGCCTATACAATTTTTCAAATAGAGAGGCGCACAATGTATCTACAAATGGAAAATATCCAACTTGTTGAAAGCAGCTTTAAGGAAGTAGCAACCTACAGCGATGCCTTCATTACCCGCTTTTACGATTTATTTCTGAACAGCGATCCTCGAATCGCCGCCTTATTTCGAAGGGGTGATTTACGCCAACAGCGGCAAAAACTCCTTTTTGCACTAGTGATGATTATCGAAAATCTCCGCGATCCAAGCATGACGCGCTATTTAATCGATCTGGGACAAGTCCATATAGAAAAATATGGCGTAAGGCCTGAATTTGTACCGCTGTTTCGTGAAGCACTTTTGACCACTTTTGCAGAATTCTTAGGGGAGCGCTGGACACCAGAACACCAATACGCATGGGAAAGTGCTTTTAAGACAATTTTGACGCACATGTTTAATGTGATGTGAGTTAGCGCTCACCGCTCTAAAATCAGATTGCGATAACCATCTACCCGTGCTGACCACCCTGGCGCAACGTAAGTTGTACTATCAAGCTGGAAAATCAGCGCGGGGCCAATAAAACGCGCACCGGACGGCATTTGGTCGCGGTTATAAAGTCCTAACCGTGTGCCGTCCGCCGATTTCTTCTCGCCAATCAGCCCATCAGCCACAAATTCGCCGTTGAGCGATTCTTCGGCGGTCAGTTCAGGATGATCGATTAGCCCGATAGCTTGCAACCGCAAATTGACCACTTCAACCGGACGTTCCGACATCGAATGCCCATAGGTGCGGTCATGGGCAGCATGGAAGATTTTACGAACATCATCGTTAGTATCAAATGGAATATTGAGTTCATACGCTTGTCCTTGATACCGTGCATCGACAGAAACTTGATACTGCTTATGGGATGCAAGAATCCCTTCCCAGGTCAGATCAGCGCTGGCTTGGGCAATCATGCCCGTAGCAATTGACCCTAATGCAGCAGAAGTAGCATCATCGACGACACGCAGTATTGAATAATTGTAATCCAGCGTGATATTTGCCATTAACAGACCCAACGCGCACAGCACACCGGGATAACGCGGAATCAGTACACGCGGAATATCCAGATTCACGGCGACAGCACAGGCATGTAAGCCACCTGCCCCGCCGAAAGCCACCAGCGTAAAATTGCGCGGATCGTGTCCTCGCGCCACCGAAACACGCCGCAAGGCTCGGTCAATGTTGGCATTGGCAACATCAATGATTCCCTGCGCGGCTTCTTCCAGACGGACATTCATGGTATTTGCCAACTTGTCGATAGCGCTTTTTGCCGCCGACACGTCAAGCGTCATGCCGCCGCCAAGAAAATGATCGGGATTCAAGCGTCCAAGTACGAGATTGGCATCACTCACCGTCGGCTGTGTGCCGCCGCGTCCATAAGCGACGGGACCCGGATCAGCCCCCGCGCTTTCCGGCCCGACTCGCAGCACCCCCCCTGCATCAACCCGCGCAATCGAGCCGCCCCCCGCGCCTATAGTCTCAATATCGAGCAGGCGAATCCGCAGCGGCAGACCGTCAATCTCGGATTGCGGACGGCGCAGCAGTTCCCCCGCCGATAACGCGATATCGGTTGACGTACCACCCATATCTAGCGTGATAATGTTGGGATAACCCGCCAACTTCGCCAGATGTGCCGCGCCGATTAACCCCGCCGCAGGGCCGCTTAAGGCGGTTTGGATGGCTTGCTGACGGACGCGCTCCGCACCAGCGATTCCGCCATCGGATTTCATCACACGCAAACCGGCGATACTGTCTTTATATGTGTTCGCCAACTGCGCTTGCAGATGCCCGATGTAGCGGGTCATCACCGGACGGACGTAGGCTTCTAGGGCGACGGTGCTGGCGCGTTCATATTCGCGGAATTCCGGCAGCACCTCACTGGAAAGCGCCACCTGCCACGCTTCTAAAATCCCGCGCTCAATAATACGCTGACGGATGGCGATTTCATGTTTAGGATCAATGAAGCTGTAAAGCAAACAAACCGCAACCGATTCGATCTGCTGCTCCGCAATGTGATCTAAGACCGCATCCAGAATGCTCATATCCAATGGGATGAGCACTTGTCCAGTATAGTCGAGGCGCTCCCGCACTTCGTAGCACAACTCACGCGGAATCAATGGCGGCGGCAGAGCAGGCTGGAGGGCGTACAGCAATGGGCGATTTTGCCGCCCGATTAACAGCACATCACGGAATCCCATCGTCGTGATGAAAGCAGTCTTCGCCCCTTTGCGCTCTAAGATGGCATTGGTCGCAACGGTTGAGCCGTGTGCCACCCATGCCCGCTCCTCAGCGGTATGTCCTGCCATCAAGGTATTTAACCCATCAAGCATCGCCAGTGCAGGATTGTGCGGCGTACTGGGCAGTTTGTGGATGGTCAAGCGACCTTCGGTGCTGAGGACAAAATCGGTAAATGTACCGCCGATATCTACGCCAATGAGCATAAAAAACTCCTTATAAGCGGTCAGCTTTAGCCGGAATTATAAGTCTGGTCGCTGCGTTAAACCAATCTTGGTCATATCGGCAAATTCGATTACGAGAACGAAACACTAAGTCAGAACAAAATTTCTTGACAAAAACAGAACATCTATGCTAAATTAGCGATGTCGTACAATACATCAAAAAGGAAACAACCTCATGATTTTACCAATTCTCGCTGTAAAAGATGTCGATGCCAGTGTTGCTTTTTATACCGAAAAATTAGGTTTTGAACATGTGACAAGTATGCAGGGGACAGATGGCAAAAATAATTTTGCTTTCGTCAAACTCGGCGCAGACCAAATCGGCTTGAGTACCGATGCCTTGACGTATGAACGCGGCAAGGGGGTAGTTTTGATGATTTACCCACCAGAAGCCATCGACATTGATACCTACTATGCCGAGATCGAGGGACGCGGCGTGACCATTGTCGAACCGCTCAAAACCGAATATTGGGGAGATCGGCTCTTCAGCGTTCACGACCTCGACGGCTTTTATCTGACGATCTGCCGCACCGTGCAAACGATGGCGATGGATGAAATCGCCGATGTCCATGCTAAACAAGGCGAGATAGCATAATTATCCTGAAAAAAGGTCTTCAGTGGGACATTCAAACAATTGTCCCAATTTCTGTCTAATCACTCTCTCTTCCTTGTGCTAAAATTCACAGAATAACTTGGTTAAACTTTTAGTGCAAGGAAAAGATTATGGCTCGTACCTTTATTCTGATCGCCGCCGTGTTGGGCTTTACAGGTGTAGCGCTGGGTGCATTCGGCGCACATGCCCTACAAGCCCGTTTAGAAGCGAATGACCGTGTAGACACCTTCCAAACGGCTAACCGCTATCATCTGATTCACACTTTAGCGATTTTAGGCATTGGCATCCTTTTGAGCCTGAGTTCGGGTATGCTCGATAGCTCGCTGCTGCAATGGGCGGGTTACAGTTTTACTATAGGGACGCTTGTTTTTTCCGGCAGTTTGTATATTTTGGCGATCTTTAATATCCGCATTATGGGAGCTGTCACGCCGTTGGGCGGATTAGCATTGCTTGGCGGATGGCTGCTGCTTGGGTTGGCAAGTTGGCGAGCATCCCCGTAAGATAAAGATTTTCCATTATGAGGCTTGCGTTAACTATAGACTTCTTAATTATAAAATAATGGAAACGCAAGGTTCTCAGCGTATAATAAGGTAGTAACGGTGATCTTCAGAGATAAAGAAGTTGGTATTTATGAGCATTAAACTTTATTGGGTAGATGAAAAGCATACTATTTTGCGCTACGATCTGCGTGGGCGATGGACATGGTGGGATTTTTATGAGGCGTTTGGACGGGCGTATCGCATGAGCGCGACAGTGCAGCATCGTGTCGATATGATCGTCAACCTCGCAGACAGTGGGCCATTTCCGGGTGGCGCATTAAATCACCTTGCGACACTCTCGAACCGGCTTTCTGAGAATATGGGGCTTTCGGTGGCTGTGACCTCCAACCGCGTCGCCAAAAAACTCTATAAATCGGGCTGCGGCTTATATCCGAACGTGCCGGCGTTTTTGCGGTTGGCAGATAGCATAGAAGAAGCCCAAGCGATAATCGAGGCGCAGCGTAACCGAGAAGATGCGTAGTCTTTAAACGATATGTGGACGGCTGAATTAGACAGAGAGTATTGTTCTAGACCAGATTAAATTCTTCTTCGCTGCACACCCGCAGTAAACCGCCGAGTTCATGTCCAATAAAGTGTGTAGGGCTGGTTTCGTCACTCCCGACTCGGAGGCGAATCGGCCCATTAAACGGGGCGCGTTCAATCAGGTGGATTTTTACGCCCGGCTTTGCGCCTAACTGGTCGAGGTATTTAAGTTTCTCTTCATCGTGCGAATTAGCGCGGCTAATCACAAGATCGCTGTCTTGCTCAGCCGTATTTAACGGATAATCGCGCACTTCCGGCATATGCCCATCAGCACTTGGAATCGGTTCACCGTGTGGACAGCGGCGTGGATACCCTGCCATCGCCTCCATTCGAGCGACCACCTTATCACTGACATTCGCGCCCAATTCATCAGCGGCTAAATGGACTTCGTGCCAGCTAAATTTCATCACATCCACTAGAAACCGTTCCACCAAACGATGGCGGCGGATATTCATCAGGGCTTCAAATTCACCTTCGCGGGTCAATCGAATGCCTTGATACGGCTCATGCTCCAAATATCCAGCCTCACGTAACCGCTGCACCATGCGCGTAACGGCAGGCGCAGTCACCCCCATTACCGAAGACAGCGCAGACGTAGAAACATAAGGATCGTCCTTTTGATAGTGGGCAATCCGATACGTTTCCGCCAGATATTCTTGCATCGCAAAGCTAAGACTCATCGTTAAGTGTTAAATCCTATACTACGGATAATTTTTATCATGCCTATCATAAATATAAAGAGATTAAGCCATTATTGCAAGCATGAAAGATAAAAGTTAAACGTGCTTTACTTTTCATTCAGCCTTATGCCGCTGTAAAAGTCACTGATTCCTTTCAGTTGACTATCACGTATGGCTATCTAGCCATGTCGCAATATCGTTTAAAACCGTCGCTTTATCAACCTCATTGACAATTTCATGATACATCCCCGGATAAAATTTGAGTGTTTTATCGGGCGAGCCTGCTTTATCCATGATAAATTGACTTCCCGGCGGCGGTGTAAGTTTATCGGCTTGACCATGCAGAATCAGCAGTGGCAGACGCAGTGTATTCACCTGTTCACGGACTTTTCGTCCAGTTTCTACCAGCGCCGTAATCGTGCCGATTGGCATCAGCCCATGATAGCAAAGCGGATCGGCTTTTTGTGCCGCGACAACTGCCGGATCGGTAGAAATCGCTTTTACATCCAACGCAATCAATGCCAATTTCGGCGCAAGATTCCGCACGAAACCAGAGAGAGCGATAAGGGGCACAGGCAGCGATTGGTCGAGGCTGATTGGTGTACCGGAGGAAATCATGCCGGCAAGTTCGCCCTGATGACGCAGCGTAAACAGCAGCGTGATGAGTGATCCCATGCTGTGACCCAATATATACATGGGCAAGGCAGGATGCGCCGTTCTGACGCGCTCGAAATAACGCTCCAGATCACCGGCAAGCTGATCGAAACTGTCAAAATAGACGCGCACGCCTTCGCTTTTGCCGTGTCCACGATGATCGAGGGCATAAACAGCATAGCCACGATTCGCCAAAAATTCCCCGACATGCCGGTAGCGCCCTGAATGTTCAGCGATCCCATGCACAACAAGCACAACGGCTTTGGGCGTGGAATCCGGCAGCCAGGCGACAGTATGAATTTTTAAGCCGTCAGATGTTTGGAAGGAGTCAAACGTTTCTTGCATCAGAATTCCTTATCTTGGTAGCTTCTTTCGCCAGATGTTCGCCAATAGACTTGCCCATCTGCTTTGCGTTGCAGGTAGCCTTGTTCGATCAATTCTCGCCGCAGCAGTGCCCAATCTTCAAAAGTATGCCACTGCTTGAGCAATTCGTTTACTTGTTTCTCGTTATAAAACGTCCCTAAAGCAAATTTAGCCGCAAGATATGCCAGCAGCGGCGCACGGTCTTGTTTCATTTTGCGCGTAGGCCAACGAGTAATGCGGCTTTCCGCATTGAGATAAGATTTAAGGGCATCGTCCATGAGTCATCTCGCTCTATTTGAACCTTTATGACCCATCATAACCCAAAAATTGCGTTTTAGTAAAGTTTAGTTTTGCCAGTCAGCCAATATTCCGCGCCGTTAGTGGAGCGATTAATATAGCCCTGCTCAAATAGCTCACGTCGCAACAGCGCCCAATCCTCAAAAGTATGATTCTGCTTAAGGATGATATTAACCTCGCTTTCGTTATAAACCTTACCCGCCGTAAATTGTGATGCAAGATATTGTAATATAAGCGGCTGATCTTGCCTATTTTTGCGCGAAGGCCAGCGCTTAACGCGGCCTTCATCGTCGAGATAATGTTTTAATCTATCCTTCTCTTCGGCTTCCATAAAGCAACTTTCCATTTACAGCCGTTAAAATTAACGCACTGGCGACCATGTTTTGAGGTTAAGCCGCGCCCGTTCCCGCACAGCAGCGATGGCTTCATCACTCACGGCTTTCTCAAAGCTGCGGAATCCCGCCAGCCGGAAGCCGTGTTTAGACGCAATCGCGCCGATTTCACGCGCACGCTCGACACTGATGTCTTTGCCGATGGTGTAATCCTCATAACGCCCTTCCAACGCCAGCGCCATCGTCTCCGCCATGCAAGCGTATGCTTTCTTGGGCGGAAAGCCAAAATCAAAGCCGAAATCCACTGGGCCGGGGACTTCGACCATCCCGCCCTCAATGACGAGGACATCATCACGCTCGGCGGCGACCTGCTTGCTGACATCACGCGGACGGGCGACATCACACACCACCGCCCCCGGCTTAAGATGGCGCGGTTCGATCACGGCATGAACAGCGCTCGTCACCGTCAGTACAAGATCGGCATCATAAATCGCGTCCATCGTGGTACTTATTTTAACCTGTGCGCCCTGCCCTTCACAACGTTCACGCACTTCATTCAGCGCATCTTCGCGTAGACCAACCAGTGTCAAGTTGGCGCACTCTCCAGCCAGAATTTCCGCGCACGTCTTGCCAATCGCACCCGTTGCCCCTACTACTGCGACGGTTGACTCGTGCATGTCCATGCCCATGACTCGTGCGGCTTCGCGGATCGCATCCACAGCGATGACAACGGTATAACTGTCGCCATTGGTCACGGGCAAATCGAGCCGTTCAGCAATCGTGATCCCGGCATCACCCACGACTGATGTAAACGCGCCGAGACCAAGAATCCGCGCACCAAGCTGCTCGGCTTTGTGTCCACAGGCCACAATTTTACGATACACCGTCTCGACAGGCAGACTCATCATCGTCGGCGGCGTGAATGGACACGCAATCAGCCAGCCTTTGAGTTCGCGCCCCGTTGCGGTGGAACGGATGCCATTAATTTCCGAGATATAAACAGGCGGAAAGTAGCGCGAGAAATAATTAATCTGCCCTTCGCTTAACACATTGCCGAGAAAAGGGAACTTACGGGCGACATCTTTTTTAATCGTGACGGGGTGAATGATAAAAGCAAACGTATCTTCCATAAATAGATCACTTTCTATACACAGGTTGCCCTCATTATAGAGCAGGTTGGGTCTATTCCAGTATAACGATTGAGTAACATGAACCGACCATCAATGAGTCCACAAATGAAATTCATCATGATTCTTGCCTAGAGGCCATTTGCCCTTTACAATTACAATCGTAAGCAAACAAACGACTTCTCTCTATTTGGAAAAACACAACCCATGACCGACCAATCGGACGTTATAGTTAAACTTGATGATCGTGTGCGCCTGATGTCGGCAGTGCTGGCAGCAACGACTCATCCTGATAAGGCGCAGCAGCTTAAACGACACGGCACCCATTTCCATGCCCGCGCCACCCGCAAATATGTCGAAAAGTTCGCCTCACATCCGGCAGTGCAAGCCACCCAAGCCATGCTCGATCAAGGCGCACCGTTAGAAGCCCTGTTTACGCTGGCGCTATTATTTTCTTGGCCCGAATTGCAACTAGACACAGTGCCGCGTTGGGTTCCCGCTGGATACAGCGCCCAACTGCGCGATTTTTATCTGGTGAGCAAGCTGGAAACCTTCTGGCAAACAGAAAAAGCCGGATGGGAGAAAGCGATCAAAGAATCCAAAAACATGTTTAAAGCGGTAGAGTTTAAGAAATTCCTGCAACCGTTCCTCGGTACGATTGAAGAAACCTTCACCTTTATGCCGAATGTATCTTATCCGGCAGATCAGGAATTGGGAATGCGCTTTGGCAAGGAAATTGTGTGCCTTGTGCCGCCGCCGATGGCATGGGGCGATAGTCCACCCTGGCCTTATGATGAGGCAACGCAAATCACGATGTCTTATCGTGCTGCGCTCACCATTTATGCGCGAATCCTGCTGCTGACGTATTTGCGCTCCAACGCCCAACAACTTGCCGAAATCAGCAAAAATGACTTGCCTCTAAGTGACCACTTCAAGGCACAGCATCCCACTTGGGAAGATCAATTCTCGATGCTGTTTTGTATGGCAGTTGTGGCGATGTATCTGGAAGCACACGTCAACGAAGGCGAATATAAGGCTTATGTACTGATCGAGAAGAAAGCACGCGGTCAGGCACTTTTACCGGGAACGGTGAGCGTTATGCGCCGTTATCTGCAAGAGGTGGGTGGCAAATATAACAATCTGATCGAATTTTTGCCTTTCTTCCCTAAGCAGCTCCGTGTCGCTCAGAAAATTGTGACGCTCTAAAGCCGTGTCATAAAGTTAAAAGAATCAAAAAAACGGCCTGCGAGCCGTTTTTCTTTGTAGACAGTGCTTGTCTGTGTTATATTTTGACGCGGCGACCCGAAACCAACGCTACGACGAACAGTACTAAAAAGACGAAAAACAGAATCTTGGCGAGAGTAGCCGCTGTACCAGCGATTACACCGAAACCGAGGAATGCCGCAATAACCGCGATGACCAGAAATGTGAGTGCCCAGCTTAACATGATTTTTCTCCTCTGACTGACAAAAAGTGATGAGAACGAGGTGTTGCTGGTGTCGTTCTTCAATATCCTTAGAATAGCAAACCTTTATGAAGCCCAAAGTAGGCGGAGATAAGGCTTTTATTAGGTATATATAATATATTTAGACTTTGTTGAGTTTATTTTTATGTCGTTGTTTCAAGCGGAGAATTGATAGGGGAAGGGAGTGACTTATGTGTCCCTCCCATCGAAATTTTGTAGGAATAATTACGTCTGCACGCCCGTAGGGAATTCCTTACGATATAAATCCGTCGCGCCGATAATGGATTTCTTCGCTTCTTCCGCGCCGACCCAGCCTTCATTGCGCGATTCCGTCCCTTGAAGCTGCTTATACACCATAAAAAAGTGCATCATCTCTTTAGGGAAGTGAGTCGGTAAATCTTCCAGATTATGATATTCGTCAAAGTTGGGGTCGGTTGCCGGAACAGCCAACACTTTATAATCCAACTCGCCTTTGTCGATCATCTTGAGCATCCCCACCGGACGCGCCTCGATGACGCAACCGGGGAAAGTCGGCTCATTCATCATAACCAGCACATCCATTGGATCGCCGTCATCAAAGAACGTTTGCGGAATAAAACCATAATCACCGGGATAGTGCAGCGGGCTGTAAAGCACACGGTCAAGCTTGATGATGCCTGCGCGTTTGCTATATTCATACTTATTACGACTGCCCTTTGGAACTTCGATAACCGCATAAATAATATCCGGGGGCTGAGGGCCGGGGGCTAAATTGTGCCAGAGATGTAGAGTCACGGGATTTTTACCTCACGTCAAGTCAAGATCAATTGGAGAGGAGTATGTCGTCACAAGGATAACACATCACCCGCCCCGCGTAAAATATGAACAAGCTTAACATTTGCCTCAGATCAATCTTTTGGGAACAGTTATTTAAATTTGTTACAATCCCTTATCAGAAATACTTTTCTCCTTTTAACTTATCACTTTTGATTTGGAGGACCCTATGCCAGAAATCCATTTTGATCGCTATTACCGTTACGCCGAATTAACGACTTTGCTCCAGGCTTATGCAGGCGAATATCCCCAGTTGGTCAGCCTCGCCAGCATCGGCAAGAGCTATGAAGGCCGTGACATTTGGCTGGTCACTGTAACCAATACGGGTACAGGTTTGGCAGAAGAAAAACCTGCGCTGTGGGTGGATGGCAATATACACGCCTCGGAAGTGTCACCTTCGACGGCCTGCCTGTATGCGCTGCATAAATTCGTTACGCAGTACGGCAGCGATGCACAGATCACCCACTGTCTGGATACACGCGCATTTTACATCTGCCCGCGTGTAAACCCTGATGGCGCGGAATGGGCGCTGGCGGATAAGCCCAAAATCGTTCGTTCCAGCACCCGCCCCTATCCCTTTGATGAAGACCCGCTCGGCGGCCTCGTCAGCGAAGATATGGACGGCGACGGACGTATGTTGCAGATGCGCGTCATCGACCCAAATGGGCAGTGGAAAACCCATCCTGACGAGCCGCGTTTGCTCATCCGGCGCGACCCCACCGAGCGCGACGGAACGTATTATCGCGTTTTGCCGGAAGGCCGCGTCGATGATTACGACGGCGTGACGATCACCCCGCAGCCGCGCAAAGAAGCGCTTGATCTGAATCGCAATTTTCCGTTTGAGTGGCGGCAGGAGTATCAGCAGTATGGCGCGGGCCCGTATCCGACTTCTGAGCCGGAAGTCCACGCATTGGTAGAATTTATCGCTCGTCATCGCAACATCACGGGCGGAATCAGCTTCCACACCTTCAGCGGCGTTTTGCTGCGGCCTTATGGCACTAAAGCTGACGATGGTATGCCCCCCGAAGACCTGTGGACGTTCCAGAAAATCGGCGAAAAAGGCACCCAGATCACGGGCTATCCAGCCATCTCGGTTTTTCACGATTTCAAATATCACCCGAAGGAAGTCATTACGGGCGTGTTTGATGACTGGCTTTACGATCACTTAGGCATGTATGCCTGGACTGTCGAAATTTGGAGTCCGCAGCAGCAGGCCAGAATCGAAAATTACAAATTCATCGACTGGTTCCGCGAGCATCCAATTGAGGACGATCTCAAGCTGCTTAAATGGAGCGATGAAGCACTCGGCGGCAAGGGCTATGTCGATTGGTACGCCTTCGGGCATCCACAGCTTGGGCAGGTCGAATTAGGCGGCTGGGATAATCTGTATGCGTGGCGCAATCCACCACCGCAATTTTTGGAAAAAGAGATCGCCCCCTTCGCCGATTGGCTGCTGTGGTGCTTGTTGATTTCGCCGCAGTTGGAACTTTATGAAGCAAAGGCGACTCCGATTGGCGACGGCACGTATCAAGTGCGCTTGGTCGTCCATAATACAGGCTGGCTTCCCACGTATTTGAGCCAAAAAGCGCTGGAAAAGCAGGTGACACGCGGCATCGTCTACGAAATTACGCTACCTGAAGGCGCGACATTAAAATCTGGCAAGGCGCGTGAAGTCTTAGGCCAGCTAGAAGGCCGCGCTTATACACCGTCAGGAACATCCGGTTGGGGATTGGGCGGGGCGACGAGTGACCGCCTTAAAGCCGAGTGGGTCATCCATGCACCGCAAGGGGGCGAGGTAAGCCTGATCGCCAAACATGATCGCGCTGGCGTAGTGCGAGTCAAACTGGACTTGGCTTGATTGCGATCTTCATTTTTAACGAAAGTATCATCAAGTCTTAAACGTAAGATGGCGTTATATCCAACCGTCCAATGGGTGTTACTTAGCGTAATTAGGAGAAAACGATATGGGTAGTCATTTAAACACAATTTCACGTCGCGGGTTTTTAAGAGGATTAGGGATTGGTGCATTGAGCATCGGCGCGACCTCTTGGGGGGGTGTACATCGCGTATTTGCTCAAACCTCGCCTTCCAGCGCCACCATTACCGCTTTATCTCGCTTTAACGTGGGCGATTTTGAGATAACGGCATTACAAGATGCGGTTTTTCCTTTTGACCCATCGATTTTCGGCGCGAATGCCCCTGAAGGCGGCATCGCGGAAGTGCTTACCGCCAATAATTTACCCACAGATTCGGTCAACACCACTGTAACTGTCCTGCTCGTGAATACAGGCAGCGAGTTAATTCTGCTGGATACTGGCAACGGTGCGGCAAATGGTGGGCGTTTGCTGGCGACGCTTGAACTGATGGGCATCACCCCAGATGCCATTAACGCTGTCGTGATCTCCCATTTTCACCCCGATCATATCGGCGGCATGACGACAGACGGCGCACCAACCTTCCCCAGTGCGGCTTATTACTTCCCCCAAGCAGAATGGGATTTCATGCAGAGTGCGCCCACCGACTCTCCAGCGGCGGATACGATTGCGGCAACGGCAGCGGCACTCCAACCGATTATTGATAATGACCAACTCAGCTATTACGCGGCTGAGGGCGAGATCATCCCCGGCATCCAAGCTGTCCCCGCACCTGGTCATTCCCCCGGACATTCCGCCTTGCTCATTGTCTCTGGCGAAAGCCAACTATTGAATTTGGTCGATAGCGCCCTCAACGCAGTCGTCTCGCTCACCCGCCCAGATTGGTTCGCAGGCTTCGATGCCATCCCCGAACAAGCAGTTGAAACCCGTGTTGCGCTGCTCACACGGGCGGCGGAGGAAGGTCTGCAAATCTTCGGCTATCACTTCCCCTTCCCCGGTGTGGGTTATGTGATCGCTGAAGACGAAGGTTTCCGCTTTACCCCTGCGTTTTAAGCCACCGCTCCTATAAAACAAAAAGCAGGGACAGAAACTTGTCCCTGCTCTTGGCTCGTTGCTAACAACGACTATCCGGCATCCTCAACCGTCAGCGTGAATGCACCTTCGCTGCGATCTTCAAATGTGCCGACTTCGATGACATACGTGCCTTTGCCCAGTTCAAGCCCTTCGATGATCGAATTGATCTGAACACCGCTTTCGATGTCGTCATTTTCGACAACAATCTGCCCGGCATCATCATAAACACGCAGATAGGTATCTACTTCACCTGCCGCATCGCTTAATGTGATATTCATTGTTGCAGCGCCTTCCAGAATCAACGAGTAACGAATGCGCTCACCCTGCGCGAGTTCGCCTTCAACCGTATCCCCGATTGCAATCAGGCCGCCTTCGGAGGTGGTGGCAACAATTTCTTCCGTTGTACCCACCGTAAAAGTGAATGTGCCAGACTGAATATCACCCGCGCCGCCGATTTCGATGACCAAATCTAATCCGGCGGGAACCTGAATGCCTAAAAGTTCTTGCTCCGGCGCTTCGATGCGCGGCTCATCTTCTCCAGCGACATAAATGCGCGTAACCGTTTGCGATTCGCTAACGACGACAAAATCCAATTGTCCGTCCTCAGTCGTTGTGAGGGTATAACGCACCCTTTCACCTAGGACGAGTTCGCCTTCAACCGTTTCGTTGAGCGTCAGTTCGCCGCCATCGCTGGTTGTGAATTCTGTCGCCTCGTCCAAATAGGCAATCGCGGCATTCAGGATAACATCCTCTTCACTGAAAACGGTCTCTTCATCCACAGGCACATCCACTGTTGGGACGACACCGAAGCCTTCTAGCCGGATTCCGCCTTCAGCATTCAGCGCCCGCCCGACGGTAAACTGCATATTTACGCCGTCTGGCATATTGACGAAACCGATGTTGCCGCCTAATCCGGCGCTGGGATATTGACCCACAATGGCAGAGCGCTCATTCAGCGACATCGAATAACTGAAAAATTCGCAAGCACTGGCGCAGGCTGGGCCGACCAAAATCGCCACGCGCCCCTGATAAATCGGCCCGTCAACAGGCGGTTCGAGCGTTTCCAGATCAAGCACCGGATCGGCATAAAAGTCGTTGATGCCTTCGGTATACACTTCTCGCACACCGACAACCACTTCTTCGTTAACGAAGTAAGAAGCCATCAAGTTACCGAGACTATAGCCACCGCCGTTTTGCCGCATATCGATTATGACACCCGACACACCCTGGCTCACCATAATATTAATGATGCGCTCCCACAGATCAATCATGAGCAGCGGTTCGCCAAAGCGATTGATGCGAATATAGCCATAGCCGTCTTCACGGATTTCAAACTCAATCGGCAAATCCTCACCAGTAGCTGCACCACGCAAGAAGGAGGTGATATTAAAGCTCTCGCGCTCATCAACCGTGTCTACAGTGACCGTCGTTGGCTCACTCTCGCCGGGATTCTGATAAGTAACCTCGACACGATCCCCTAACGGGAAACGAATCACATAACGAAGCTGCTGCAAACGCAAATTGATGGGATTACTGAAGGGTGAAGAATACGGCACAGACGCGCTAATCGCTTCTTCAATCGGTACGCCGTTAATTTCTAGAATCTCCGCGCCGAGCGCAATATCGGCATCCTCAGCCGGAGCATTATCGACCAAAAAGCTGACGATCACCCGCCCGTCATCCAATTCAGTGATTGCCATACCGAGACCGCCAGCGGTATTGGTGGTGAACTCTTCACTTGTCAAAGCAAGTCCTGCCCCCACATGCCCATCTGGAATTGACCAGATAAAATCGCGCAGTGCAAATTGATAGGCTGACGCATCTTCATTTTGCTCGGCCTCTTCAAAACGCGGCAGAAATTCTTCCAGCTTGGCATCCCAATCGACATTTTTATATTCTGTAAAAGAATACTCATTCCGCATAAGGGCGATTAAGGATTGAAACGCCTCTGTGTAGCTTTGATCGGAGAAATCCGACGGAATATTGGGCTGATACGAACTTTCGTACAGATCAACTGTCGCTGTTTGTGAGCGATCAAAGGTAAAGGGATCGGTATCGAGATCAACGACAGTATAGCCTTGTGGCAGAAGGACGGTGGGGTCATCTTCCGTGAAGATCCGCCCATCATCCCCAAAACCCGATGGATAGCCCTGCTGGTCATCCGGCGCGTAAATCAGGAATTTGCCGCCAACGGGTTCATACAGCAGATCGAATTCTGGCGAATCACGCAATGAAGACAGCCCCGCGCCAAAATCGTTTTCTTCGAGATAGGCATCGCCGAAGAGGTTGCTGCCGACGGAAATATCCATCGTAATCACGCCTGTATCTTCTCCGCCGTCATTATCCACATCGCGATATTCACCCGGCGCGAAAATGGGCAGATAAATCTGATAGGTGAAAGGCGAAACATTGCGCTCAGTTGTGAACTGCCCCAAAACTTGGGAAGATTGCGGCAGAACATAATTGGGGTCGCGGTTACGATCCACATAGAAATTGGACGAATCCGAAAGTAAAATAACCCCTTCTTCAGAAAAATCCGAGAACGAGACAGATTCATAAGCCGCTTCACCCACGATAACCTCTACACCGCCCTCATCGTTGCTAATTTCGGCGGGTGGAAGGTCGCTTTGCGCTAATCCTGGCACGACTGCCAATATCACAAGCGCCAGCACAATAAGTAAGGTGAGTAGTGTCGCTTTTGGAGCATTACGTTTTAACATACCCTTATCCTGATCTTTACCTTTAATCTATTGAGATAATGCAATTGTACAAGGGGATGGATTTTCGTCAACAAATAAGCAGATAAGAAAAGGCCGGATACGCTCCGGCCTTCGCTCATTTTATTGATTTATGGCGTAAATTCAGCTATTCGCCAGCTTCAATCATTAGGGTATATGCGCCTTCCGCGCCGTCATCGTAAGTACCGACTTCGATGATATATGTTCCCGCCTCAAGTTCTAAGGCTTCAATCAGGGAATTAATCTCGACACCCGGATCAATATCATCATTTTCGGCGATGAGGGTTTCATCTTCGGCATAAACGCGCAGATAGCTATCCAACGCATTCTCGCCATCGCCAAGTGTGATGTTCACAACGGCGGCTTCTGTTAGGGTTAAGGTATAACGCGCACGTTCACCCACCGCCAATTCGCCGGATGCGCTTGCACCCAGCGCGATTTCGCCAGCTTCAGTCACGCTCAGTTCAATTGCTGGCGATTCGCTGACCGTAAGGGTAAACGCGCCGCCCTCGGCATCTTCAAACCCGCCGACTTCCAGAATGATCGTGAGGCCAGCCGGAACGGTCTGACGCAGCAAGCCAGAATTGACGTTTCCAGCTTCGATGTCATCATTTTCTAGCACCGGCTCATCATTCCCTTCGACATAAACACGCAGCACGGTATCGAGTTCGCCTGTGGGGTCGCTGACAACAAAATCAAGCGTCGTCTCTTCTTCAACAGTCAAGGTATAACGGACACGCTGACGCTCGGCAATTTCACCTTCAACTGAATCGCCGACAGCAATTTCGCCACCGTCGCTGGTTTGTACAGCGGATAACTCATCCAGATAAGCAATCGCAGCATCTAAAACAATATCCTGCTCGGAGAGAGAAATTGACATATTCTCTTCTGTTACCGGGACAGGCACAGTCGGGACGATACCAATACCTTCGATGATAGGATTGCCGTCTAAATCAATATCGCGGATGGTGGGCAGCGAGATAGAGGAATCTTCCGGCAGGGCAATATCAAAATAACGTCCGCCGATGATGCCATTGCTCGGGTATTGCCCGACAAACGCTGCACGATCTTGCAGCACAAAATAATAGGCAAACCCCTCGCAAGCACTAGCGCAAGCAGGACTGACAAGCACAACCAGCGGTCCTTCCCAAATCGTTGTTGGGTCGGTAGGGGGTAACAAAAGCTCAGGAAAATCTGGGTCATAATAGAAAGCGTCGATGTCACGGTTATAAGCTTCGCTGTATCCGACTTGGATTTCATCGCTAAAGAAGTAGGAAGCCAGTCGATTAGCAAAAGCACTGAAGCCGCCGCCATTATTGCGAAGGTCAAGAATAATGCCGGGCGCACCAAATGCGTTAGCGGTCTGGATAAAATTCTCTACGTTAGAGACGAGGACATCTTCTTCAATATCAAACGTCGTCACAGAGATATAGCCATAATCGCCGGGCAAAAATTCCCAAGAAACGGGCTGAACAGGGGTGGCTACAGCTTGTCCATAAACAAACTGACGGCTAAATTGTAAGCTGTCCCGTTCTGCAACAGCCGTCAATGTGACTGTCGTATCCTCTGTATCACTTGGATTCCGATAAGCAATTTCGACCTCAGTATCCAATGGGAAGCGCGTCACAAAACGAATTTGATCGAGCCGCTCCAAAGCAGGTATGCTGTAAGGTTTGTTCACGCTGTCCACAGCAGCAATTGCCTCTTCAAGCGGTATTCCATTGATGCTGGTGATCTGTGCGCCAACTTCGATACCCGCCTGATCCGCCGCGCCATCTGCGACGATGTAATTGACGAGAATATCGCCATCAGTCAGTTCACGCAGTGACAGCCCGATGCCGCCATCAATAAGGGCTTGTTCGGTATCTTCTAGGATGGTGTTGCTGGCGCTGCCGAAGCCAATATGCCCATCTGGGATCGAGCGCGAAAAGTCGTACATGGCAAAAAGGAAAGCGTCGGCATCTTCATTATCTTCCGCTTCTTGTATACGCGGCAAGAATTCTGCTTCCAGAGCATCCCAATCGACATTTTTCAGATCGGTATAAGCATACTCGTTGCGCCCAATTTCAAGCAGAGCTTCAAAAGCATCGGTATAGCTTAAATCAGAGAAATCGTCAGGGATAGTATCTTCTGATTCGTAGGTGTCCATGGTGACAACCCGCGAGCGGTCAAACGTAAAGGGGTCAGTATCCATATCGACCATGGTGTAACCCGCGGGAATGATGACAATGGGGTCATCTTCCGTAAAGAGTAGGCCATCATCACCAAAGCCAGACGGGAAGCCCTGCTCAGCATCCGGCGACCAGACGATAATTTTACCGCCTGTATATTCGCCAAGTGTTTCGGGATTTTCACTGGTAACAGTTGTCGCATCACTACCCGACCACCCCCCATAGCCGCCAATGTCATAACGATCAATCGTGAGGTCGCCATAACGATTTCCCCAAAGTGCTACCGCGAAAACCTGAACACCAGTTTCATCCGTGCCATCGTGATCGACATCACGCAAACCGCCCTGGGGTTCAATCGGCAAAGTTAACCCATATTCAACCGTTGTATCTTCGGCATCATACCAATCTGAGGCGAAATACCCAAGCGTTTGCGACTCTGGTGGGAACGCATAAGTTAGATCGCGGTCAACAAAACCTGCCTGATCTTCAAACACAACAAGCGGAGTATCGATGAAAATTCTAATGCTAGGATTACTTACCGGGATCGTTCCGACGACCTGTTCAATACCGCCTTCATCATTGGTGATTTCCGCGGGGGTCGGCTCTACATTAGCAGGTTCGGTAGCTTCGGGGGTGCTTTCCTGAGCGAGTGATGGAAGCACGAGCAGCGCTAAAATAATCAGCACAAGACTTATACGCAATTTGAAAGGAATTTTCATAGAGTTGCCTTATTTAAAAATTAAAGGTGATGGGGCAATTCTACATGATTGAGGAATATCAGTAAACAACATAATTATGAGAAATTAAGGAATATTACAAAAGAAAGTGTAGTAAGGAGAGGAAAAAGGGGAAGAAAAGCAAAAAGAGAGAGCGAACAAATATGTTTGGCGTTGGCAGCGGCTTACTCTCCCAGAGCGTTACCACTCCAGTACCATCAGCGCTTATGGGCTTAACT
>DAOTTO010000168.1:0-12122 GCA_034437895.1 Anaerolineae bacterium | reverse complement strand
TATGCCCAAAAAGACTCCCGCATCACCGTCATTCAAAATAATCACGGCGGTGCATGTAAAGCGCGTAATACCGCCATCGCCGTCGCCAAATATCCTTGGATTGCGGCGATGGATGCAGATGATGTCTCGTTACCGCAGCGTTTTGAAAAACAGCTAAAAGCGGCGGAAGCCCATCCTGAAGTGGTCGTGTGGGGGTCATATTTGCATCAAATCAATCTTGAAGGCAAAGTAATCGGTCAAATCCGTATAGGCCCCACCAGCGTGGCGGAATTTAACACGGTTGACCGGACGCAAAAGGCCATTGTCGTGACGAATTCGACTGCGATGTTCAAGCGTGAGGTCGCCCTGCAAGCAGGTTGTTATGATGAGCGCTTGGTGGCTTCGCAAGACACCGAATTTTGGGACAGGATGGCGAATTATGGCCCGGTGGTGGTCATCCCGGAGCCGCTGGTTTCTTACCGTTTGCATGGGCAGAGCATTTCTGCCAAAAAATTCTTCCATCAGCGGATGCTGCATGGTTACGTTGTGGAGCGTAATCGCTTGAAGGCCATCGGGCAGTCCATTACAATGGAAGAATACATCAAGCAGTATAACGAAAAGCCCCCAGTCGAGCGTTTCTTCCGCACCATGAACAATCGCGGACGCTACTATTATCGCAATTCTGGCGTGCAGATCGCCCAGAAGAAGTATGTTCCAGCCGTAGCATCCCTCGCATTGGCGACGGTGTTAAGCCCAAAATTTGCTACAGAGCGCATCTTGAATCGCTTTTTCCCGAAGAAATACATTTAAGGAAGTCATGATGATTAGCGTGGTGATGCCAGTTTATAATGGTGAGCGCTTCCTGCGGGAGGCGATTGAAAGCGTCTTAAACCAGACTTATAAAGACTTTGAATTTATCATTGTGGACGATGGCTCCACCGATAGTACGCCAGCGATTTTGCAATCCTATGCGGAAAAAGACCCCCGTGTAAAAATCATTCGCGGGGGGAAAATCGGCATTAGTCGGGCGATGAATCTGGGTATTGAGGCTTCGCAATATCCTTGGATTGCGCGGATGGATGCCGATGATGTCTGCCTACCGCGCCGCTTAGAAGCCTCTATCGAAGCAGCACAGGCTAATCCTGATGTCGTCGTATGGGGAACCTATATCCATCATATCAATGCCAAAGGCAAAATCCTCAGCACCTCCAAAGTTGGGCCTTTGACCCGTGAACAGTTTTTGGAAGAACGCAAAAATGGTCGGGTCATTCAGGTCATCAACCCGTCCGCCTTACTGCGGAAGGACATTATCGAAAAAGTCGGCGGCTACAAAGATGCTTTCAGCGGGACAGAAGACGTAGAAATTTTTGATGTGATGGCAGAATATGGACCGATATTGTGTATCCCAGAAGCGCTGGTTTTGTATCGTATTCACAGCTACAGCGTTAGCATGACCAAATTTATGACACAGCGCAAACTCGCCCGATATATAGAAGCCCGCCGTAAGGCACGTCTGGCAGGAGAAGCATTGCCAACGCTGGACTCGTTCTTGGCGAATTACGATAACCGTCCCTGGCGGGAACGCCTGCGCCGTTATCTTTCCGATTTGCAGGGCTTAAATTACCGCCGTGCAGGGCTGGCTTATGCGGAAGGGCAGTACCATAAGGTCGGCTGGTTTTTCGGCATGGCATTTTTGTTGAACCCGCGCTATGCCGTAAAACGCGCATGGAAGCAGGTTTTTTCGCATCGGTTTTCCGGCGGCAAAAAAGGCCAGAATGGTGCTGCGGAAGGCGCTCACTCTTAACCCCATGTCGATGCCTAATAAGGCCACATCAGGGGCAAAATTATATTCTGCCCCTGTCATCTAACATTTAATGCTTAATGCCCCGTCCCCATAATCAGCGACGCATCATCAATGATATCAAAATGAATAATGAGGGGAACCCCTGCTGTTCCCGCGCCATCAGGCTGTGTATAAGGGATCGCGGAAAGCGTGTAGCTGCCAACGGCAGGTGTCCACGCGGCGTAATCTAACCCCTCGCCGCCAGCCAGCGCATAAGGGGCAGCATTTTCTGTCAGATGTAATCCATCTTGATTGAGAGAGAAAATGACACTCCCAATGGTTTCCGGCATAACGTCCGCCCGGATATTCAGATTGCGTGTGGGGAAGGCGGCGAGGTTAATCAGCGCGTAATCATTTAAAACCAACAGGGGCATATCGGTGTCGGCATCGATTAAGGTAAAGCTGATGACCACAGGGACAACAGATTCGGTTGTTGGGGTGCTTTCCAATGTGGACTCGAAAGCGGACTCCAATGTACTTACTTGGGCTTCATTTTGAGCGCGGGCGAAATCACGATTATCAGGATCGGGGAAATTCACTGCCTGAAAAATTGAGGTTTGATCTTGTCCGGTCAGGGCTTGCCAATCGGCGAGCGTAACCACTTCGCTGACAAACAGGATAAAGGCAGCTTGTGTATCTTCATTATAAAAAGTGTTATTGGCGGAATTGAGATCAGCGGTAAAGATATTCCACGCATCAAAAGACAATGTGGAGCGAATAACAGGCTGCTGGGCATTTTTGCCGACGAGTATATTGTTGAGCAGGGTATAGCTCTCTGCGGGAAAAATTTCGCTGAGTTCTTCAGTCTCCCAATTACGGGTGGAGCGCCCGTTATTTTCCCCAGTGAAGTAAATCCCAGCGTAGTCGTTGTCATAGAAGATATTATTTTCCAGCGTCACGTTTTTGACATTAGCGCTGCGGATTCCCGCCCGCGAATTTTCACAAAAAATGCTATCGCGCACGGTTAATGGGCCTGGGCTGGATTCGAGATAAAGGCCGCTGTTCAGGTTGCCGCAGATCATGACATTTTCCAGCACGACATCAACATTGTCGCTGTCTAGCCACAACCCATGTGCGAAGTTATCCTCGCTGCGGACATTACGATAAACCGCATGATGCATCCGCAGGTGCTTAATCCCCGCCACCGACCAGCCGATAAAATCGCCCTGTACACCGCGCCAGTTATTACCAGAAGCGGTCTCATTTTCAGCAAGATAATTGAGTAAACGCACACCGCCGAAACCTGTGCCGCCGTTGTTGCTGTAGCTATTTCCGCGTGTGATGGCATTCGTGGCACGAATCAGCCCAAAGCCGCTGGCGTTGTTCCAAGTGAACGTATTATTTTCGACGAGAATATTGCTGCTGTCGAAGAGGCTCACCGCCGAATCAAAAGCGGTGCTGGCATGTTCAAACCATAGACCACGTAAAATAAGATTAGAACGATCTCGAATTTGCAGCAAACTTTCGCGAGTGGAGACTTCCACCTGCTTCGTCTCGATAGCTTCTGACGAAGCCAGCAAAAGTGTGACTAAATCCGTCTGCTCGTCTACATAAAAACTATTCGGCATGAGTGCGGATGGGCTAAAGACCTGTTGCATCGGTTGCCCATTGACGAAAATCATCTCATGTCGGCGGATGACTTCAGGCACTTCCACCTCATCCCAGCCATTAGGGATAGGTGCTAGCCCCCAATCATAAGGCCAAGTATGGGTATAGGTGTTGGTGCTGCCTTGCCGAACCCAATCCGTCCACACGTCCGACCCGGAAATAATTGCGCCCCCTACAACGGCAGACTCGATGATAATCGGTGCAGCGGTTCGTGCTGGATCAGTCGCCATAAGCAGGCTTTCCCGATAAATACCAGGAGCCAACAGCACCCGTACCCCGATGTCTGCCTGATTGGCGACTTCCGCCAGTTGCAAACCTCTAGCTGCTGTCAGCACGGGCTGAAGTTCCGTCCCCGGATGAGTATCCAAGGCAGTCGGATCATTTGGATTTACAAAAATAACCTGTTGAATATTCTGAATCGCGCTTTCATCAAATCCAACCGTCTGCGCGGTGGCAGGCTGAAAGCCCAATAACAAACTACCCATCAAAAAGAGACAAACGATGCCTGCTGATGTGGAAATATGTTTTAGCAGGGGAAAAAGGCTACTTGCCACATCTCCCTGCCCATTTTTGCCGGCTTGACCCCCGACTTGGGGTTTTTGAAAAAGTGGATGCAATGGATTGTCCAAAACCTATCCTAAGCCAACGCGTCTAACCGTCATCGTGCGCCGCTGCGAAGGGACGAAGGCAATCACATCTTGCTCGATTTCTTCGGATTCTGTGACTTTGTCTTGTGCCATTGCCACCGCAATCGTAAAGCCCATCGCCATATACAGCACCCATGCGAAGCTGTTAAACAGGATAAAATCCTCAGAAAAGCTCAAGATGAGCAGGAAAGTTAAATACAAGATAGGGAATAACCCTTCTACTGATCTTGTTCGTCGCACATGAAACAAGGCTTGAATAAACATCAATGCGCTGGAAGCGACGAAGATAATCACGGCAAAAAGACCTAGCTGCACCCACAAATCGAGATAAGAATTATGTGCCGAACCCGGCTGCCAATTAGAATTAGTACTCCAGAGCTGTCCGTAAACCCCTTCGGATTTCTTCCAGAACCCGCCGTAGCCGTAGCCCATTAGTGGGCGCTCACTGATAGCATATTCAACATTCGCCCAAACAGAAACACGGCCTGTAAGGGTCGGGTTACGCCCAATACTGATCAGGAAAGCATCGGTATCCAGCGTAATCGCGCCATATAGGAGTAAGGCAATCGGCACAGCACCCGCCGCCGTGAAGATGAACGCGGAAAGCGCATCCCAACGTAGCACCCGATACACATAAAACAACAGTGTCGCAACCGCGACGATAATCAATGAAGTCATCGAATCGGACATGAAAATGCAAAAAATCGCGGCTAAATACCAAACAAGCTTACCAACCCTGCCCCAAAATGTTTCTACTGGATAGGTCAAAGCAACCAACGCACAGATCACCATTGCACGACCAAAGGTATTCTTCTGCTCAAAAATGCCGCGCCAAACCGAGCCTGCCGTCCCCACCGAGGGTATCGTAAAGACGAACAAAACGCTGAATACTAAAGCAATGAGAGAAAAAATTGCCAACAGCTTGATCTGATCGCGTGTGTTAAAACGTGCTGCGAAGTAGAGTGCGAACAACGTCCCAAAAAATAAAGCAACAGAGCGCGAAACAGTCGCCGCCCGATCCGCCGACCAGAAATAAGATAGAAAAGCATACAGCACTAAGATGACGACACTGGGAGATCGGAAAAATGTTGCCAGAATAGCTTTGGTATTGAATAGGACGGCGATAAAAATACAAACATATAGCCCCTGGCGGAGTAAATTCCATGAAGGAATAACCGGCCTAAAACCGTCCGACAGCATCATGCAAACAATGATAACCAGCGCACCTTCTAAGAAATTGAGCGCTTTGCTTTGGGCTTTAATCACACTTAACATCGTAATTTTACCTCGTCCTTAAGCCATTATTCTTATGAAGAGGCAGAAGGCATTAATCTTCGGAAGACACGCCCCAGAATAAGCTGGGGATTGAGTAGGGCAGACAGCGATAAATAAGCCAAGCCTTTGGCGTACTGTTTAGAACCGATGAATGCCCCTGCATTTCGATAATAAAGTTGGCTCAGTCGATCAGTCGATCTGAAGAAACGCGTCAGCGGCGGTTGATCGTCATAAGCCTTCAGGAATTCATCAAACGATAATTCGCGACCTTTGCTGCGAAGTTTACTGCGTTCTTCCAGATAGCGCGTATTGCGATATAACTCCGACCAGCGCTTCGCCATGATGCCCCCAGTATGTACACGATACAACACCAGCGGTTCTGTCACACCCACCATTGGCCCTCGGCTCGCCATACGATCCCAAAACTCGGTATCGCCCGCTGATTTAAAGCGCACATCGAATCCGCCAAGTTCTAATGCGATGTCTTTGCGAAATGTAGCAGCGGTGGTCGCGATATAAATCAGCTTGCCTGCTTTATACAGTTCGTAGAATTTGGCCTTACTGGATGGTCCCACTTCTTTTACATCGTCAGAGATCACCCCATTTGCCCCCATGTGACGCACCGCGCTAGACCATACCACGACTTCGGGATCGGACTTAATTGAGGCAACCTGTTTCTCTAAACGATCTGCCAGAGCAATGTCGTCTGAATCAAGCAGGGCAATCCAGGCATATTGGGCGGCATGAAGCCCGTTGTTCCGTGCCGCGCCCACACCTGCATTCTGTTGTTGAATCAGCCGGATGCGAGAATCTTGGGCAGCATAGCGCTTGACGATTTCGAGCGTGTTATCGGTAGAGCCATCATCGATAACGAGCAGTTCAAAATCGGCATAAGTTTGGTTCAAAATACTTTCGATAGCCGCCGCGATATATTGGGCGCTGTTATAAGCAGGCATGACGACGCTTATCATCGAAATTTCCTCTTGAGGTTATTCAACCTATGTTCTGCCGACGTTGAAGTACATCGGTATAAATCTGGAGCAGTTGCGTATAGTTATTTTCGGCGGTGTAGTAGTGTTCGTAGTCATTTCGTGCGGCTTGACCCAGATCAGCCGCAAGTTGATCTTTTGTCCATAAGGCGCGTGCTTTTTCCGCCAGATCAAGCGGATTTCCCGGTTCAAAGCGCAGTCCGTTGCGCCCATCAGCGATCACGGCGGCAACTGAACCCAATTCTGAGCCGATCACAGGCGTTCCACACGCAAACGCCTCAATGATCGTCATCGGCATCCCTTCATACCACTGCGAAGGGAACAGCAGGGCATAAGCATTTTGTATCAGGGCAAGCGTATCTTCGCGTTTTTGCCGCCCCATAATTTCAACTGATGTGAGTTGATGCGCTGCAACAAAAGCGCGAACCTCTTCCATGAGGGGGCCATCCCCCACAATTTTCAGCGGAATATCAGGATTATTTTTCCATGCTTCCAGCAGCGTCATAATCCCTTTTTCAGCCGTTAGGCGGCCTACGAAGATCATGTATCGCCCTTGATGCTGCCCAAGACCTGGATCATCCTTTAGAAAATTCGGCTTGACGCACAGTTTTTCGGCAGGTAATCCCGCTTCAACAAATTTGTCCCGTGCAAATTCCGTCAGCGCGATATAACGATCAATCACCCGTGTCCACGTACCGAGTGCGCGATGCGTCGTCAGCATAGAAGCGACCACGCCAGAAACAACCTTGCTGTCCCGATAGCAGGCATGAATCACTCCCGGCAGCGGAAAGAACTTGCCTAAACAATCCTCGCAGACATGATTGTCGCGGTAAAAAGTCGCGTTTAGGCAGAATAAGCGGTAGTTATGCAGTGTTTGAATAATCGGAATCCCTGCTTCACGGCAGGCATAATAGGCCGCAGGTGAGATCACCATAAAGGTATTATGGAAATGTGCGATGTCCGGGCGTGTCTGGGCGATGAGCGCGGTTAACTTCTGCTTATATTCGCGTGACCACAGGGTATTGGTCGCCAGCTTGAGCTTATCCATCTGCTCAACCTGATCGTTATGCGCCGTAAACTCGATCACTTCATGCCCATGCTGACGCAGCAGGTCTTTTTCGGCGGCGAAGACCACATCTTCCCCTCCGGCCTGCTGGTAAAAATTATGCACCATCAAAATTTTCATCAAATCACAGCCTGTTAACTGGACGAAAGAGCGCGATAGGCCTGTCGCCAGTCCTCGACAAAATGCTGAACATCGTATTTGACGACGCTCTGCATCGCATTTTGCCCCATCTCACGCAGTTGGTCACGATGACTCATGCTGTAAACGATTTTTTCCGCCAGCGCTGCGGGGGTACGCGCCACACACCAACCGTTAACGCCATCCACAAGAAATTCTTCTACGCCGTTGAGTTTGCTGACCAGCAGCGGAAGCCCTGCCCCCGCCGATTCCAGCGAAACAAGCGGGAACACTTCGTATGCTGAAGGCATAGAGAAAATATCCGCCGCCCACAGATACGGACGAATATCTTTTTGCATCCCGGTAAAGACCACTTGCCCCGCTTTAAGCCCTAATGCTTGGGCGCGGCGTTGATATTCTTCCATCACGGCGGAAGTACCACCGACGACGACCAGCTTCACCCGTTCATCTTTAGCGATAGACATCGCTTCCAAAAGCAGCGGCAATCCTTTGCGCTCAAAATGACCGAGTGCCACGAAGACCAGCATCAGATCATCCGGTGAAAGTTTTAAATCCGCCCGCACCTTCGCAGAATCGAAATCGTCTGGGCGGCGCATGTGATTGATGTCAATCGGGTTCGCCAGAATTTCGACCTTATCGCCCAGCACTCCGCCATACGTGGCAGCCAATTCACGCGCCAGCCCATGCGACGGCACGATGATGGATTTGGCTTTGCGGAAAGCAGGGCGCTCCAGCAGGGCATGAAGTTTATGATCCAGCCATCGCGCTACACCGCGTATTCCGGGTGGGCGGGTTTCGGCGTAGTGATGCTTCAGATAGCTGTCGTGGCAAAAGTGGGCATAAACCAATGTGCCGAGCAGCGAATTACTTTCGATGCTTTGGACGACATCGAATTTAACCCGATGGCGCAGGCGGTAAATCAGCATCACAAACGGTATAAGCAGATGATAGGTGATGAATAACGCAAACAACGGGCGTTTGATCGCTGGAACACGCACGAATTTGATTTTTTCCGGGTTCGGATTATCGAATGTCACCGAAAAGACGGTGAATTCATGTTCGTCGCACAAGCCCTGCATAATTCGGCGGTCACAATTGCCGATGGCGTTGTTTTTGATGACGAAATAATCAAGGATGGCAATACGCATTTAACGAAGTCCTTTTTCAGATTTTGAGGAGAGCGACTCATACAGCGACGAATAGAATTCGCCTTTGCGATCCCAGTTATAAAGTTCATCAATGCAGCGACGGCCTGCTTCGCCCATTTGCAAACGAAGCGCATTATCTATCGCAATATGCTGCATCGCTTTCGCCAGATCACTAACGGCCTGATCGGGTGTACGCGCCGGAACGACAATGCCCGTTTCTTTGGTAATCTGCACGGCGGGACCACCCAGATTCAGGCAGATGACCGGGCGACCCGCCGCCATTGCTTCCAGACAAACGCCGCCGCCGGAGTCATGCAGACTCGGATGCAGGAGTACATCGGCTTCCGCCAGCCGCTCCAATGCCTGACTGCGGGGCAGTTTGCCTGTGAAACGCACTTTATCGCTTATACCAAGCTCCTGTGCTAAAGACTTGAGCCGTTCCATCTCATCGCCGTCGCCCACAATCCAGTATTCGCTGTCGGGATTTTGGCGCTGAAATTGTGCGTAAGCCTGTAAACCGAGATGAAAGCCTTTCCAGCCAATCAACCGTCCGATGCTGATAACACGAAATGGCACGGTTTCCTGACGGACAGGCAGGCCATTCAACAGCGCAATATCTTCTTGGGAGAGCGCCATAGCCTGTAAGATGCGGACATCCTTTGCCCCCAGTTTGCGCGTCTGAACGGCGGTTTCTTCCGTTGTGCAAAATGTGATGCGGGCGCGGCGGGCCGTCATGGCGATAAATGGGTCAACTCGGCTTGCTGTCCAGCGCACGGCATCCCGGACGAGTTCAGAAAAACGGCTTTTCGGCTTAAGCGTGCTGTAAAAACTGCGCGGGGCGGATTCACCCCCGCCAACGGGTCCCCAGATAAATGGGGCAGGCAGGCGCGAGAGGAAACTCGGTGTCCAGTAACTGCCCCACGTCACATGATGAATCGCATCAAATGGAATATCGGCATAGTCCCGGCGAATCGTGCGATGCGCCATAATTTGCCAGAGGTAATAATGGAAGCGGATAATTTTGTAGTTCTTTTTCCACGAGGGCATCCAGGAGGGCATTCTGGGATAAACCCAATGCACGTTGGGCAGGGCGTTATTTTGCAGATAAGCCTCAATACCGGGGCGATGTTCGGAAGCCGTCAACGCCCAGATGTCATGAAACTGGCTTATTTTCTGCACGACATCCCAGCCAACCCCTGGTTCTGAACCTTTTCCCGGCTGACAAGAATATACAGAGAGCAGCACCTTAAGGCGTTTCTGGGGGGCGGACTTATTACTCACGTCATTCACCTGTTCAGATTGCATCTTTTCATCCTTTTCCAGAATCCGTCATGTTGATGATCCTAACATAAGTTGAAGCCGAAATTCGGCGCGTTTTGGGAAGAGATAAGTAATTTTAGGAAATTTTTCATAGATAGCGCCAAAGTCCCGCACAAAAAGGGAAAAAGTCGTTGTAAACTGCTACGGTAACATAAGCATAAAGACGTAATCAGGCTGTAACTCATCATCCGATGTTGCAATTTTGAGACACGCTTAAGCAAATCGGTGTATATTTAACACCATTATCTAACCGGAGCAGAAAAAAACGGCTCATGAAAATTGAAATTCAAAAATACGCGATGTATGTCTTTCGCCGAGGATGGATTGTCCTGCTTTTGGCAGCGCTGCTCGGCGGGATCGTCTATGTGAACTTTGACAGCCAAGCCGAAAGTTATCGCGCCGAAACACGCATCTTCATTGGGAGTGCCATTTATACGCCGGAATTGAACTTGAACGATGTCAATATTGCGCTTCGGCTAGCCCCCACCTATGCCGAACTCGTCAAAAATTCTGAAGTCATGATGACAACAATCGATGAATTAGGGCTGGAATATAATGGTCAGCCGATGACAATTGGGCGCTTAAAAAGTAAAGTGAGTGCGCGTGTCATCTTAGATACGGCTATCCTGGTCGTGCGCGTCACGGATGGTAATGCTGAATTAGCCAGAGATATTGCCAACACCATCGCGCTTAATTTGATCGAGTTTACGCCGTCCAACCTGACCCAAGCAGAAGAAGAGCAGCTTGACATTTTGAATCAACAGATTCAAGCTCTTCAGGAACAGATTTCCATCACCGATCAGCAAGTGGTGGATGCTCTGGCACGACTGAATGAAGCGGTTGCCGATGGGCGCGAGCGTGACGAAATTACCTTGCGCGAAGAATATGATAACGTTGTCAACCAGCGCAGTGCCTCCCAGAATACCCTCGCCCAGTTCTCAGATACCTTTATCGGGCTTTCTAACCGCGTCAATCGGCTGGAAATTATCGATGAAGCTCAGGTGCCTTTTGCCTCACAGCGCACAAGCCCCAAGGTTGCCGGCGCGATTGCCGCCATTGCCGGCGCAGGCATCGCCATCGCGGCGCTACTGCTCTACTTTGAGTATATCGATAACAAAATCCGCACTGAAGGCGAAATTAACAACGCCCTCACGCTGCCTGTTTTGGGACATATCCCCCTTTCAAGGCAGGTCGGCAGTGATTACAAGAAAAATGTGATTAGCCCGGTAGAGCCAAATTCAAAAATCTTTGAAGGCTACCGCGAAGTGTTGATTAATCTGTTTTTCTCCTCCCCCAATCGGGACAACGGTGAGGTCTATCTTATTTCCAGCCCGAATCCCTCCGAAGGCCGCAGCTTGACGCTCACGAATCTGGCGGTTGTCGCGGCAGACAGCGGAATGCGCGTTCTGGTGATTGACTCCAACCTACGCCAGCCGACGCAGCACAAAGTCTTTAATGTCGATAACAGCGTTGGCCTCACAGGATTACTGAACGAAGTGGGTAATAATCCAAAAATCTTTGAGAAGAAATCGGATATTGAACTCGCCGAGACACTTCAGCCCTATGTTCACAGCACCGCCATTCAAAATCTCTCCGTTTTGACCAGTGGTGTTGAGGGTTTACCGCTGTCAGCTCATATCTTGGGCTTCGATAATTTACGCCCTTGTGTAGATGCGCTGCGGAAGGCCTTCCATTTTGATGTGATTCTCTTGGATACACCGCCTGCGCTTAAAAATTCCGATAGCTATTTGCTTTCGGTGATGACAAGCGCCTTTGTGGTCTTGCTCGCGGAAGCCGGGCAAACCAGCATGAACGATCTAACGAAAGTACGCGATCAATTCGTTCAAGTCGGTGCAGCCTTAAACGGCGTTATCCTCAATAAGACCTAAGCTAAAAATCAAAGGACGACTTGTCAAGTCGCCCCGATAAAGAAGATGTTTATAAGGGCGACTCATCATGGGTCGCCCTTATGATTCGTGCGTCGGTTAGCTTATGGGCAGGTCGCCATGTTGGAAACTTGCGTCACATTGCGCTCGCCCACACCATCCGCCAGATCAAAGTAAATTACAATCGTCTCCGGCTGACCTGCGAGTGCGCCTGTCAACAGCG
>DAOTTO010000167.1:0-2591 GCA_034437895.1 Anaerolineae bacterium | reverse complement strand
CAACTTAAGGCTTCTTTATTTATCAATGTACGCCGATATTAACCTAAAAATCATGTCCGCGCAACAAATTGCCGTAGCAACTCTGTTCTAACTGAGATAAAATAGCAGGCAAATGTGTGAGGGAAAATCATGGTCACGATTCAATTGACGGGGCGCATCACAGAAGATGGAGAGATCAAGATTGATGTCCCGGAAGGCGTTCAGCTTCCGGCGGGCGATGTGCGCGTGACATTGGAAGTTGATACACCTGTCGAGGAAATTCCTTGGGAACTGCGCCCTTGGACAGATGAAGAACTGGCAGAAATGTTGAAAATCGAGCCAAAAACAGGCGCGGAAATCGTCGCATGGCTGGAAAGCCACGAAACTGGGTGGGAAAATCTAGGCATGACTGGCGAAGAATGGGTGCAAGAACAGAGACGTAAACGCCGGGAACAACTTGGATGGTAGAGATAAAAGGCGCACTAGACTCGTCCATTTTGATTGATGCACTGCGTAAATTCTCGCCTGCGCTGACTTGGTTGCAAAATCAGACTAATTTCGTCGTAGCGAGTGTTGTCTGGTTGGAAATCCTAGATGGCGTTGAAAATAAATCTGCCCAAGGAGAAGCAATTAAGTTACTTTCAAAATTTGATCGTGTGGAAGTGACTAGGGAAGATTTTGATTGGGCAATTCAACAGCAGACGCGCCACAAACTCAGCCACAATGTTGGCGGGATTGACTGCCTCATCGCCGCGCCGTGTCATCGGCTGAACATCCCGCTTTATACCGCTAACTTAAAACATTTTTCGCCTATATTAAGCGCACTCGCTCAAAAACCTTACTAACCGATTTTATGGACGCTATTTTTAGGGCGAAGCGTACCTTGCCCTACAATTAATCGCTAATTGCTAACCGCTAAAAGCTAATCACTAACGGCTAAAAACTATGTTATTCCAAGCCTCTGACCACATTAGAACGCTCGTCAACAATCTGCCGCTCAAGCCTGGTGTCTATATCATGAAGGATATAGACAGCAAGATCATCTATATCGGCAAAGCCAAGGTGCTGCGAAATCGCGTCCGTAGTTATTTTCAGGCAGGCGGACAGCTCGATAACAAAACGCTGCAAATGCGCTCCCGCGTGGTCGATATTGAATTCATCGTCGCGGAAACCGAAGTGCAGGCGCTCATTTTAGAAGAGACGCTCATCAAGGAACACAAGCCGCGCTTCAATATCTTGATGAAGGACGACAAGCGCTATCCTTATATCCGCGTGACATGGCAAGACCCCTTCCCCAAAGTGGAGACGACACGCCGCCTCAATAAAGATGGCAGTCGTTACTTCGGGCCGTATGCGGCGATGTGGGCGGTACAAAATACGCTGCGCGTCCTGCGGAAAGCCTTCCCCTATCTGACCTGTGACCGCGACATCACCGGCAGGGATGAACGTGCCTGCCTGTTTTTTGATATTGGCTTATGCAACGCACCTTGTATCGGCAAAGTGAACAAAGACGAATATCGCGCTATGATCGCGGAATTAATGGATGTCCTCAGCGGCAAAAGTGAAGGCGTGGTTAAGCGGCTGTCGAGCGAAATGAATGCCGCCGCCGAAAATCTGCACTTCGAGAAAGCCGCCGCCATCCGTGACCAACTTAAGGCTATCGAATACATCACGCAGCGTCATCGCGTCGTCAGTCCTCACATGACCGATCATGACGTGATCGCTCTCGCTCGTGAAAATGGCGATGCGCTGGTGCAAATCCTGTTTATCCGCAACGGTAAGCTGATCGGCAGCGACAGCAGAGCGCTGGATAATGCCGAGGGCGAAACGGATGAACACGTTCTCAGCCAATTTATCACGCAGTTTTACAGCGAAATGGAACAAATCCCCCGCGAGCTGATCCTGCCGCATGAGGTGGAAGAAGCCCGAATCATCGAAAGCTGGCTGAGTAATAAACGCAGCAGCAGTAAAGTGAGCATCACCGTTCCACAGCGCGGCAACAAACGTGATCTGGTGAAAATGGCAGAAGAAAATGCCGCTGAAGCGCTCAAAATGATGAAAGCCCAATGGGAAGCGGACAGCACAAAGCATGAGCAAGCGATGGCAGAATTGCAGCAGCATCTCAATCTGCCGCGTGTGCCGAACCGGATGGAATGCTTCGACATCAGCACGACGCAAGGCACAGCGATTGTCGCCAGTCGGGTTGTCTTTGTGCGCGGCGCACCCAAAAAGAATGAATATCGCAAGTTCAACATCCGCACGGTTGAGCATGAAGGCCCCGACGATTTTCAGTCGATGCGCGAAGCACTGACGCGCCGTTTTACCCGCTATATTACAAGTCTGGAAAATCCTACAGTCGTCGCACCGGGGAAGGAAGATCGCGACGAAACATGGCGCTTGCTGCCGGATTTGCTGCTAATCGACGGCGGCAAGGGTCAGCTTGGCATCGCTGTCGAAGTGCTGGCGGAATTCAACCTGACTGATCGCGTCCCTGTGGCATCGCTGGCGAAGCAGTTTGAGGAAATTTATCTGCCGGGAAATTCTAATCCGATTATCCTGCCGCGCACTGGACAAAGCCTATATCTCGTCCAGCGCATCCGCGACGAGGCGCA
>DAOTTO010000166.1:0-4137 GCA_034437895.1 Anaerolineae bacterium | reverse complement strand
AATTCGGCCTCATCCATCGCATTAAAATCGACGGCATGATCGATACGTGGTAAAGCGCTATTGGCGGCACGGATTTCTGCCCGTTCCCGCCGAAGCTGCGGAAACCGATTCAAGATGGTTTTATCCAGCGCTGTTTGCAGCGAATCCGCAAAAACCTGGGTCGCAATCGCGGATGCGATGATCGTCAGCAGGAGTGCTAAGGTTGGGCGATCCCAAGCCCGATTTCCTCCAATGACGAGCGCGACCTGTCCGCCAAAAACCAACGCTGCCAGCATGGAATAATCCAGCGAGCGCAGTAAATCCGGCCAAAAAGCCTGATGCTGTTCTTGGGTATACAAGCGCACCGACCAAAGTCCGCCCATCCCCGCACCAGACGAAATAATCCCCATCAGCGCTCCATATGGCAACTCAAAAATCAGGTTCAATGCCAAGCCGAAACCGCACAAACTTATGCCAATTCCTATTAAGACCAGGCGGCGCTCACGTACATCACGGCTCAAGCAGTAAAACCCCGCCCACAACGTCAGCGTATAAATCCCGATCTGAAGCGCCTGTCCTAACGCCATTTGTGCATTCCTCATTAATCCTTTTAGACAAGAAGATACCATATCAACACCGACTCTTGCATTTTTAGTCGAAATTTATATAATCAATTCTGACTAGTCAAATTTGAATAACAGGTTTTTGATGGAACGTGAATTACTGCTATTAGGGCTGCTGCGCCGCGAGGATATGCACGGCTATCAGTTGCACGAATTTATCAACGGCAATCTGGCCTCATGTACCGACATGAAAAAACCGACTGCTTATTATCTGCTCGATAAAATGGCGGAGCGTGGCTGGATTGTCGTCACAAAAGAAGAACAGGTAGAAACGAACCGCCCGCCCCGCCGCGTGTATCAGATCACGCCGCAAGGTGAAGCGGCTTTCCAAAAACTGCTGCGTGAGAATCTGGCGGCCTATCACCCTGCAACTTTTGCCGGAAATATTGGGCTGGCCTTCATGGAGTCGCTGCCCGATTCAGAAGCACAAACGCTGCTCAATCAGCGGCGGGAAATTTTGGCGGCGGAATTGGCGCTGATGCAATCCGCACCCCATCACGGCGGTACGATGCAGTTGGTGATCGACCATCAAGTTCATCATCTCAGTGCCGAACTCAGTTGGCTCGACAGCGTTTTGGCTCGTTTAGCATCATTATGAAAGGATATACGTTATGGATTTTGTACGGTTTCTCCATTCGTGGACACGCTGGGGTGTCGTCATTGTGGCGGTCATCGCCGTCGTGTGGATGCTGCTTGGTTTGGTGCAAAAACGCGCTTATAGCAAAAATGATGGCCTGCTGATGACGGCCTTTAGTTCATTGATCGGCCTGCAATGGTTAATCGGGGTGGTGCTGATTATCATTTATGGCTCTCAGGTGAGCTTTAACGTCCGCTATATCTGGGAACATTTGACGGTGATGACGATTGCGCTGGCCGTCGCGCACGCCCACTATGCTTATAAACGCCGCGCCCTACCAGACAGTACTCGCTATCGGAATAATTTACTGGTGATTGTCGCCACCTTCGTCCTGATTTTTATCGGGATCGCCTTGCTGCCGAGTGGCATTCAATGGCGCTTCGTAGGTTTATAAACGAGGTACAGCATGGCTGAAACAACAAATCAAATTGCGGTTGATGGGGACAAACTCGACTTTAAGCGCATCCTGCCGATTTTCGTCATTGTGCTGGTCGATCTGCTTGGCCTGACGATTATCATCCCGCTGCTGCCGTTGTATGCGGCTTCCTTCGGCGCGACACCGTTCACGATTGGCTTGGTCGGCGCGGCTTATCCGCTGATGCAGCTCATCGGTGGACCGCTGCTCGGCAGTTTATCGGATCGTTATGGGCGCAAGCCTGTCTTGATCGTCAGTCAAATCGGTACGTTCATCGGCTTTTTGCTGCTCGGTTTCGCTAATGCCCTGCCGTTATTATTTCTTGCGCGTATCCTTGATGGGCTTTCCGGCGGCAACATCGTCGCGGCGCAGGCTGCCATCGCCGACAGCACCAATGACCGCACCCGCGCACAAGGCTTAGGCTTAATCGGCGCGGCTTTCGGATTGGGCTTTACACTTGGCCCTGCTATCGCCGGCATTTCGCTGGCCTTAAGCGGCAATAATTATCACGTTCCGGCTTTTGTGGCGGCGGCTTTCTCCCTAGCATCCATCCTGTTAACCACCTTCTGGTTTAAAGAAACTCGCCCGGAGCGCGACACGAATTACGTTAGTAGCAGCGCTAAAGGAAACATCGTCCAAAAAATTGCCCGCGCTTTAAGCAACCCCGCGATTGGGATGCTGCTCGTACTGATCTTCATGCAGCAGCTTGTCTTCGGCGGCTATGAAAACCTGATCCCGCTGTTTACGCTGAGCCGCTTAGGACTGAACGGCACAGGCAACGCCGTGCTGTTTGTGTTCGTCGGGGTCATTATTGTCTTGGTACAAGGCAAATATATCGGCCCTTGGAGCCGCAAATATGGCGAGCGTAAGTTGATCTACGTCGGGCTTGGGCTGTTATCGCTTGGGCTGATTCTGACCGCGCTTACGCCAAGACAACCAGTTTCGTGGTATTCGCAAGCCGATACGGTGGCAGAATTTAGCACCGATCAAGACGGGAACGCGCAAAAACTAGAGGTTTCCTTGCCGGCAGATGGCAATAAGGGCTGGTTGGGCTTGGCATGGATGCTGGCAGCACTCATTCCGGCGACGATTGGCGGCGGTCTGCTCTCGCCAAGTATCAACAGCCTGATTACGCGCCGAACACCTGCTGCCGAAGTGGGCGGGACGCTGGGGGTTAGCGCGGCGCTCGTCAGCGCGGCGAATGCGCTCACTCCCGTAATTGGCGGCGCAATCTTCCAATTTTTAGGAGTCAGCGCCCCTTTCTTAATCGGCGGCGTGATACTGGCGGCGCTGTTGATATTGGCTTTGCAGCGGATTACGCCCGGCGCGGAAGAACAGCGCTCCCCTGCCCCTGCACAATAAAAATAGGGGACGACTCGATATGAGTCGTCCCCTATTCAAAAATCCAAAATGATGCGGAAAATTAACGACCCGTCAGCGTAATCGTGACATCGTTATCGGTGATCGTCACTCCGGTTAAACGTCCGGCAGGAAGCTGACGGCGGAAGTAGCTGCGCCATGAACTGGCAATCGCCGCGTTCACCTGCGTGACCAGATCACCCGATGCTGGCTGACCATTTGCCGTGATGCTGTCTACCGTCCAAGTCAGCCGCCCATTTGTCAAGCTCGGTACCAGAACAGTGACAGTTGTAACCGGGCTTTGGCGTGGCAGAGTCACCGTCGCACTGACGACGACCTGACTCGGCTGCAAATCAACGACCACATCGCTCACACTGCGGCGTGGGCTGTTGGACACACGATAAGCCTCATTAATCTGATCTTCTGTCAAAGTAACGCTGGTCGTGACGGCATTCTGCGCGAAGGCGGGTACGGCGGCAGCAATCATGATAACGGCGAAAGTAAGGACAAGGACGATTTTGCGTAAAGTATTCATCAGAACTGTTCCCCTAAATAAATCATTGATTGATGCTTTTAGCATAAAGCGCACTTGTTATAAAAATTCTTGAGGTTGTAAAAAAGGGGCAAAATCCCTGTAAAGTTCCGCTCTAATATTTTTCTATTTTTGCGCCTACAGATTTTTTACGCGTCTCATAAATTCTTCCTACACAACGGTTGTATCTTAAAATCATCGCAAGCACACAAAAATGCTTGGAACGTAAAATCAAATTTTGTAGGAGGAATCTCATGACTACGTTAGTACGCTGGAACCCAGTTCGTGAAATGACCGCTATGCAGAACGTGCTTGATCGTATGTTTGACGAAACATGGCGGGGAACACGCCCAACCTTCGCAGGCAATGCGCTGCCATTGGATGTGCATGAAGATGCTGCTGGCTATACCGTTGTGACTGCCCTACCCGGTTTGACCGCAGATCAGATTAATGTCAGCTTCCAAGATGGTGTCCTGACCATCACAGGCGAAACCGCACATCCCGAAGTGAAGGAAGATACCCGCGTGTTGGTGCAGGAACGCAGCTATGGGCGCTTCAGCCGCAGCGTGACCCTACCGCAGGCCGTCAACGC
>DAOTTO010000165.1:0-2925 GCA_034437895.1 Anaerolineae bacterium | reverse complement strand
TCAACCTGCAATAGGCGTTCTACCCAATACGAATCAGCAGCGTGACGGATAATCGTTGCCCGTGCCGGAGGCAGACCGTCATTCAGCAAGCGCACCTGCCAATAGGCAAAATCCTCCCGCATCAGCGCCATCAAAATAGAATTTTCCCCCAGCATAGAAACTAACATGGTGCTAAGTTCCAAAGGAAGCAAGTCTTCAGCGAAGGTCGCCCGCACATAAGCACGAGTCCATCGTCCCGGCGTACTCTTTTCGCTTTCATACTGCTGCTGCACACTTCGTTGAAACGCCACGAAGAAATGCCGTAAAACCGCCTCAATCAAGGCATCTTTAGACGGAAAGTGATGCAAAAGGCCACCTTTGCTGACCCCTGCTTCTTTCGCCACCGCATCTAAGGTCAAATTAGCTGCCCCTACAGCATGGATTGTTTGAACGGCTGCATCAATGAGGCGCTCACGAGTTTGGGCTGCTGCCTGTCTTACTGCCATAAAACACCTCTAAAATACCGTCTGGACGGTAGGTAAATTATATATAAAAAATACCGTCTGGACGGTAGGTTTGTCAAGAGGCAAATAAATAGGCGGTGGTTTTAGCTACCTGCGCCTTGGCCTATTGAAGCGATGCGCGAGCGGATCTAAGCTCGCCCACCGCGCATATAAGTGCCTGCTGCATCAAAGACAATCAACAAAAATGCCCGATCAAATCGTCGGGCATTTTGTTTCATGGTGCTGAATGCTCAAATTAAACTTCTTTTGCGAGAAATTTTATCGCGCATCCACAATTTCGTTTTTACGAGGAGGCGTTATTGTTGCTGGATTGCGGCGGAAATACTGATAGACCGAAGCCAAAAGCCCCAAGCGGAATAACCAGCGGGACAAAAAACTGGTACGCCCTGGTGCCTGCCGCAGGCGCGTCCATAATTGTGAACTGAAAAGGAATAGAATAGTGCTAATCAAACGTTTCATCGTTTTCCTCCTAAGAAAGTAACTGTAATCTGCGTTAACGACAGGTGTTTGGGAACATAGGAGAGAAGAAAGATGTTACATAAAAAATGAAGTGGAAAGTTTAACGCAATCGACTGTACGATTTTGTTACCTGTCAATGTATTGCATGATATAACACATAATCAACTTTGGCGAGTTTTCTCTATCAATTCTTATAATAATTTATGATTCGCGCAAGAATTCCCGCTTCAGACCCAGTTCGATAGCTTCTGACTGGCCTTAGATCAATTAAAAATCGGCTTGGGAAATAATCTATCGCTGGTGATCCTAGCAACGATGCTTTTGGCAGCTATGTCACGCAGCTATGTCACGCCAGATTCCTAGCGCTAAACCTAAGATTTGAAACGCCTGAAGAGGTTGCTTATACATTACTCGACCCGTTTACAAAGACTTTAGCTGGCAGTTTTAAACTACCAGCGTTCCCAAAAACATGAGGTTATGTAACCTGAGTTTCGGATAGTGTTTTCATTCTATCCCCACCCCTAAATCCCCTCCCCACTTCGTAGAGAGGGGACTTAAAGAACCATTGTGAACCATTTTTCCCCCCTTCTCCATGCAATGGAGAAGGGGTCGGGGGATGAGGACATCATAAAAGTTAATCAAAGTGCGCTATCCAACACATGAGGTTATGGAAGGTAAGTTAAACAGATGCAGCTTGGGTAGAGAAAACTAAGATAGACTTGGTTTAGCCCTGCTCATACGCTTGCTGCAACCGCACCGAGTCGATCTTCTTCATCTGAAGCATGGCCTGCACCACATTTTGCACTTTTACGGGATTAGGATCGCCCATCAATTCGCCCAAAAGAGTCGGGATAATCTGCCACGACAAGCCGAATTTGTCTTTCAGCCAGCCGCAGTTGCTCTCTTCGCCGCCGTCGGCTGTGAGCTTCGTCCAGAGGTGATCGACTTCTTCCTGTGTCTTGCAGCTCACGAAGAAGGAGACCGCCTCATTGAATGTGAACTGCGGGCCGGCGTTTAACACCATGAAATCTTGCCCTTCAAGCTGGAAAGTTGCAGACATCACCTTCCCGCCTAGCCCCGGAACTTCATCCGGGTAGCGGGTAAGGTCTACGATGCTCGCGTTTTTGAAGATTGAGATATAAAAATTCATGGCTTCTTCGGCGTTGTCATCGAACCACAAGAATGGCGTGATTTTTTGCATCGGTTACTACTCCCTTTGGCTTGGATTATCGCTTTTTAGAACATTAGTATCATAACCTGACCAAGGTGAATTGTCTTGTATAAAATGGCAAATGCTCCGCAAATCATGTTAACGATGCGACAGCTTCTTATTCGGCTTGGGCTTTCCGCAAATCACGCACTTCCCACAGCGCTTCCAAAGTCTGAGAAACCAGACGAGTCAGCATGACGAAATGTGCTTCATCCGCTTCCGTAAATTCCCCTTCAACTTTGTCCGAGAGTTGAAACAATCCCCAATTTTTACCCTGCTTATCGAGCAGCGGAGCAGCCAACCAGCCGCGCATGGGCGGATGATGGGACGATTCCTTGCCGAATTTTTCCATTCGGGATGCGCTTCCAGTTCGGCCTGAGTCAGCCGAATCGGTGTTTTCTGCTGAAGGATCCAATTGTGAATCCCGTAGCCGGTTGCTGGCGCTTTATAGTCCACCCATGCCGCATATTTTTCCGACAGCGAAAAATATTTCCGCACAGATGACCAATCGCCTTCGACGATGATGGCGATAGCGGATTGATGGGCGTTTAAGAGGACACGCGCCACTTCGGCTGCGTTTTGCAACACCTGATTGGCATCTTGAACGAAGGCTTCATCGATAGAATCGGGGTTTTGGATAAGCGGGTTTGGAGTCGCGCTCGTGACGACATTCTGATAAACGTTATATTGTGATGAAGATTGGGGTACGGTCATGACGTTTTACCTTTTTTCTCAACTAAGAGGATAAATGCA
>DAOTTO010000164.1:0-6809 GCA_034437895.1 Anaerolineae bacterium | reverse complement strand
CCCGGCCCCCTCTCCAATACTTGGAGAGGGGGAGAAAAACGCATCTTGAAGTCCCCTCTCCATGCAATGGGGAGGGGATTTAGGGGTGGGGTAAATGCGTGAGCGAAAGTCCTATCTTGGTGTCTTGGTGGTTCAAAAATTTCTAATTGTTTATCAAAGGTTATTATTTTAACCTCAGTTTTGGATAGCGCACTTCGATTAACTTTTATGATGTCCTCATCCCCCGACCCCTTCTCCATTGCATGGCGAAGGGGAGAAAAATGGTTCACAATGGTTCTTTAAGTCCCTTCTCTACGAAGTGGGGAGGGGATTTAGGGGTGGGGATAGAATGAAAACACTATCCGAAACTCAGGTTATTTTAAGGTGTAGATTTAGCCCAAGCAAATACCCATGTCGGGACATGGCGGATAACGTCCATCTTCGCCATGACACCTGCGTTTTGGGAGTGTGCTTCCGCCGGAGCGACACATAGGTCGCTCCCTACGTTTTGCATCTTCGTGCCAAATCCTTTATCTTTTACCAACAACTCATCACCAATTACTAAAAACGATCTTTATGCTGACTCTTGCCGAAGCGCTCCAACTGCCGATTTTTGAAACTACTGAACTTGTCGCCGGGGCGGGCGGGTTGAATCGCGCTATCGCATGGGTGCATAATGTGGGTGTGCCGGATGCTGCCAATTGGCTCAACGGTGGCGAACTGGCCTTGACCACCGCCAACAACATGCCTACCGAGCCGGAAGAACAAGCCGCTTATCTGCTGGCGCTGATCGAGAAAAATGTTGCCGCGTTAGGGGTTGCTGTCGGGCGCATGATCGACCATCTCTCGCCGACGCTGCTCGAAATCGCGGACGCGCACGATTTTCCGCTGCTGGAAATTCCGTTTCATGTGCGCTTTGTGGATATTGCCCGCGCCGCCAATGAGCGCATCTTGCAGGAAAATATGGCGATGGTCACGCGGGCGCTGCACATCCAACAGACACTCACACGGCTGGTGCTGGAAGGCGGCGGAATCAAGCAGTTGGCGGCGGTCATGGCACAGTTGATTAACCAGTCGATCAGCATCGAAACCGAGCGTTTTGAGGCTCTCGCCAGCGTCAACATCGCGCCTGTCGATGAAGCCCGTCGCTATACGCAGCAGTACGGACGCACCGATCCGCGCCTTGTCCGCGCTTTGGAGGATGTCGTCCTGCCAGAAATCCGCCGGACGCTGCGCCCGGTGTTTATCCCACAGATGCCGCATGTCGGGCTGGAGATGGAGCGCGTCCTTGCGCCGATTGTCGTACACGGTGAGATTTACGGTTATGTGTGGATTATCGCGGATGATGGCCCCATCACCGATCTTGACCGCATGGCGATTGAATCCGGCGCGACCATCGCCGCGCTGATGATGCTTTATCAGGAATCGATTCAGAATGCAGAAGCCTCACTCAAAGGCAGTTTGCTCACGCGCTTGGTGCAGGGTGAGGCGGGACGCGAAGATTTATTGACCGATCAAGCCTTGCGCTACGGACTCGATATTCGTCAGCCGTTCCGCGTGCTGTTGGTCGATTGGCCGGAGTCGGGGCCGCGCCGATTGGTCGGCTTATCGCAGCGCGTGAATCGCCTTATTGCAGAACGAAGCTATACCGCCATCGCCGGACAGTTCGCCGGACAGTTATTGATTGTGGGGCAGGATACCTCACCCCCCTTAACTGAACGTCATTCAAGCGCTCATCTGCCCCTCTCTGAGCCGGAGAGGGGGGTGGGGGGTGAGGTTATCAATGCGCTTGCCGACGGCATTCATACCGAATCGGCGCATTTTGAGGGAAGCGGCGGCTTATGTGTGGGGATTAGCGCGGCACAGCGCGGCGCGGAGTCGGTGGCGGCAGCGTATGTCCAATGCCGGGAAGCGCTGTTGATCGCACGGCGGCTGCGGAAAGCGGAAAACACGATCTATTTTGATGATTTGGGCTATCTCCATGCGCTCTATCACGCTGGGCCGAGTGCGCTAACGGGCAATCCGCTCGTGCCGGGGTTACGGCTGTTGCAGGAAGAACAGCAGGCCGATTTGTTCAATACGCTGGAAGCCTATCTGGATGTAGGTGGCAATGGCGTAGCGACGGCGGAACTGCTCCATATCCATCGCAGCACCCTCAATTATCGCCTCGCCCGAATCGAGGACATCTGCGCGGTTGATCTTTCCCAGCCCTCAGCGCGGCTGAATCTGCAAATCGCGCTTAAGCTGCTGCGGCTGTTTGGGAATGAGTGAAATTACTGCGGTGGATTAGCACAAATTTCGTCAAGTTGATAAAAAGGTGTGAATGTTCCTCTACCTGTACGTGATGAAATGCCATATTCTGCGTGTTCTTTCCAAAAGTAAGGAAAAGTTCCGGGACATGCAATTGATGTGTCTATACCTGCTATCGTATTTGAGGCTGCATCGAAATAAGAAGCACTATAGATAATATGTGGGATTGTGTATGCAAAATTGTTATAAAATGCACTACCAAATTCTGTTTGGCCCAAAACTGTATATAGATCATAGAACCTAATGTTTGCAGAAATTGAAATATTTTCTATGCGCCCTGTTTGCGGTGTCCATGTCACATAACCTTTAATTTGACCGTTGATAAATTTTGGTTGTAAGCCCGACCATACCCAATTTAGATTAATATAAGTAATCTCATCAGCATAACCCCTTCCAATTTCCATTTCAATCTGTTCAACCCACTCATTTCCTTCCAAAATTTGTCTTACATCATTAAGTGTCGTAACTCCGGGACGAATGCCCATAAAACATGGGGCGGAACAGCCCTCCGGTGGCGTAAGGAATGCCCGGATTTCCTCTAGTCTCTGCTGCCCTTGTGTATATGCGATGTTCATCACCGCACCCATGCTCACGATGAACAGTACAATCAACAGCGCGGCTATTTTCATCAACGGACGGAGCATAGAGCGTTCTTTTACCTTAAAGTGGTAGATAAACGACGCGGTTTTCATATTCAGCAGAGTCACTTGCGCCAATAACGGCGAGAAGTTCGTCAATAGTCTGACCAATCGGCATATCTTGCGGAATTTGAATCACACCCGGCATAGGCAATTCTATAGCAACACGATCATAGGCAAATTTCGGCATCGTTTTAAAATCATGCGTAAGCAAGATGCGGCCTGCTTTGGCTGCCCACTCTAAAACAATCGGGTCTTCCGCTTCATTGATTTCAACATCCTGAACGCGCACAATGTCGAGGTCGGGATAAACACGTAGTAATCCACGCAATATAGGGCCGTGAAAGTTTTCATCCGCTAGAAAACGCATTATTCGGAGCGCCTCTTTTCTTCCAATACTGCCCGCAACCGCGCCCGCAGCTTGGATGTATCTGGCTGATTGGCTTCGATCATACGGCGGAGTGCTTCGGCTTCTTCTTGCCCTTTCTGTAGATATGCGTCTATTTCATCGCGGTTAGCGAGATAATAAGCGATGACGGCATAAACATCGACCAATTTCAACACATCTATAGCGTCCACGATTTGTTCAGGGGTTTCGCCGCGTTGATAAGCGCCGATCACGATGTCTAGGGTGACTCGTGTGCCGCCCACGCGGATAGCGCCATATTTGTCTGTCCGCAGCGGGACGGAAACAGCTAGGGGTGAGTCGATCATCAGGTTATTCTCTGGCAACTGCCAATCATTGTGCTTTGCTCTTTATTGTAGCAGCAAAAGGCGCTTCTATTTCCGATTTGCAATCAAGCGCGGATGACGGTGAGGCCAAGTTCGGTATACGGCAGTAAAATTTCATCCGGGACGCTTGCCTCCACAATCAACCCGCTGACATCACTCAGAGAAGTCACCACATACTGTGAGGCTGCGCCCAACTTTTCCTGCGAGGCCAGTACAATCGTCTCGGCGGCACATTTACACAGCGCATATTTCACATAAGCCTCCTCAAGATCGCCCGTGCTGAGGCCAGCTTCTGGGTGAATCCCGGTCACGCCCATGAAATAGACATCAGCGCGAATGTGGTTGATTGCCTCGATTGCGGCAGCGCCCACCGAGACTACCGAATGCTTGAATAAACGTCCACCGATCAAAATGACCTCGATTCCGGCATAATCGAGTAGTTCGATAGCGATTCTCGCGCTGTGCGTGACGATGGTCGCCTGAAGGTTAGGGGGCAGATGCCGCGCAATCTGTACAGCCGTCGTGCCGCCATCCAGAATCACGACCTGCCCCGTTTTGATGAGCTGCGCGGCTGCCCGGCCTATCGCCACTTTCGATTCGACCAGAATGTGTTCGCGTCCGGCGAAATTAACCACAGCAGGCGAGGCTGGCAGCGCTCCGCCATGTACCCGTTGCAGCAAGCCTTCCTGCGCCAGTTCGCGGAGATCGCGCCGGATGGTATCTTCGGATAAGCCGAGTTCTTGGCTGAGTGTTTTGGCGATAATTTGCCCATCGCGTTTTAAGATATTCAAGATGTACTGCTTACGTTGATTGGTCAGCATCAGATTTCCTTACTTTTTACGAATATGCACGAAAAATCTTGACTTTGCACGAAAAATCTTGATATACTGTTTTTATGTGCAGTATCGTGCAAGTATCGGCGGGTTCGTTCATAGGATAACCACTTATCTGGCTTTCTCAAAGAGCCTAAGTTGTGTTGACTTCTGAGGTAAATCCATCCCATAGCTGTATAAGTTGACGTAAAACTGATCGACAGACAGGGGATCAAGATGAAGGAGTTTTTGAAACACCCCTAAATGCTTATACCGTGAAAGACGGAAATGCCTGCTGTGGTTATCTTCAACAAACGAAGGAAAGTGGTCAATGCGCCCTTTGGAATGGTTTTTTTCACTCTCATTTATCCCCATCCTGCTCATCCCGTTCATCCCGCAAACATGGCGGCGACGTGGGTTGATTACATCCGCGCTGCTGCTTCTGCTGGTAGGTGGAGTTCATCTTATTGCTGAAGGCTGGCGTATTCAGATGATCCCGTTGTACTTTCTCGCTGCTCTCGTGCTGCTGAGTCGGCTGCCGGGATTGCTAGGGCGCGAGGGCAGAGTACGGCGTAGGCGCGGTCTGCTGGCGAGTATCGTGAATGCGATGCTTCTCATGCTTGGCGTGTTACTCGCTGGCTGGCTGCTGCCAGTCGTTACACTGCCGGAACCGACTGGCCCCTACCAAGTGGGCATTGTTGACCGCGAACTGGTGGATGAAGCGCGTGGGAGGCGGCTGATGGTATCTGTCTGGTATCCTGCAATGGAGGGTGGCACACCTGCCCCCATGACGCATTACCCTGATGAAGTGACAACCGCGCTGGGGAATCTTTCCGGCCTGCCGGGGGTACTGCTTCAACACTTGCGCTATTTCATGCTCTCAGCCAGCGAGGATGCGCCCTTGCTGGTAGATGACACACCATTTCCTATCCTTGTGTTTTCACATGGCATGGTCGGTTTGCGTCTTCAAAACAGCTCGACGCTGCAAGAGTTGGCAAGTTGGGGCTATGTCGTGGTGGCGATTGACCATACTGATGCCGCCGCTGTTACAGTTTTCCCTGATGGCGAGGCAGTTTTTTACGACCTGGAACGCTTCGGTATTCCCCCCGACGTAGAGCCTGATGGGGCTTATATGGATGAGCGTATATTTCCGGTATGGGTTGCTGACCAGCGTTTCGTCTACGATACGCTCGAAACCTGGGCGGAGAATGATCCTTTATTAGCGGGCAAACTCGATATAACACGCATTGGTTCACTCGGCCATTCCTTCGGCGGCGCGACAGCGTTGGAAGTCTGCCGTATCGATACGCGCTGCCGTGCTGCTGTTAATATAGATGGCGGACTGTACGGCGACATGGTGACCCAACCTGCTGTAAGTCCGCTGATGCTGATGAGTTCTGCCGAAAGCAGCCAATATACAGATACCGTTGAGGAGTGGACGCGCATGATTGGGAATGCAAACGCCGCCGCCTACTGGTTAGAAGTGCCTAACAGCACCCATTTTTCCTTTACCATCACCCAACTACTCTCGCCGTTTCTCGTACCAACGGATTTCGATCCGCGTGATGGGCTGCACATTATGGATAAGTACCTACGCGTATTTTTTGATCTTCACCTGCGTGGATTAGAGTCACTCCCATTGGGATCATCCTCCGCAGAAACTGATGTGCGCTGGCTCGCTAATTAACCTACAAATCTGATTATTGAGGAGAATATCATGACTGAACAAAACAAACGGTTGCTCATTCTAATCGCTGGCCCCTATCGCAGCGGCACAGGCGACGATCCGCAAAAAATGGCGGAAAATTTACGCCGACTGGAAGAAGCGTCGTGGCCTATTTTTAAAGCCGGACACACCCCCATGATTGGCGAGTGGGTGGCGCTGCCGATCTGGACTGTGGCGGGAGGCAAGGAAATAGGGGATGCGCTTTACGACGAAATCCTGCATCCAACGGCGGGGCGATTAATTGATCGTTGTGACGCGATTTTGCGCTTAGAGGGCGAGTCTAAAGGGGCGGATAATGATGTACGCTTAGCCCACGAGCGCGGCATTCCTGTATATTATCACATCGACGAAATTCCCGTTTACAGCGAAGTCTAAACGTAAAATCAGGGCGATAGGCCAGATTTCTAGTCTATTGCCCTGAGTACATAGAGTCTATTTTTTTGGGAGGTGTGTTTAATCACCTTCGGCATCGACGACATCAGCCGGAGCCGCTTTACGCTTCCAAGGCGGAGTATCTGTCGCCATTCGTACTAGCTTCGGCTGGAACTGCCCGACAATTTCTACCAGATCAGCCTGCGCCTGCATGACAGCGTGAATATCTTTATAGGCCTG
>DAOTTO010000163.1:0-7598 GCA_034437895.1 Anaerolineae bacterium | reverse complement strand
GAGAGGGGACTTAAAGAACCATTGTGAACCGTTTTTCTCCCCTTCTCCATGCAATGGAGAAGGGGTCGGGGGATGAGGACATCATAAAAGTTAATCAAAGTGCGCTATCCAAAACTGAGGTTACATATCCTCACATCTCATCTCCGTGAACTCTGTGTCTCTGTGGTTCAACAAGGGTTTTATTTTGGAGGCTAATTCAAAAAGTGAGTCTGATGTCTGTAAAAAATAAGCCGAAAATCACGCTGTTTATGGCGAATCTGGGCGGCGGCGGGGCGGAGCGCGTGATGGTCAATCTAGCGCAGGGCTTGGTTGATCTGGGCTATCCGGTGGATTTCGTCCTCGCCAGCGCGACAGGGCCGTATTTGCCTTTGCTGCCCAGAAAAGTGCGCGTGATTGACCTGCGTAAAAAGCGCGTGTTGACCAGCTTGCCGGCGTTAGTCGGCTATCTGCGCGTGGAAAAACCCGCTGCGCTGATCTCTGGGCTCGATCATGCCAATCTGATCGCGTTGTGGGCAGGGCATCCGCTGCGGGTATTGGTGCGATCAAAGACGCAGGTGATGGTGACGGTCAATATCGATTACGCCGCGTTCTGGCAGGGCAAGCCGCCCTTTAAAGATCGCGTGATTATGGAATTGGTGCGGCGTTTTTATCCTTGGGCGGATGTGATTGTGGCGGCTTCGACAGGCGCAGCCGAAAGCATGACGCGAGTCGCGGGTGTGAAAAAGTCACGCATTCAGACGATTTATAATCCTGTCGTCACGCCGGAATTGTTCGCTAAGGCTGCCGTTCCCCTTGACCATGAGTGGTTCGCGCCCGGTCAACCGCCTGTGATTTTAGGCGTGGGGCGGCTGCTTCCCGTGAAGGATTTTCCGACGCTGATTCGGGCATTTGCGCGGCTGCGTCAGGAACGTTCAATCCGGCTGATGATCTTAGGCGAGGGCGAGGAACGGGCGACTCTCGAAGCGCTGATCGCAGAATTAGGCTTACAAAATGACGTGCGTTTGCCCGGATTCGTCGATAATCCTTATGCCTATATGGCGCGGGCGGGGGTATTTGCGCTGTCGTCGAGGTCAGAAGCGCTGCCGACGGTGTTGATCGAGGCGATGGCCTGCGGCTGTCCTGTGGTCAGCACCGATTGTCCCAGCGGCCCAGCGGAAATTTTACAAGGCGGCAAACACGGCGCACTGGTTCCGGTGGGGGATGATGAGGCATTGGCGGCAGCATTGCAGGATGCATTGGATTCACCGCCTGATAAAATCCAACTTCAAACGCGGGCGGATGACTTCTCGCTGGAAAAAATCACGCGGGCGTATCTGGCAGCGTTGGGCATACAATAGCCCTTACACTGCTTTTCTTCAATTTTATTCTGTATCGTCTTTATCAGGTACTTGCAGGCGGGGTCTGCCCCGTTCTACCTCTAAATTGATTTCATAACCCCGATTTTTCGCATATTCTTCTAGCGCAATCCGAATGACATCTGCCAGCACACGGCGTTCAGACTTCGCCATCTCTAGGAGCGTTTCATATGCTTCTTCGGGCATTTTTAGGTGATAACTACGTGTTGCCATTTGATCTCTTGACATACACATAAAATGTGCATATATTTATACATGATTTAAAAACACTGTCCTTTGCACTATAAAAGAAAACCAGCGTAAATGCAACGAACTCAGGACGTTGCAGGTGTCTTTACTTTTGCTAAACTCAGGAGATTGAAGCGATATGGATGGAAAATAAACTATGAACTCTCCAAAAATGTACCGCCGGATTATTCTTGCCTTGTTGTGGATGATGTTCCTCATGTGGATTCACGGGCGGAATCGTAAAACACAGGAAGAATTTGAAGCCCAGCAGGAAGCCGAATTTGCCGTCGTTCAGTATGATCCCGTAGTGATGGCAATCCACCAGAAAACACAGGAACGATTAGCTACGCCTGAAGGTCAAGCGCTGCAAAAAGAGGCTAACCGCAGCAGTGCCAAACGAGTCATGAAAAAAATTATCGAGGAGACCTACACCGATGAGTAACTATGAATTCGAGGAGATGGATGCGCTTTTGGAACGCTATATGACTATCTTTAAGAGTCCCCATCTTAAAGATATTTTTAAAGATTTACGGGAACGGCTAGATCGCGGCATCCGAATCGCAGAAAACGATATTGAGAACGCGCTCAATGGTGCGCTACGCGGCTCGGAGTTCGATGGCGATTGGGTAGGTCGCCCAGCCGATGATTTTGATGATGATGACGAGAGGCCGATTTATTTTTGAACATAATTGAACATATACGGAAAAATACTTTTTGAAGGACAGACAAGGGAAAAGTCTGTCCTTTTTGTTTGGTATGATCTAAAGCAAAAATGACTTGTCTCTTAAAGCACTTTTGAACCACAAAGAACATGAGAATTTATCATTGCTTCCCTTTGTGATCTTTGCGGCTTTGCGGTTTGTATTGATTCTTTGCCGCGCTATCAAGTAAATGTGACATACTCCCCAAGCCTAAAGGGAGGCGCTTTATGGCGCTTTATGGCGTTTTTTGAGTAACCTATTATTTGTGGCAAAATCACCGCCTCTTAAACTGGGAATAGATTTTTAAAGCGATTTTCCAGAATAGAACCTTTATTAGAGCTAGAGGAGTTTTTTATGGCAGAGACACACGGGATGCTGACGCTTGCTGATCTGCACGGGTTTGTTGAAAACGGTGACATTGAAACCGTTGTTGTGGGCTTTACCGATCATTATGGGCGTTTGATGGGGAAGCGCTTTGATGCGGAATTCTTTTTAGACCATGCCGCTGCACACGGCACACACGGTTGTAATTATCTGCTGACCGTCGATATGGAAATGGAGCCTGTGCGCGGCTACCAGTTCGCAAGTTGGGAAATGGGTTATGGCGATTTTCATCTTGTGCCTGATTTAAGTACGCTGCGTGTAGCGACTTGGTTAGAAAAATCTGCGCTGGTCCTGTGTGATGTGATCGACGATAAAGCGCATCAAAATGTGTTGCAAGCCCCGCGCTCTATCCTGCGCCAGCAGATCGAAAAAACTGTCTCGTTGGGCTATACATCAATGTCGGCCTCCGAGATCGAATATTATATTTACGAGACTTCCTATAAAGAGGCGGCCAAACAAGGCTATAGCGGTGTCACGCCGATGGGCTGGTATATCGAGGATTATCATCTGCTGCAAGGGGCGCGTGAAGAAAAATATACAGCACAAGTCCGCCGCCATCTAAAGTATTCCGGCATTCCTGTCGAAAATTCAAAAGGGGAGTGGGGCGAAGGCCAACACGAACTGAATATCCGTTATGCGGATAGTTTGACGATGGCGGATCGTCATGCTATTTTCAAACAGTGCCTCAAAGAAACGGCTGACAGCCTCGGTTTTAGCGTGACTTTTATGGCGAAGCCTGCCACGTCGATTGCTGGCTCAAGCTGCCATATTCATTTGAGTCTGTGGAAAGATGGCGTGAATGCTTTTACTGGGGATCAGAAAATTGGCCCGGTTGAAGGTTCAGACGTGTTCCGCTGGTTCTTGGGCGGATGGATGGCGCATATCCCGGAGATGATGGTCTTTTATGCGCCGACTGTGAATTCTTATAAGCGCTATCAAGATATGTCGTGGGCACCTACCCGCATCGCTTGGAGCTACGATAATCGGACGGCGGGCTTCCGTGTCGTCGGGCATGGCAGCAGCTTACGGATTGAATGTCGTATCCCCGGCGCGGATTGTAACCCGTATCTGGCGTATGCGGCGGCGTTGGCTTCCGGCTTAGACGGAATCGCCAACCAGATTGAACCGCCAGCTATTTTTGAAGGCGATATTTACGCCGCGCAGCATTTGCCGCGTGTACCCTATACTTTGGAACATGCGACTGATACCTTTGCCAACAGCGCGTTTGCGAAACAGGCCTTTGGCGCACCGATTGTTGAACATTACACGCATTTCTTCCGTACCGAAGTGGCGGATTTTCATCGTTCTGTCACGGATTGGGAACGCAAACGTTACTTTGAGCGCATTTAATTCTGAAGTAAAGCTATGAAAGTCGGTCAATTTTTAACCACCAAGACACCAAGAGCGCCAAGAATGTTTTAAGAGGAATTCTCTTGGTGTCCTCTGTGGCGTCGCTTCGCTTAGGTGGTTCCAATTTCTTGTACTATTTTCACGGATTTACTGAGTGCATTTAACCACATCATTGGAGGACAACATCATGCGATTACAAGATAAAGTCGCCCTCATCACAGGCGGCGGCAGTGGGATTGGGTATCAGACCGCTTTACTGTTCGCGCAGGAGGGTGCATCCGTCGTTGTGGCGGATGTAAATGACGCAGGCGGACAAAAAACTGTTGACGAAATCATGCAGCAGGGCGGGCGGGCAGTTTATGTCCATGCCGATGTTTCCAAAGCGGCGGATTGCGAGAAAATGGTCAAAACCGCTGAGGACACCTACGGCAAACTCAATATTCTGTTTAACAACGCGGGCATCATGCACAGTGATGATGACAATGCCATCACGACAGAGGAATCGGTTTGGGATTTGACGATGGCGATTAATGTCAAAGGGGTATTCTTTGGCTGCAAATATGGGATTCCGGCGCTGCGACGGGCAGGCGGCGGCAGCATCATCAATACCGCGTCATTCGTTGCTTTGTTAGGGGCCGCCACGCCCCAGTTGGCGTATACCGCCAGCAAAGGCGCGGTGCTTTCGATGACGCGAGAACTCGCCGTCATCCATGCTCGTGAGAATATTCGGGTGAATGCGTTGTGTCCGGGGCCTCTGCGGACAGATTTGCTCATGAACTTCCTGAATACTGACGAAAAGAAACAGCGTCGTCTGGTGCATATCCCGATGGGGCGGTTCGGCGAGGCCAAAGAAATGGCTTACGCCGCGCTTTATCTGGGGTCTGATGAATCGTCGTATATGACGGGCAGCGAATTCGTGGTTGATGGTGGCATTACCGCCGCTTACGTCACGCCTGAATAGGAAATAAGTGATGGCTAACCTGCAAAAAACCATATCGCCCGTTGATGGGTCGATTTATGTAGAACGTGAACTGGCGAGCCGTGTCCAAATCGATGCGGCGTTACAACGTGCCGTCGAAGCACAACGCGACTGGCGGCTGGTTTCTTTGACTGAGCGTGCTGAAATTTGCCTGAAAATGATGGACTATCTCATCGCTAGAGCGGACGAAATCGGGACGGAACTCAGTTGGCAGATGGGGCGACCTATCCGCTATACACCGAATGAGATCAAAGGCGGCTTTCAGGAACGCGCCCGCTATATGATTAGCATCGCGGAAAATGCGCTGGCGGATATTGCTGTCGCGCCCAAGCCGGGCTTTACCCGTTTTATCCGGCGCGAACCGCTGGGCGTGGTATTGGTACTCGCGCCCTGGAATTATCCTTACCTGACCACAGTGAACGCCATAATTCCGGCGCTGATGGCAGGCAACAGCGTAATCTTAAAGCATTCCGACCAGACACCGCTGTGTGCGGAGCGATTTACTGAAGCCTTTCATGCGGCAGGGCTGCCGGAAGGGGTGTTTCAGCATCTCCACATGACGCATGATGACGTGGCGGATGTGATCGCGGATGATCGGATTGGTTTCGTCGCTTTTACCGGGTCTGTCGCTGGAGGCCATGCCGTCCAGAAAGCAGCCAGTCAGCGTTTTGTCGGCACAGGTATGGAATTAGGCGGCAAAGACCCGGCTTACGTCCGCGCCGATGTTGATTTAGCCTACGCGGTGGAAAATGTGGTCGATGGGGCGTTGTTTAATTCCGGTCAATCATGCTGTGCGGTTGAGCGTGTGTATGTTCATCAGGATGTGTATGAAGATTTTGTCGAGGGCGCGGTCAACTTGACGCGGCAGTATATTCTCGGCAATCCATTAGAAGCCGCTACGACTTTAGGGCCATTGGTGCGGACACGCTCCGCTGACTTCGTGCGCGAGCAAATCCAGCAGGCGGTACAGATGGGCGCGAAAGCCCTGCTCAGTCCGAGTGAGTTTCCATCAAACGCCGAAAACAGCCCGTATCTCGCGCCGCAGATTTTGGTAGGGGTCGATCATCGTATGAGCATTATGATTGATGAAACCTTTGGCCCCGTCCTGAGCATCATGCGCGTCAAGGATGATGAAGAGGCGATTCGGCTGATGAACGACAGCCAATATGGACTGACGGCTTCTATCTGGACGCGCAGCGAAGACGATGCGCTTGCGATTGGGGATCGGGTGAACACAGGCACTTGGTTTATGAATCGCTGTGATTATCTCGACCCGGCGCTGGCATGGACGGGCATTAAAGACTCTGGACGCGGCTGTACCTTGTCTATTCTTGGCTACGAGAGCTTTACCCGTCCCAAGTCGTTCCATCTGCGGGTGGCGACTTCCTGAAGTGGACTATCAAAAATGCGTACAATACTTTGAACCACCAAGTCACCAAGAACACCAAGACTTTGAAGGGTAATCTGAATTAATCTTCGATAAAGAATTGCAAAAAATAGTGTGTTTTCGTAGGCGGAGTGTCTAAAAAGATGGCTACTGTAGGGACGCACCTATGTGTGCGTCTGCCGGGAGTGACACATAGGTTACTCCCTACACCTACGAATACGAAAATAGACACTCCTTGGTAAAGGGACTTGTCGAGTCGCCCTAGCGGTTGCACTATCTATTTGGGGAAAAAAAGACTATAGTGAAGCCTTCAAACTTTTAAGAGAGATAAAAAAATGAACGAATATCACGTCGTAGCTTATACTTCGCAAGAAGGCCGCGTTGTTCACCCTCAGTATGTGGTTACCCGCCCCAACCTCTCGCAAGATACCCACTTCACCGAAAATGTTATTGAAGAAGGCAACCTGAACATCACCATTTGGTGGATGTATGATTCTCTCACTAAAAGCCTCCAAGCTGCACATACCGTCCAGATCATCAAAGAAGTGAAGCTCAAACTCAGCAAAGCCAACTAAACTACGGTTCCCATTTTGGCGGATTTATAATAAAACGGAATAACACTTAAGTCCGAATTTGCCGCCATTTATCTTCTATTGACGATGGTAACTTGCTAGCTTTGCCAGATGCCGCTAATCTTTAGTATCCTCGCTAGAATTGGTATTGCGAGGCCGATAGCCGCCGCGCTCTACCTCAAAGCTGGCCTCAACACCTTTCTTTTTAGTATATTCTTCAAGGGCTTCGCGCATAATATCCGCAAGTACTCGGCGTTCTCTTTTAGCGATTAATTTAAGTGCTTGATACCCTTCTTCGGGCATTCGAATCATATAATTTTTTGACTTTGACATTTTGACCTATTGACAGTATATAGCACTTGATGTATATTGTCCATATATCATCAATCAATTGATACAGTATAGTTCATTTTAACAGTAGCAAGCAGGTTGTTGCAGGCGGGATTTAATTTATCAAAAAGGGGCAGAACAAAATATGACTTCAGCAAAATTTTATCGGCGGATTATTTTGGCCTGTTTGTGGTTTCTGTTTCTGGCAGTCGTCTACGGCAAGAATCGCCAGACGCGGGAAGAACATGAAGCAGAACAAGCCGCCGAATTAACGGCGCGGCTGCTTCACGATGAAGAATATCAAGCGATTAT
>DAOTTO010000162.1:0-11649 GCA_034437895.1 Anaerolineae bacterium | reverse complement strand
ATGGAAAGAGACAGTACGCTGACACGCGGCGTAAAGTCTGTCCGGGGTCTTTATGGGCGTTATGGGCGTTGGGGCAAAAAATTAGGTGCTGCCATTACCGATCAAGCGCTTTTCGCAGGTAGCAATTTTATTGTCAATTGGCTATTGGCGCTTTGGCTGCCCAAAGAAGAATTCGGCGTAGTCGTTGTAGCCTTTACATGGTTTTTATTGATACAAACCTTTTATGAAGCGCTGACTGTTTCGCCGATGAGCTATTATGGCTCAGGCAAATATAGCAAGTATTTTCGGCGCTACTTAGGGTTTATCTTTCAGGCGCATGTTTTCCTTTCCACAATGATTGGCATCGGGTTTGGAATCGCGGCGCTGTTGATCTACGCAGATCAACCGCTGTTAGGGACGGCAATGGCAGGGACGGCGGTGGCTTCTGTGTTCTTACTAGCACGAGGGCTTATCCGGCAGCCATTTTATATCCTCTCCAATCCACAAGGATCAGTGGTTGGAGGCGCGATTTACCTTGTGGTGAATGTTGTTTGCACTATCCTCTTACACCTAACAAATTTACTCACCCCCTTTACCGCCCTCATTGGTATGGGCATCGCCGGACTTGTGACGACAATCGTTCAGGTTTACATGTTGAAGCCCGAATTTAAGACGACTGAGGCCAATGCCGAACTCACACGGCGCATGATTATTAAAGATCATTGGAGCTACGGTAAGTGGTCATTGTCATCACGGTCATTGGCGTGGCTGGCGACGAATTTTGGGGTCTTATTTATCCCGTTGGTGATTGGGTTTAGCGGCAGCGCGACCTTACGGGCTATTATGAACTTGGTACAGCCGATTTTCCAAGCCAATGCAGCGCTGATTACACTGCTTGTCCCGACTTTTGTACGTACATATCAGGGGCAGGGTAAAGGAGCACTCAACAGCAGCGTCAAGAAAATTATCTCGATCGTTATCGTCGTCACTGGGGGATACTTTCTGTTTTTAACCCTATTCGGCAGGCCGTTGATTCACTTGCTGTATGGCGGGACATATGACGAAGAAGCAACACTGGCCTTCATTATGTGTGTCGCCGCGCTGCCGATGATTACGACCATCAGCCGCGTGTTGGATGCCGCACTTTCTGGGATGGGCAGGGTGAAGCTCTCTTTCCAGTCTAAAATTATCCCGACGACCCTCACTGTGATCTTAGATATTTTTCTGGTGACTGCCTTCGGCCCCATCGGCTTCGCGGTAGAGTCTTTACTGACCGCATCGTTGACGTTAATCCAACTCGTCGGCTATTATCTTCGTGCTGGGAAGACCCCGCGGGGCAAAAATGACCCACTAGAAACTCCGCCTATCGTTACAGAACCGTCTGCACCTGTTGAGGTCGCTGCCTTATGATGATTAGTGTGATTATGCCCGCTTACAATGCCTCAGATTTTATCGGTGAGGCATTAGATAGCATCTTAAACCAAACGTTTCAACAATTTGAAATCATCGTCGTGGATGATGGCTCGACGGACAATACACTGGCAATTTTGCGCCAGTATGCCCAAAAAGACCCGCGCATCACCGTCATTCAAAATAATCACGGCGGTGCATGTAAAGCGCGTAATACCGCCATCGCCGTCGCCAAATATCCTTGGATTGCGGCGATGGATGCGGATGATGTCTCGTTACCGCAGCGTTTTGAAAAACAGCTAAAAGCGGCTGAAGCCCATCCTGAAGTGGTCGTGTGGGGATCTTATCTTAATCAGATCAACGTCAAAGGCGACATCATCGGGACGATCCGCGTGGGTCCGACGACTATCGAGGCGTTTAAAGCGGTTGATCGTACCAAGACAGCCATCGTCGTCACCAATTCCACAGCGATGTTTAAGCGTGATGTTGCCCTGCAAGCGGGCTGTTACGATGAACGTTTGGTCGCCGCCCAGGACACAGAATTCTGGGATAGAATGGCGAATTATGGCGCGATTGTTGTGCTTCCTGAGCCGCTGGTTTCCTATCGCTTACATGGGCAGAGCATTTCTGCGAAAAAATTCTTCCATCAGCGGATGTTGCATGATTACGTCGTGGAGCGGAATCGCTTAAAGGCCATCGGGCAGGCCATTACGATGGAAGCATACATCAAGCAATATAACGAAAAACCGCCGATGGAGCGTTTCTTCCGCACACTGCATAATCGTGGGCGCTATTATTATCGCAACTCCGGCGTGCAGATCGCGCAGAAGCAGTATATTCCAGCCGTCGCATCGCTGGCGTTGGCGACGATTTTAAGCCCTGGTTTTTCTACATCGCGTATTCGAAATCGCTTCTTCCCGAAGAAACATATTTGAGGTCAAACCGATGATTAGTGTGGTGATGCCGGTTTATAACGGCGAAAGATTCCTGGAAGAAGCTGTCGATAGCATCCTCAAGCAAACGTATAAAGCGTTTGAGTTCATCATCGTTGATGATGGCTCTAATGACCGCACACCAGAAATTCTTAAGCGCTATGCCGAACAAGACTCGCGGGTAAAAATTATCCGCGCTGGAAAAGTGGGAATCAGCAAAGCGATGAATTTAGGCATCGAGGCCGCGCAGTACCCTTGGATTGCCCGTATGGATGCCGATGATGTCTGTTTGCCGCGCCGTTTAGAAGCCTCCATCGAAGCGGCACAGGCTAACCCGGATGTTGTTGTATGGGGCACTTTTATTCATCACATCAACGCTAAAGGCAAAATCCTCAGCACCTCCAAAGTGGGGCCGCTGACGACAGAACAATTTTGGGAGGAACGCAAAAAAGGGCGGGTGGTTCAGGTTATCAATCCCTCTGCCATGATGCGTAAGGACATTGTGGATAAAGTAGGCGGCTATAAAGAAGCCTTCATCGCCGCGCACGATATCGAAATTTTTGATGAGATGGCAGAATATGGCCCGATTTTGTGCATTCCAGAGGTGTTAGTTTTGTACCGGATTCATGGCTATAGCATCAGCATGACCAAATTTATGACACAGCGCAAACTCGCCCGATATGTGGAAACAAGGCGCAAATTGCGCCTGGCAGGCCAGTCGCTCCCTACTTTAGAAGACTTCCTCGCTAATTATGAAAATCGTCCGCGCCGGGAAAAGCGCAGAAGCTACCTTGCAGATTTACAAGCCCTTAGCTATCGCCGGGCAGGATTGGCCTATGCAGAAGGGCAGTATTTAAAACTCGGTTGGAACTTCAGTATGGCCTTTTTGCTCAATCCGCGTTATGCCCTCAGGCGTGTATGGCGGCAGGTATTTTCTCATCGTTTCGTCGGCTTATTTAAGGGCGTTGCCAGCATCGAAAAGAGTGAGCCTGTTTAAGCTTCTTACTGGAACAACATCGCCTAAATCATGATTAAGGATTTAAAAAAATATGCCGTCTCCAGACGATACCGATATGAATAGCAACAATCCGGCAAAAAATTTCAAGGTGCTCCTCTCCGTTTATTCCTGTGCTCCTGGTGAAGGCTCTGAAGGTGGGGTCGGCTGGAATGTCGTCCAACAGGTGAGCCGCTTTCATGAAACTTGGGTGTTGACGCGTGCTGATCGCCGCGAGTTGATCGATCCCGAATTAGCCAAGAACCCGCTGCCAAATGTACATTGGGTGTATTATGAGCTCCCCTATTTGCTGCACTTTTACCGTAAGGGCGTGCGTGGGCAAAATATCCACTATTATCTGTGGCAGTTCGGGGCCTATTTTGCGGCACGACGGATGCACAAAACAGCCAAGTTTGATCTCGCACAGCATGTCACCTATGTTAAATACTGGAACCCTAGCTTAATTTCTCTGCTCCCCATCCCCTTTATTTGGGGGCCAGTAGGCGGCGGAGAAAGCGCACCACGCAGTTTTTATAAGACACTCAGCAGTCGCGGCAGATTCTTCGAGAACCTTCGCAACTTCGCTCGTGGAATCGGGCATCTTGATCCGCTTGTACGTCTGACGGCTCGTCGCGCCCGTATCGCATTAGCAACGACGCGGGAAAGCGCGGAACAAATGCAAAAACTCGGCTGCAAAAATTTGCAAATCGTACAAGCCGTCGCCCTGCCAGATGATGAACGCCTGCGCTTAAATGCTCTGCCTATACGACAAACCGACACACTTCGCTTGTTAAGTTTGGGACGTTTGCTGGATTGGAAAGGCTTCCATCTGGGATTGATGGCCTTTGCGGAACTCCTAAAGACTTATCCTGACAGTGAATATTGGGTCATCGGCAAAGGCCCCCAAAAGGAATATCTGGAAAAAGTTGTCGCGGATTTGGGCATTGGGCATAAGGTCAAACTGTGGGGGGCGCTTCCACGCGCACAAACGCTGGAAAAACTGGCCGAATGCGATGTACTGGTTCATCCTAGCTTGCATGATTCCGGCGGTTGGGTCTGCCTAGAAGCGATGGCCTCTGGTCGCCCCGTCATTTGTCTCGATCTTGGTGGGCCGGGCGTGCAGGTAACGGAAGAGACCGGGTTTAAAATTGTGGCAAATTCGCCGGAAACTGCCATCGTCGATATAGCACATGCGATGGAAAAGCTCGCCGCCGATCCCGATTTACGCCGACGCATGGGCGAAGCCGGTCAGCAGCGTGTCGTTGAAGACTTCGCTTGGGATAAAAAAGGGGATCGACTGAATGAATTATATCAGTCTTTGTTCGCCCCCGCAGCCAGCAAGAATAAGATGCGCTAACCGATGAAAATTTTTATGGCGCATAATTTTTATCAGCAGCAGGGCGGGGAAGATCGCAGTTTCGCCGCTGAAGCCGAGATTTTAGAGCGCAACGGTCATACCGTCCATCGCTATACCAAGCATAATGATGAAATCAATCAGATGGGTAAGCTCCAAGTCGCCCAAGCCACCATCTGGAATCGCAGCGTCTACCGCGAACTGCGCGATCTTTTCCGTCAGGAAAAATTCGACATCGCCCATTTTCAAAATACCTTCCCGCTTATCTCTCCGGCTGCTTATTATGCGGCACAAGCTGAGGGGGTTCCGGTTGTGCAGAGCCTACGGAATTACCGCTTGATGTGTCCAAACGCACTCTTCTTCCGCGATGGGCATGTCTGTGAGGATTGCATGGGCAAGACCCCTCCTTGGCCGGGCGTAGTGCATAGCTGTTACCGCGACTCGAAAGCCCAATCGGCAGGCGTGGCGGCATTAATTACGACTCATCGCCTCATGAATACGTGGCAGAAAAAGGTCGATACTTACATCGCCCTGACGGAATTTGTCAAACAGAAGTTTATTCAGGCTGGAATGACTGCCGAGAAAATCGTCGTTAAATCTAATTTTCTCCAATATGATCCTGGCATCCGAGAAGGGCAGGGCGACTATGCCGTGTTTGTCGGGCGGCTGACACCTGAAAAAGGGGTGTGGACGGTCTTGAAAGCGTGGGAGAAGTTAGACGGCATCCCGCTCAAAATCGTGGGGGATGGCCCCCTATTAGAGGAAATGAAGGCTTATTGCCAAGCACATAAGCTCACCACGATTGAATTTATGGGACATCGCAAAGGCGACGAAACGCAGCAAATCATGAAAAATGCACGTTTTCTTGTTTTTCCGTCGGAATGGTACGAGACTTTCGGGCGCGTCGCTATGGAATCATTCGCGTGTGGGGTGCCTGTTGTGGCCTCTCGGTTGGGTGCTGTCGCGGAAGTTGTCGATGACCAGCAGACCGGACTGCACTTTACACCCGGCGATGCCGACGATCTAGCAGAGAAAGTCCAACGGCTGTGGAGCGATAACGCCCTAGCCACCCAAATGGGCGCAACATCACGACAAGTCTTTGAACAAAAATACACCGCGCAAAGCAACTACACCCTGCTCACCCAAATCTACACAGATGTCATCAACCGCAAGCAAATACAGGGAAAATGACTTGATTGAGAATAAAAAACTTGGCTTTTTCCTCGTTATCGTGCTGTGCATCGGTCTTATCGCAGGCAGTATCCTTACACTGGCGTATATCCGGCATGTGAATAGGGGCGATGCAGTTGTTGTAGCGGATCTGTCTACAGTGGTTGCCGGGGCGAATGTACCAGAAATGACGATACAACCGCCCTCGGCACAAGCGCAAGTCTCGCTAAATAGCACGAATGCCACAGCAGTAGAACTTTATCCCACCGATAATGTGCAGGCTGTCGTAGATCAATATGCAGCGGGGACGACCTTTGTGTTTACGCCGGGTGTTTATCGGATGCAGCGCATTCAGCCCCGCGATGGCGATACCTTCACCGGGCAATCCGGCGCGATTTTGAATGGGGCGCTCCAGTTGACCCAATTGACCCAAGAAGACGGCTATTGGGTGGCAGTTGGGCAAACCCAAGAAGGCGTAGTGCAGGGCGAATGTATGGAAGGCTACGAGCGTTGTTCCTATCCTGAAGACGTGTTCGTAGATAACGTTCCGCTCCAACATGTGGCCTCACGCGCTCAACTGACGACGGGTACATGGTTTTTTGATTACGCCAATGACAAAATCTACCTCACGGATCATTATGAGGGGCGTTTGGTGGAAACAAGCGTAACCGATGCGGCTTTCTTCGGAGAGGCCAACGGCGTGACCATCAGCCATTTGACCATCGAGAAATATGCCAACCCCGCCCAACATGGTGCGATTAATGGACGCACATCCACAGCATGGCTTGTTGATAATGTCACCTTACGTTTAAATCATGGCGTGGGCATTCATTTGGGCAATCAAATGCGCCTTATCAACAGCAACATCAGCGGCAACGGACAGATGGGCATTGGCGCAAACCGCATTTCTGACGCATTGGTGGAAAATAACGAAATCGCCGCTAATAATTACGCAGGCTTTCGTATCAATTGGGAGGCAGGCGCGACCAAGTTCGCCCGCACGGATGGATTAATCGTGCGCGGCAATTATGTGCATGATAACGCGGGTACCGGGCTTTGGACGGATATTGATAACCGTAACACGCTTTATGAAAACAATCTGGTTGTGAATAATGCTGGCTCAGGCATTTTTCATGAGATTAGTTACGATGCCATCATCCGTAATAACATCGTGATGTTCAATGGCCTAAGCAAAGCCGATTATATGATGTACGGCGCACAAATCCTCATTTCCACGTCGAGCAACGCCGAAGTCTATGGAAACCAAGTCGTTGTCAGCCCTGAAGGGGGCAAAGGCATCGGCATTATGCAGCAGGATCGGGGCGGGGGGGATGCGCCTTGGCAAGGTTATAACAATAACGTGCATAACAACACGATTATCTATATGGGGAGCGCGGGAGTCAGCGGCGTAATGACCGATTGGGAGGAAGCCAATTTTTGGGCTTTAGGCGACAATCGCTTTGATGCCAATACCTATTATCTGACCAATCCAGCCTCAAACCGTTGGCGTTGGGCAGGGCAAGAACACACTTGGGAGACTTTACGTGCGTTAGGCCAGGAAACCAACGGCACACTCAACGCAACTTTACCCAATGACGCGGGAGCGATCCCTGTATGGAATGCGTTGGCGACCACACAGAACTAAGCAACCCAACCTTCCTTTATAGGCATCCTAACCAGAATATAACCAAATAGGTCTTGTTTCCTACAGGCATTAATTATACAGTTAGCTACAATAAGACAGGTTTGTAACACTATGGCAAACGATTTACCTTTCGTATCGATCATCACACCCGTTTACAATGACACAGCACGCTTGAAGGTGTTGTTGGAAAATTTGGAGAAGCAAACCTATCCAAGTGATCGCTATGAAGTGATCGTTGTCGATAATGCTTCCAAAGAACCCGTCGCACCGGCTTTGGAAAATGCGCCTCATGCCCGGATTGTCTTTGAAGCGCAAGGCGGGCCAGATTTAGCCCGAAATGCGGGCATTAGGAACACAACATCAGACTATTTAGCCTTTATCGATTCCGATTGTATCCCGTATCCAGATTGGCTGGAAAGCGGCATTCGGGCGCTGCTTCGTGAGCCGGATAGTGGTTTGGTCGGCGGGCGGGTGGATGTTTTCCCTAAAGACCCTAATAACAGGACATGGGTGGAATTGATGGAAAGTGTCTATGCCTTCCCGACAAAAGCCAATGTCCAGAAGCATCATTTTATGCCCACCTGCAATATGTTCACCACCAAGAAAATTTTTGAGGCGGTTGGCTTGTTTAACGGCGAACTTAAAAGCTCAGGCGATGAAGAATGGGGACAGCGTGTGTATGCTCATGGTTATAAGTTGGTCTATGACCACAACGTCGCCATTCAGCATCCTGCGCGGCGCACCTTAAAGGAAATAAACAAAAAAACGAGCCGCGTGTCCTATAGTTATACCGACTTATTGAAGCGCCGTTCTACATCAAAACTGCCGGTATTTTTGCAAGGCAAGTTTTTAAAGCGGATGTTTATTTTGCCAGTCCCGTCTGAGCTGGACAGTCTGTTCAAAAGCAAATTAAACCTTCTTGATAAAGGCAAGGTGCTTTTGCTAGTGATATGGAGTCGCACATACCGAGCTTACAGCATGATCCGTGCGCTTTCTACCAAATCGGGAAAGTTATGGTAAGCAATAGGAACAACAACTTATGGCAGTAGCATCCAGAACAATGACGACGCAGGCTCAGGCCAGTCGTATAGAACTGATCTTTGTTTTTATCGGGCTGGTCGTCATTGGCGATGCCTTCCGAGAATATGTTCCGAGCAGTATTTGGCAAGTCATCCGCCTAAGTTATTATGGGGTGCTGCTGATTTTCGTAGGGATGAATCTTAGAACAATCGTCCCTGCATTCATAAAAACGCCCTTCGTCACAATCTTGACCTTGTTAGCGGTAGCATCTGTCGTTTGGTCTGCGAATCGTCCCGCGACAATTTCGCGTACATCCGCGTTGGTGATGACGACGCTTTTCGCGGCCTACTTTGCTACCCGCTTTAGCAATGTGCAGCAGTTAAAAATCCTCGCGCAAACGGTGATTATCCTCGCTGTCTTCAGCGTAATTTTTGTCTTCGTTTTCCCAGAAGCAACCTCTGGCGCAGCTTGGAAAGGCGTTTTTACGCAAAAGAATCTGTTTGGGCGCGTGATGGCAATGGGCGCTCTATTGGCACTTTGCTATCCTTTTGAATCTCGACGAATGCTCCTGCTTAAATTTTTCGGCTATTTTGTGATGCTGTTTTTCGTCTTTATGTCGGATTCCATGACATCCCTGCTGATCGTCGTCAACGTAACGCTGCTCTCTTTCGCGCTGCGTGTCTTCCGCATCGGTATCGTCCCCGGTATAGCCTTACTCATCGCAATGGCAATTCCTGCTATTTTATTTATCCTCTTTGTGACGAATATTGATACCGATGCGGTATTGATTAGTCTAGGCAAAGACCCCTCCTTAACAGGCCGTACTGATGTGTGGGCTAAGGTACAATATGCCATTAGCGAGCGTATGTGGACAGGATATGGTCACGGCGCTTTTTTTAATCGATGGGACGGTATTTATGGGACGCTTTGGAGCAGGAATGATGCTTTTACCCCCGGTTCCGCCCATAACAGCTATTTGGATGTTTGGGTGAATTTGGGAATCGCTGCCCCTATACTTTTCGTGATTAGCACAGCCATTATGTATTTACAAGCATTAAGAAAAGTGCGAATGACGCGAAAGGCGGATGGGTTGTGGCCGGTATTGTATTTAAGCTATCTCTTAATTTTGAGTACCTCTGAGGATTTTATCCTCTTTAACAGTATATACTGGACACTTTATCTTGTGATTGCCTTTTCGCTCACTGTACAGCAAAAACCTGCTGAGGCTCGTCAAAGTGAGACGATACTCCCAAGTATGCCGTATCTTATCAGCCCGGCAGCTAATTAAGGATTAAACATTCGTGGGTCAAGAATTTTTGAAGTATGTCAACTATGTTCTTAGGCGTTTGTGGATAGTCCTCCTGTTGGCTGCGCTCGCCGGAGGAGCCGTTTATTGGTATCTAGGTCGCCAAGCCCCAACCTATCGCTCAGAGGCGAAGGTTTTTATCGGAAATGCCATCACCTCGCCTAATCCAAATCCCTCTGAGGTGAGCTTAGCACGTTCATTAGTCTCGACCTATATTGAGCTGGCCGAAACACGCAATATCTTACAGGGAACGCTTGATGACTTAGGTCTTGATGGGGTGATTTCGATCAACCGCCTTAAGTCGATGGTCAGCGCCCGTCAAGTTTTGGAAACCTCAATCCTCATCATCCGCGTAACAGACAGCCAAAGAGAACGCGCCCGCGACATCGCCAATACAATCGTCCAAAAACTGATTGAAGGCAGCCCAACGACGTTAACGCCTGAAGAACAACGGCAGTTGAATGTGCTTCAAGGACAAATTGATGCTATTCAAGAACAAATTACGACTCGCAGCGTAGAAGCAATTCGTATTGGCGCGGCACTTGATGAAGCCACCACTGCCAACAATCAGCGCGAGATTCTTACGCTCACCGAACAATATAATCGGATTATTGACCAGCTAGACACCGCCAGAGGCAATCTCGCGCAGTTTACCAATACCTATCTTGATCTCTCGAACCGCGTCAACCGCCTAACCCTTGTCGAAGAAGGACAACTTCCTGTTCGGTCATTGAATGTGAATCGCAATCTCGTGACTATCCTCGTTGTCTTTATCGTTATCGGCATGACCATTGGTGGGCTGCTGCTCTATCTGGAATATATCGATGGGAAGATAAGGACAGAAAACGAAGTCCAAAAGTGGCTGCAAGTGCCTGTACTAGGGCTTATAAAACGTGTAAAGAAGACAAGCGAAAAAGCCCAAAATTACCTCGTCGCCCATAATCCACGCTCTCCCATGTTTGAGGGCTATCGACAAGTCATGTCTAAGCTGCTTTTCTCTGGTGAACGTCCCCAATCGCTCAGTAACATTTATCTGGTCGTCAGCCCGGATAAACGAGAGGGGCGCAGTTTTAGCGCGGCTAATCTAGCGGTGATTATGGCAGAAGCAGGTATCAAAACACTTCTTATTGATGGCGATCTGCGAAAACCCATTATCCACGATATTTTCAACCTCAATAACAGTGTCGGATTAGTCCCGTTGTTGGCACAGATTAATGAAAACCCTGATTATGCCGAGCGCACCCCCAATGATACGCAAACCATTATCTTGGCACGTCATCAAATCCAAGTTTCCAGCATCAGCAATTTACAAGTGATGACCAGCGGTTTGGCAGGCACAGAAGTTTCGGCCAATATGTTGGGCTTCCAAAATTTGCAGCGGGCGCTAAATGCTATTCAAAGTGAGTTTGACTTTGATGCAGTCATTATTGATACCCCTCCGGCACAATTGATGGCTGATAGCCATGTCATTGCGGCGAGTGTCAAGCCAAATGTCATCTTGATCGCCGCCATCGGCCATACCAACCGGGAAGAGCTTATCAAAATTAAAGACCAGTTTGTACAGGTCGGCAGCACAGTCAGCGGTACAATTCTTAACTCGGTATAATTTGCATCCCTAACAAGGCGATTTTGCCTAGGGAACGACACATAGGTCGTTCCCGGCAAGGGCGCACACTTCGGTACGCTCTACATAATACCAATCCGATTCCATTGACCTCGATTATGGGCAGGTCGCCATGTTGGAAACTTGCGTCACATTGCGCTCGCCCACACCATCCGCCAGATCAAAGTAAATTACAATCGTCTCCGGCTGACCTGCGAGTGCGCCTGTCAACAGCG
>DAOTTO010000161.1:0-2293 GCA_034437895.1 Anaerolineae bacterium | reverse complement strand
TTTTGGCAAATTGAAACGCCAAATTTGTCTGCGATGAGAATAGGCTCTCCCTCAAAAGATTGAGGGTTTTTGTCGAAAACAACCTATTTCTCCCTCAAATGACGGCTGAGTAGTTACGTAATTCCTTTTCAGACTGAATACGCTCCCTGATATCTCGGTAGGTTCCAACGGTGCCAATCGGTTTTCCATTTTCATCTCGAACCATCGTTACCGATGCAATGGTGTCAATCACTTCTGCGTTGCGGGTTGAGTGAATGACATCACCACACCATATTTCTTGTTCTTGGAACTGCGTAATTATATTTTCTGCGACATCAAACGGGTATTGTGGTGTAAGAACTTCACGAAGTGGTCTGCCGATCACTTCCTGCATTTTCCAACCATAAAGGTCTTCAGCCGCTTTGTTCCAACTGACAATTGTATCGTTCAAATCCGTGGAGATGATGGGGTCGTGGACGGTTTCTAGGAGTTTAACCTGATAGTGAATTCGCTCATCAGCCTGTTTCCGCACCATATACGTGCCAAGATAAGCTGCTACCGACGAGATGAGGTCGATGAATTGCTCATCTTTTAGTCGTGATTGGAGTGTAAAAAAGATAATGACGGCAACAATCGCCTGATCAGCCCACACAGGGATCCCCATGCCAGATTGGATGCCGACCTGCCTGACAAGCTGCTCACGTTCAAAAATCGGTTCTTCGATTACAACCGGAAACCAAATCGGTTCCTTTTTCGACCATACTTGCCCAGCAAGTCCATTTCCGGGCGGAATTTGCAGGTTCCGGCTCTGCTGATCAAAATCGGCAGCAGCGGGTACATCGCTATGCCAACTCGCAACACGTTGCAACGTGTCGGCGACGGACATCCAGACTTCGCCAATTTCCCATTCTGTTTTTTGGCAAATGTGCTTTAACAAGAACAAGAGCGCCGCTTCAAAATTTTCGGCTTGGGCAATTTGCAACTGTAAGGTTTTTAATAAGTGTTTTTCTTCTTCGCGCTGTTTTTGCTCGCGTAAATCCGTTATAACCAGACCCAAGATCAATAATTGACTGAAGGGCAGCACATTGACGGCAATATCGACTGGTATTGTCTCACCAGCATCGTTCTGTAAAAGAAACTCACCATGAAGATTCTTTCGTGACTGGGCAGTTTGAATGAGGTCGGCAAAACGCTGATGATCTTCGCTGGCAACATAATGATAGATCGACTTGGCAACGAGAGTATCGAGCGGAGAAGCGATGATTTCAGCAAAACATTGGTTGCTGTAGAGCATAACACCGTCTACTAATATTGTTACAGCGCCCTGATTCATCTTTTCAATTAACATGCGATAGGCGTGATCAGCACTTTGCAGGGCAAAGACCTGATTCGCCTGCGGTGTCGAGATAATCAGGGCATCGACTTCGCCATTGTGAATGGCGTGTAAAGTTTCTTCGGCTTCGGCTAATTTAGCTCGGAGTTCCTGATTGTCTTGTGCTAGTTCATCGTATGATGGCATTCGCGTTTACTTCTCACCCATTCTTGAACATTGTTCTTTGATAAATGATCAATTGCATTTTCGTCGGCAGTGATAGCGCCCGAAAGATTAATCGATTACTGATATAATTCGATAATTTCTGTGCTGGCGTGTCTTCCAATCTTGCATCACCCCTGAGCAGTTAGTAATTTCAAATTCACTAATGAGATTGGAGTGCGCCATACCGCGCGATTTAAGAACGTGCAAAATTCGGTTGCGCTCACCATTGGATTCGATGTTGCGAACCAGCAGCCAAACATCCACCAACGATGAAATATGAACTTCAGTTTGTTCGACGGCTTCGCCCGCACGGGTCAAGCTCGTCAAAAAAGCGGCACATGGTTGGACAAACTGCGTGGAAGCGCAGCAAATCAGCCTGCACCCAAGGTTGCAGATCGATGCCAATCGAGCGCATGTTGCGAATGATTTGACTAGGGTCTGTCTGCAATCGCTGAAACCTCACCCCCCAACCCCCTCTCCGGTACGGGGAGCGCAGCGGGGGTGAGGTCGAACAAAACAAGCGAAAAATCGATTTTGCAGATACGATCTAGTGTAGGCTCAATATTTCTTAAACACAAGCTTATATGAGCCATCACGACTTTTCGGCTCATCGCGGTTGACAATAGACCACTTTGTAGTGGATTTTGGTCGCGATCTTCGTATTTATTCACCTACCCGTGCAGAACGCATTTTGCCCCAGTCCTATAGGGTTCATTATGTGTTTCTTGGGTTTAAATTCACAGATTTTGAGCTTAATCCCATGGGTAGGTGAATAAA
>DAOTTO010000160.1:0-32223 GCA_034437895.1 Anaerolineae bacterium | reverse complement strand
CTATATTGGTATTCAGCTTTTTGGTGTGCTTTTTGGGATGATTTTTCCGCCGGATGCGCCTGTGCCGTCCGATGTTGTGGAATTAAGCCATGACAATTTGGCGTATGGGGTCGATGACTGGCTGTATCGGACGACGCAAAACGGCTGCGAAGTCGTTCAGTTCTATATTGAGCAGGATGGGGTGTGCGATGTTCCTCCCGGCGTGTGTGGCACGGGGGCGTTTTTCAGCCCGAATGGGGCATCACAAAATTTGGGAAGTTGTTACGCTGATGTCGAATTTTCCATTTTTACGATGCGCTGGAATGTCGAAATCGCTACTGGGTACGGTGGCGACAGTTTGACTAAATTCCGGCTTAAGCGTGAAATTTTCTGGATCGGAACGCCACCGTCCGAGTCGGCTGTGCCTACCCCGTAGCGAGGGCTATTTCCCCCTACTAGAATCAGCGGATTTCGGTCATACTTTATAGGGTCTATAATCGTAACAATCTGATTTTTAACTAGGAGGTGTACCGTGGTGATGGCTCCAATGGCGCTCACACCGCGGCTGATTACCTGTTGGATACGAATACCCTGTTAGGGAATTAGCCGATCAAACAATCTCATCCATTCGTATCAATCACAATTTCATGGAGTAACCCATGTTCAAGGCAGTCAGCCCGAAAGTTGACGTACAAAAACTAGAGCGCGAACAGCTTGATTTTTGGCGTTCTAATCGCATCTTTGAGCGCTCAATGCAAGAACGCGAAGGTGCGCCGCATTATGTGACTTATGAAGGCCCGCCAACGGTGAACGGAAATCCCGGTGTTCATCATGTTTTGGCGCGGGCGTTTAAGGATTTATTTCCGCGCTATAAGACCATGCGCGGCTATTATTGCCTGCGTAAAGGCGGCTGGGATACACACGGTTTACCTGTCGAAATCGCCATCGAGAAGGAACTGGGCTTTAAGCATAAGCACGAAATCGAAGAATACGGTATCGCTGAGTTCAACGAAAAATGCCGCACGAGTGTGCTGCGGAATATCGCGGCTTGGGAAAAATTTACCGAGCGTATCGGCTATTGGGTTGATCTTGATAATGCCTATGTGACCTTCACCAACGATTACATCGAGAGCATCTGGTGGATTCTTAAGCAGTTCTGGGAAAAAGATCTGCTTTATAAAGGCTTGAAGGTCGTCCCGTACTGCGCCCGCTGCGGTACACCGTTGAGCAGTCATGAAGTCGCGCTCGGCTACAAAGATGTAAAAGACCCCAGCGTTTATGTGCGTTTTCCACTGCGCGATAAGCCGGGTGTGTATTTTCTCGTCTGGACGACGACTCCCTGGACGCTCCCTGCGAATGTCGCGCTGGCAGTGGGTGAAAAAATCGAATATGTACAGGTTGAAGGCCCCTCACCTGATGGCGAAGGGACTGAAAATCTAATTCTCGCGGCGGAGTTGGTCGACAAAGCACTGATCCACCCGGAAAATTACCGGATTGTGAAGCGCTTTAAGGGCAAGGAACTGCTCAATCAGCACTATAACCCGCTGTATACTTTCTTGCCGGTTGAAGAGAATTATGCTTATGTCGTTGCTGGCGATTTCGTCAGTACTCAAGATGGCTCAGGTATCGTCCATATCGCGCCAGCTTTCGGCGTGGACGATATGGCAGTTGGCAAAGCCAACAATCTGCCTGTGCTGCAAACAGTCACATCCGAAGGCACGTTCATCGATGCAGTTAGCGATTTTCGTGGTCAATGGGTGAAGGATGCCGATCCCGAAATCATCCGTGATCTGAAAAAGCGCGGCTTGATGTATCGCTCACAAAAACATGAACATACCTATCCGTTCTGCTGGCGCTGCGATACGCCGCTGTTGTATTTTGCGCGTGACAGTTGGTTCCTGAGCGCGACTAGCTATCGTGAAAAAATGGCATCACTTAATCAGACTATCAACTGGGTTCCCGGACACGTCCGTGATGGGCGCTTCGGCAATTGGTTGGATGAACTCAAAGATTGGGCGCTCGGACGTGAGCGTTATTGGGGGACGACTTTACCCATCTGGGTGGATGACCAGTCTGGTGATATGCTTTGCGTGGGTAGCGTGGCGGAACTCAGCCAGCTTGCCGGACGTGATTTAACGGGGCTTGATCTGCATCGTCCCTATGTGGATGAAATCACCTTCCCGAATCCTAACGGCACGGGCGGCATGATGCGCCGTGTGCCGGAAGTGATTGATGTCTGGTTCGACAGCGGTGCAATGCCTCTGGCGCAGTGGGGCTATCCTGCTAACAACCCCCAGATGTTCGAGACGCAGTATCCAGCAGATTACATCTGCGAGGCAGTCGATCAAACACGCGGTTGGTTTTATACGCTGCACTCGATCAGTTCCATGTTGTTCGAGCAAGTAGCCTATAAAAATGTGATCTGTCTTGGGCTGATTCTTGATAGCGAAGGCCAAAAGATGTCCAAGAGCAAGGGCAACATTGTTGACCCTTGGGAAGTCCTGAATTCACACGGAGCGGATGCCTTTAGATGGTATCTGTATACGTCGGGGCCGCCGGGAGAACCGCGTCGCTTCTCGAAGGAGCTGGTCGGTGAGGCATTCAATAAGTTCTGGTCAACGCTGTGGAATACCTACAGCTTCTTTGTGACGTATGCCAATATTGATGGTTGGTCGCCGGACAGCGCTAAACCGCCGATTGCGGAGCGCGATCCGCTGGATCAATGGGTGCTGGCGGAATTGCATCAACTGACCAAGCAAGTGACAGAAGCGTTTGAGAATTACGACGTTCCCGGCGCAACTCGTCCGGTGCAGGCTTTTGTCGAAAATCTGAGTAATTGGTATGTGCGTCTGAGCCGCCGCCGCTTCTGGAAAAGCGAAAGCGACAATGAAAAATTGGGCGCTTACGCCACGCTCTATGAATGCTTGGTGACCGTGATCAAACTTGTCGCGCCGACGATGCCGTTTTTGAGCGATTCGTTATATCGCAATTTGGTGGCGATGGTGGACGCAAATGCGCCGGAAAGCGTTCATCTGGCGCTCTGGCCTGAATATGATCCTACAATTATCAACGCACAGGTGTTGAACGAAATGCGTGTTACACAGCGGCTTGTGAGCTTGGGACGGGCAGCCCGGGATGGTGTGAACATTAAAGTGCGCCAACCGCTGGCAAAGGCCAGTTTCGTCACACGGGATGCCACTGAAGCGCAAGCCGTCAGTCGGTTAGCCGAACTGATCGAGAGTGAGTTGAACGTCAAGCAGGTCGAAGTGCTGAACGGGGCAGGTGATGTGGTGAATTATCTCCTGAATCCGCTGCCTAAGTTCCTCGGCAAAAAGTTCGGGCAGGAATTCCCGAAGGTGCAAAAAGCCTTGCGAGAAGGCAGCCCGGATGAGGTGCGCGAATGGGCGCTGGCACTGCGTTCTGGAAAAAACGTCATGCTCACCTTAGATGATGTAAATTATGAGGTGACACCGGAAGAAGTCGAAGTCAAACAGCAGGCCGCAGAGGGCTTCGCTGTTGCGGAAGAGGCAGGTTATCTGGCGGCGCTCGATATTACACTCACGGAAGACCTGATTATGGAAGGGCTTGCGCGGGAAGTGGTACGGCGGGTTCAGGCCATGCGGAAAGATGCTGATTTCGAGCTTGATGATACTATCGCAATCCAATACAGCGCGAGTGAGCGTTTGAACCAGGCGATTACGCAATTTGCGGCTTACATTCAGAGTGAAACGCTCAGTCAAGCGCTCGAACAAGCCGAACCGAATGGGGATTATCACAGCGAGAAATTTGAATTTGACAATGAATCGCTGGCATTAGGTGTAAAACGCCTCGGCAAGTAGTTGTATATAATCAACAAGAAACAGTACAGGGCAGACTCGGATTAGCGAGTCTGCCCTGTTTATTTTGTTATTTCTTTGGTATATAGTTATTAATATCTGCCAAAACATCGCCTCGATTATTGGTCAAAATAGTCATAATGCTTTTTCTCAGTGTTGATTAAGATACTTGTTATTTAGGAAAAATAGCTATGACTGATAATACCGCAACGCTCCAAGCGCTGATTCAATTCGCACTACCATTAGGCACAGTCCTCGTTACCGGGTCACCGGATACAATTATCAATTGGGCAGTCATGGTACGCGCACAGCCGCCAGCTTTCCCCGATATTTATGGTGGCGAATTGGCGCTTGTTTCGATGGACGTGCTGCGGAGTTATGACAGCCGGATTACGCTGGCAGAAGTTGTGCAGAGTCTCGCGGAAGTGGGTATTACGGCGATTGCGGTCAACGATGAAATATCGCAGACGACGATTGCGGTTGCGGTTGAACGTCAGGTAAGTTTGCTCGCTCTTCCAGAAGGGAGCAACTTGTCCGTTGCGGAACGTGCTGTCAATAAACTCATCGTCAATCAGTCGGCGCAGATTAATCAACGTGCGATTGAAATTCAGCGCCAACTTACGCGGCTGGCCTCAGAAAATCGTGATTTAAACAGCTTGTTGCAAATTATCGCCCGTGCCACTGCCAAGCCGGTTGTCCTTCATGATGATGCCGGGGTGCTGATGGCACAAGTCTATCCAAATGTCTCGCGGCGAGGCGGGACGAGTGGGCGGACGCTGCTGCAAAGCCTGCCTTACGGGGCGTTCCAGAATTGGCTGAATCGAGATGCGCCTAATGCACAAGGGACGATCATCGCCAGTCCGATTGGTTACACAACCGTGCTGCGCGTAGAAAAGCGTGTCGCAGGGTATCTATCATTAGTAGACAGCAACGAAATTCTCGATGATTTTGACCGCCTTGTCCTGACCTACGGTGGGGATGTCTGCGCGATTGAATTAGCAAAAAATCGGGCGATTGCCTCCGCAGTTGAGCAAGCGCGGGGCGATTGGGTGCAGATGTGGCTGAGTGGTACGCCCGCCGATGATGATTTACTCGCAACACGGGCGCAGCAAGCAGGCTTTGATTCCGCTTCGATGTATATGGTCGCTGTTTTTCGGTCTACAACCGAAGCGGGTACATCACTGCCGTTAGAATCATTAATTTCGCTGGTGCGTGATGATATGACACGGCGGCAAATTAATGGGGCAGTCGGGCAGTATGTGGATGTAATTGTGGCGCTTTATCCGCTGGAAAATCAAGGCGCGGTGGTGCGGGTACGCGGCACTGTAGACGAAATGCGAGCGCAGCTTGCCATGCGAACCCCTAGCGGTATGGTCGCGGCGGGCATCAGCCGTTCTGCACGGGGCTTGGCGGCGCTTCGTGAGTCTTATCGTGAAGCGAAAGATGCGTTGAGCATCGCGCAGGAACTTGGCGAAAAAGAAGATACAACGTTTTATGGTGATTTGAAGCTCTATCAATTTTTGTTGGCAATGAAAGAACGTAACCTCGACCACATGCGCCGCTTTTATGATGAGTCGCTGCGTTTGCTGGTCGATCATGATGACCGCAAGCAGGGCGATCTTGTCCGCACATTAACCGGATTTTTTGAGGCGAATGGCAATCTTGCTAAGGCGGCAACTGATCTGGATGTGCATCGCAATACGCTCGTATATCGCTTGGAGCGGATCAGCGAATTAACGGGCTTAGACCTTAATGATGCTGACAATCGGCTGATTTTACATCTCGCCTTAAAGATTCAACGGGTTTTAGCAACACTTCCGGGTGAATAAACGTTATTAAACGGTTAGAACTTTTGCTCTTGCTTGCGTTTTTCCCTTAAACTCATGATACAATGTGAAGAGTAATAGCGCGGTTCCTTAAAGGAGTTTTTAAAAATGGCATCTATTGAATTCTACGACGTTAAGATTAAAGCCAAAGTTCAGATCGACGAGAAGGATGTTCGGAAGACCAAGTTCAATACGAAAAACGGACAGGTGCGTTACGGCCTTCGTGCCAAGACCTCCGATGGTCGCAATCTGACCAAGTTCGTCAGCAAGCCCGACTGGGATAAGATGAGCGTCCCCGAAGAATAAAGCCCGCATCAAAAAATCCGCCCTAAGTTATCAAGGCGGATTTTTTGTTTTATTGATCGGTAATCTGCCTATACGTTTGTGGCTTGCGCTGATTTAACAGCGGAAACAAACCGCGCCATTGGCTAAGTGTGTGCGGGTCGAGATCAGCAAAAATCACTTCTGTTGTATCGCGCCCTGCTTGGGCTAATATTTTTCCCGTTGGATCGCAAATAAAACTGCTCCCGTAAAACGTCACATCATTCTCGCGTCCGATCCGATTGGCCGCGCCGATATACACCCCGTTAGCAATGGCTTGCCCGCGCATGACCGTTTGCCACGCTTCAGCCGTATCGATTGAAGGGTCGGTTGGTTCTGAGCCAATCGCAGTGGGATAAAAGATGAATTCCGCACAGTTCAGCGTATAAAGGCGGGAAAGTTCAGGAAACCACTGGTCGTAGCAGGTCGGCGCAGCCATTTTGATGCTGCCCAGATCAGTCACCGGATACGAATCTCCGCCTTCAAAAAAGTCAGTTTCATGATACCCCTCACCGGACGGAATGTGAACTTTCCGCGTACAACTGACGAGTTGCCCGTCTGCGTTGTGGAGGGTGGCTGTATCATAAAAATGTCTATCGGGTGTTTTCTCAAACAGGCTGCCGCAGATAATGACCTTGTGCGCGTGTGCCAACGTTGCGAAAAATTGTTCAGAGTCGCCACCCGGCAATTCTTCCGCCCAATCAAAGCCATTTGGATTGCGGCTGCCGGGGAAATAGGGCGAGAGCGACAGTTCCGGCAGACAGACTATCCCTGCTCCCTCGGCGGTAGCGTATGCCGTCATTGTTTGAACCTGCTGCTTCATTGTCTCGCGGTTGCCCGACCAGCCTAACTGAATTAATGCGACGCGCACTGCTTCCATACATGCCCTCCATAAAACAAAAATGGGTGCAGGTGAGCTGCACCCCTCCTTATGCAAAATTGCTAAAACCTAATCTTTGCTAATTAACGGCTTTCCTTCAACGGGCGAGACATCCCGTGTGAGGACGACAAAACCCAACCCCACACCTTTCAATTCATCCGCGCCAGAACCGCCGCCTGTGCCGAGGTACTTCCAGCCATCGCTAAGGTGTTTGCCGATTTCCCATTCGGCTTCGGTACGGCTGAAGACATTTTCCGAGTCGTAACCCGGCCCGCGTTCCAAGATAAAGACGATGATCTTGACTTCTTTAACCATAACTGCCGCCTCTCTATGCTTTATGAACGCCTCAATAATAACGCATCTTTGAAATGTATACGGATGGATTATGGCGTAGTAGGAAGTTACGAATTATAGAAATTGCTCAATAGGGTTATTTTTTTGCGATAGGGATGTTAGGAGAAACGGACAGGATATGGAATTTAGCCTGTCCGTTTTTATTAAATCATGCGTTTAGTTGGCGCGGACTGGGGCGGCGATCTTGACGAAATAATCCTGCGGACGGCGCAGCAAACTGTAGAGATGCTCGGTAGCTTCTGCTTGATTATTGACTTCGAGCGTCTGGATGTATTTACTCAGCATTTCGTGAACATCTTCCATGCCTTTTTCATCCAGCGGGAAAATATCGATGACAGCGCCGTGAGCGATTCGGCGGCGCAGTGCGTCTAACGTCAAGCCCATTTCTGGCTGCACCCGCTGATAAATCACGCCGCCCGTCATCCCCGCACACATCCAAGGGCCAGGATCACCCAAGACCAACGCCCGCCCGGAAGTCATGTATTCAAAAGCATAACCTTTTAGGTTGGCGCGTGTGCCGAGACAGCCATCATCATCGCGTAGCGGCTCTTCAATTTCGCCACCGAAAACAACATCTGCACCGCTTAAGCGGATACAAGCGCGGGTATCGGCATCACCCTGTACGATGAAAAAGCCGCCTTGCGCTCCGTAGGCAAAGCTCTTGCCCACCGACCCATCAAGCCGCTGCCCGTTGTGATTCAGCCCCTTAAGCACCGAAACTGTGCCACCCTTCGCGCACTTGGCGACACCATCTTGTGCGCCGCCTTCGACCAAGACATGAATCGGCTCATCCAAGAAGGCCGCCAAGCCATTTCCGGGAATAGCGGAGTTGCTAAAGCTCAGATGAATCGCCTCGATTTCACCTGAGTTTACAATTTCACCGCGTTTGAGTGCGCCGGAGAGGTGCGTCCCTAATGCACGATCCATCGCCATGACCTGTTCATCGTCGTAGGTCATTTCTTTGTCGCCGCGTTCAATATATTCCCCGACGATGGCGGTGATTTGCTTGCTCAGGGTATTGCGCGGACGGGTGAGGCGGCGGCCTCCGGGTTGGGTTTGTTTGCGCGTGATGGTAGGCGCTCGACGAAGCAGGGGGGTTAAGTCGATGCGATCATGTAGATCAATCTGTTCGAGCAGATCAGCGCGTCCGACTAAATCCATCGTCTTGGTAAAGCCGAGTTTTGCCGTCCATTTACGGATGTCTTCCGCTAGCATATTAAAGACACGGCAAATGCCCTCGACGGAGGCTTCATAATCACGCGGCTCGAAGGATTTTAGCCCTTTGAGCGTGGCTTCTTCTTTCGTCTTGATGTGGGTGGTAATGCCGACGTGACAAGTCCCTTCATGACAGCCGCGACAAATCGTGCAGCCGACGGCGACCATCGCCATCGTGCCAAAGCCGACACGATCAGCACCTAAGCACATCATCTTGACGACATCACGCCCGCTTTTCATGCCGCCATCGCACCATAATTCCACTTCATCGCGCAGGCCGCTCTCGATCAAGGCACGATGCGCCAGCCACAAGCCAATTTCGCACGGCAAGCCGACATGCCGCAGGGCGTGTGCGCGGGCAGCGCCTGTGCCGCCTTCATATCCCGTAATGTTGATGATGTCCGCACCTGCTTTGGCGACACCGACGGCGATAATGCCCACGCCCGGCACCACCGGAATTTTGACCGAAACCTGGGCTTTCGGGTTAGCGGTTTTGAGTTCATCAATCAATTGGGCGAGGTCTTCAATCGAATATAAATCGTGATTGTTGCTCGGCGAGATCAGACCAACGCCGGGGACGGTTTTACGTGCCGCCGCGACTTGTTCGGTCACTTTATAACCGGGAAGCTGACCGCCTTCGCCTGGTTTCGCACCCTGACCGATTTTAATTTCGATCAGGTAACACGAGTTCAAAAATTCGATGTTCACGCCAAATCGGGCTGAGGCCACCTGCTGACCACGATGGCGTGGATATTTTCCCATCACGTCGGAAAGTTCACCGCCTTCACCGTTGACGCAGATAATGTTCAGACGATATGCCGCTTCTGCATAAGCGCGGTAGGCTAATTCGCCTTGTGAGCCAAATGACATGGCGCTGATGAGGACGGGCATGGCATGTTCGCCCATGCTGATGTCCACTGATGTCGGGTCAACCTCTTCCTTGCCGGATTTAAGGCCGAGGATATGACGGATGGAGACGGGCTGTGTTTCTTCCAGATTTAGCAGCATGTCGGTATAGGCTTCTAGGGTCATCTCCCCATGCGCGACGGCTTCCGCTTTTTTCCACATCTTGGGATAGAAGCGATCAGGATTATCCAGCTTATTTTTCTTCTCGCCCCGTAATTCAGCGGCGCGTTCTTCCGCCTCCGCTTTAAGGTCAGTCCATGTGAGGCCGCGTGCTTCAGAGCCGAAGTAATTGGGCATTCCGAAGATGGCAGAGACACTTTTCGCTAATCCAACGCCGCCAAAGCTGTGACCATAGCCGCGCAGTTCGTGGCAGCCGATGGTCGATGTGATTTTTTGAATGCCCGTCATCATTGCCGAAACGGTATTGCTCATGCGAGCGATAATCTGCTCGGAGTCGAGGATTTCTTTTGAGGCGCGAGGGGCAATTCCTAATCCAACGGCATAGAGCGAATAAGGTAGGACAGCATTCGCGCCCATGCTGATACACAAGGCTAAATCATGCAGATCGCGCAGCGCACCTGAACGGACGACAATCCCCGCTAACCGCCGCAAGCTGAATTCCGAATCGTCGGCTTGACGTAGGGCGCGATCAATCGCGGCAGTCGTTAGATTAGGGTCAATCCAGAGGCGCTGACCGTCATAAACTTCGGTGTCGTCTAAAACAATCAAACGTGCGCCGCTGCTGACGGCATTCACAGCAGCAATTTGTAAGCGTTCAATCGCATTTTCGATGGTTTCGTCCAGTGCGGCGCTCATTGACAGCACAACGGCACTTTCGCCAAAAACTTCGATGAGGTCTTCCAGCGTCATTGTGCCAAATTTGCCTGCGACAACTCGCATTTCCTCTTCACCACCGAGATCGAGATGACCACCGACCAGCAGCGGAATTTCCAACTCGACCAAAAGCGCATCGGGGTCTGCTGCTTGCCCAATATGGGGGCGCACACCCAAGACAACGCGGGTGGAAAATTGGGCGCGTTCACGCTCCAAATCAATCGCGGGATTCGTGACGACGGCGACCACTTCTTTAAAGTAATCCGCCAGATTCACACGCGTCTTACTTAAGGCGGCTAACGGTCCATCCCATCCGAGTGAGCCGACGAGTTCCTTCTTCGTTTCCGCCATCGTATCAATCAATTCAGTATGAAAGCGCTCCCATCCGAGCGCCGCCATCGATTTAGTATTGATCTTTGTCTCGCGTTCATGCCAGGGCAGCGAAGCCGCAATTTTAACTGGAATAGCTTCTAATTCGCGCTCTGCGATGGCAATGGGGGCGTTACTAACGGCGGAATAACTTAGGCCGCCATTCGTGAAATCTGATGGGCGTATCGCCGGAGCAGGAGGAGGGGCGAATTCGTTTCGCATCCAGCCACCTTGCATGTTGGCACGATAGGGCGCACGTTCACGGTAACGGCTGTAAACATAGCGTTGAATGGCTGGATAATCCATCACTTCGATTGAATGTCCGGTGCGAATCCGAAGCGCAATCTTTTCGCCCGGTGCCATTGGTTTTGGACTGGATGACATCGTATCCAACGGATAAACGCCACGTTCCGAGGTGGCGAAATATTCTTTTTCGGTTTCGCCAAACCACAACGGACGCAAACCGAGCGCATCCACACTAAAAACGACCATATCGCCAAGGCGTGCTGCGACTGCGGCGGGGCCTTGGGCAAACGGGCCAAATGCCCGCCGCATCTCGCGGTACATCTGATGCACTTCGGGAACATTGTTCATTAAATCATGATTGTGGGGCGGGAAGATGTATTCCATTGCTTCGACCAGATCAAGGCCATAACGCATACACAACGCTTGCAGCGCACGATCGACATCTTGCGAGTCGGAATTGTTCGGGTCAAGCGGGATGTTAAGCATCTCCGCTTCGAGTTTAAAACGGCTGATCGTATTAAATTCCCCATTATGACCGAGAACGCCGAAGGGCTGGGCGCGTTCAAAAATGGGATTGGTGTTTGTCGAGTAACGTGCATGACCCAATGTAACAGAAGAGGCGTAATCTGGGTCGCGCAGTTCAGGATAATAACGACGGAGAATTTCGACAGTCCCCTGCACTTTATAGACGACACTCCGCGCCGAGAATGACGGAAAATGAACGCCGAGTGTGTCTTCCAGACGCACTTGTAAATCGAACAAGGTGCGGTCTAATTGCGCGGTGGCGACTTGCCCATTGAGGCCAGCAATTTGCCAGAAAACAGGTTCGTTTTTCTCGGCATTTGGGCCTAATACGGAGCGATTGACTTTGCCTGCTTGGTCAATGAGGACATGCAGACCCGCTTGAGTAATTTCGCGGCAGATTTGATCGACTAAAGTTGAAGAACGGGCGCGATCAGCGGCGGGGATCATGACATGCGCGACCCAAAAGTTACGATCAGTGGCTAGGCTAGAACGTAAGCCAGCACGGGAAAGCCATTTTGACCAAAGTTGTCGCGGAATGTCCGTTAGGATGCCGACCCCATCGCCTTCGCCGTCGATATAGCCAGTACGATGCCCCATACGGGCGAGGCCTTCGATTGTTCTTTTAACGTTGCCATGTGTGGCTTGTCCACCTTTGCGGACGGCGCAGATCAGGGCGCAAGCATCGCGCTCCTGCGTGTCGATGAGATGCAGTTCATCAGCGGAATGCTGATCGGGGTTGTTATCTTTCTGCAAGGGTGAATCTCCTTGAAGACTATAAGTCAAGAAATTAATAGCTAGTTGGTGAATGAAATACGGTGCATCCAAAGGGTGCTTTATGAACTACTGACAAAAGCAAACCCTATTTCTTTGACTTAATTTAACAAAAAGTGGGGCAATTCTGTACGGACAACCTGCTAGAGATTACCCACATTGGTATGTGGTAAATTGCACAAGTGTCCGTACAAAACCTTAATTAAGGGCAAGTAAACGGCGGATAGTCAGCGCGAGGTGTAAAGCAAGGCGTGTTTCTGGACGGTTGAGATCAATTTGGGCGATTTCGTTAATACGGTTCATGCGGTACAGCAAAGTGTTGCGATGGACGATGAGCATTTCGGCGGTCTGGCTTAGATTGCCATGACAAGCAAAAAACGCTTCGAGCGTCTTAATTAAGTCCGCATGATTGCGATGATCGTATTCCAACAGTGTACCGAGGGTTTTATTCGTAAACGACATCAACTTGTCGCGGTCAGAAAGGCTTAAGATGAGTTGATAAACGCCCAAGTCTCCGATATAGAGCGGAATATCGGTTTGGAGGCGCACGGCTAGTTCAAGCGCTTGCACAGCATCACGGTAGCTGGAGCGCCATGCGGCGATGTCGCGGGCGGGTTGGCCTAAACCGACGGCGACACGGTTGTGCGGATACTGTCGCTGAATTTCGGTGCTGAAGGCATGGGCTAGTTTCATACTGTTATCAATTGGGTTTTCGGCATCGGTGGCGTGGAAAACCAAGACTTCGCCCTCGCGTTCGCGCTGCCAAACGAGCGCTTTGGCGCGATGGTTGTTGATGACGGTGTTGACGAGCGTTTCTAAACGGCGGTTGGAAGGGTTTTTCTCGTCAGGCTGCCAAGAGATGACGACGGCTAAGTGCATCTCCGTCATATCATGTTCAAAGCGCTCCCCTTGCCGGACGGCTTCCTGCTGGCTGACATCGCCAATCAATAAGCGATCAAGGAAAGTCCCGCGTAAGCGTTTTTCTGTATCGCTGATCGCTTTGGCTTTTGCCATTTCCAGGGCGCAAGCAGCGGCACCATGTTCAGCCACCAACAGATCAATATCATCCAAATCGGTATCGCGTCCGATGATGGAAAGATAACCGCGCCCAATTTCGTTGGTCACCACAGGGGCGACGAGACGGGCGATTCCCGGTGTCGGGAGCGATTGCATCAATACGGTGTTATCAAGCTCGGTCACGCGATACCGATCTTGAATTTCGACAGGCAGGTTATCGCCTTTCTTCAAGAACACCTCAATATCCTCCCACATGTTCACCAATTGGGGTTGTTCGGTGTGTTCCAGAATTCGCAACCGTTTATCTTGGATGACGACGGCTTTATTGGTCAACCGCGCCATCGTGTTAATCAGTTCCGCCATGCCTTCATTGCGCGACGAAATTTGTATCAACTGGCGATAGATTTGTGTGCCTCGGCGCTCTACTTGCACCTTTCGGTCAATGAGTAAGCTGACGATGGCTTTCTCTACCAGACGAATACGGCTGCTGGGAGGTAGGGTCAGCACAGGGATGCCATACGCTTTGGCCTCGGCAATAGCAGAGGGGGAGGCGGTATCGCCTAAGACGACTGCTGCCGCTTGTTTATCTGCCGCCCACCTTACGACATCAACATCAGTAATTTTCCGTGCGCCATTGCCCTCGTGGGCGGCCATCAAGACAATTTCACCTTGTTGGAGGGTTTTAGAGGCTGTGTTGTCTTCTGGATACACCACCGTCGTCCAAGTAACGGGGCGGTTTAATAAACCATCCCCGGCGACGACACGCGTACCGAGTGGAAGCGCTAATTTGCGTACATCTTCAACTGTAATGCGTTCTGATACGTCACTCATAAATTCCACACATGAATCACTCTATAAAGGTAAAATAAAAAGGGGCATGAAGTAAACCTACTGATATCAAGTTTCTCCGGTAATGACCCCTGCGCCAATTACGGCGGCGAAGGTGAGCAAGGCAAGACCGAGAAAATCTTGATCCCGATTGACTTGAATATTGATAAGCGCAAGAATAAGCATGAGCGTTCCGGCAATCCATGTAACCGGGCTAACGCGCCATTTGCGGCTGTATTGATAAACGCCAGAGCCGAGTAAAATTATTGCGCCGCTGGTAGGAACAACCCATTTAGGCACATTTTGTTCTGGTATGATATACAGCACAGCAAAAATCAGCACCAACAAAAACCAAGTAAATCGTTCAGTGCGTGCTTCTGCATCTGATTTTCTTTTTGATGCCACGTTGTTTCCTCCAAAAAATCTACGGCTAATTTACCCACTTATTTTATACAGCCAGACTCCTTACCAATAATTGTCGCCTAATTGGACAAAATACACAATATATTGAGTCGATATATTCATTTATGGAAATGGCTTGTGGATTGCGCTGTAATCAATTAAGGCTACAATCGAAAAATGCTGCTAATCAGAGTATAAGGATGTAATAATGGGCAGAAGATCCATCGGAGTATTCATCATCGCCATAGGGATATTGGGGGCTTGTGCGCCCGTTAATGTACCCACGCCCATTAGCACGATACAAATCGCACAAGTAGGATCAACGCCTGTTAGTGAGCCGACGGTGGTAGCTATTGCTGTTGATGGGACTTCTAACGTCACATCGGAATCGCTTCAGGTTCCACAGCCGACCTCTGAGATTAACTCGCCCCTACAAGTCGCTACCGTTGCGGCGGATTTTGTCTTGGTGACACCCACCCTCCCGCCGAGCAAAACACTCACGCAAACGCTCACGCCTACCATCACTGAGACATTGACTCCAACAATCACAATCACCCCGACGATTACGGTAGTGACGGCAACGGCTACAATGCAGCAGTTTCCGACGGCAGCAGTAACAGTCATCGCAGTTCCGGCGGTTGTGGCGCAGCCCCAAGCCATAGTATGTGATACAGCTTGGTTTTTCTCTATTAATCCATCACCGACGGCCTGCCCGATTCGTGCTGAATCCACTAGCGCTGGTGTTTATCAGACTTTTCAAAATGCCACGATGATCTGGGTGGGGCAGGAAGATGCGATTTATATCTTTTATAACGATGGCGTTTTCCCTTTATGGCAAGCCTTCCGCGATCCGTTTGACCAAGGTATGGTTGAGGACGATCCCGCCTATGCAAACGCGCCTTTGCCCAACACATGGCAGCCCCGACGTGGCTTTGGCTTGTTGTGGCGGACGAATGCCGAAGTGCGTAACCGTGTTGGTTGGGCCACCCTTCAATTTGAACAAGGCTACAGTGTGCAGGCACAAACTGCTCAGGACGGCACCTTTTTTGTGACGGATCCATCAGGCGGCGTTTATGCGGCGTTTTTCAATCGTGTCAGTTGGCAGCGCTATACCCAAGTCATTGGCTCTGGGAATTAGAGGACGTAAAGCATTTATGGCGCAGGACAAGCTGATAAAACGGATAGGGATTTTAACGGGCGGCGGCGACGCACCCGGTTTAAACGCGGTGATTCGGGCGGTGGTCTTGACTGCGGACAGCCGTTATGGATGGGAAGTTGTTGGCATTCGTGAGGGGTTTGATGGGCTGCTGGCTAGACTGCCAACTGTAGAACTGAATGCGGCGAATGTTCACGATTTATTGGCGCGGGGCGGGACGATTTTAGGCGCGGCGAATCGGGGCAGTCCGTTTTCTCGTCCTGTAGAAAAACCAGATGGAACGACGGAATATATTGATGTCTCGCATGAAGCGCTGGAAGCATTGGAGCGTTTGAATATTGACGCGCTCATCGTCGCGGGCGGTGATGGTACGATGGCAATCGCACATCGACTCTTTTTGATGGGTGCGCGGATTATTGGTCTCCCGAAAACTATAGATAATGACTTAGCCGGAACCGATGTCACGTTTGGGTTTGATACAGCCGTGAATACCGTGACAGAAGCGCTAGAAAAGTTGCAGACTACCGCCGAAAGCCATCACCGAACCATGATCTTAGAAGTTATGGGGCGGAATGCAGGCTGGATCGGCCTGTATGCGGGGATTGCAGGCGGGGCGGATGCGATTCTGATTCCAGAAATTCCCTTTGATATCGAAGTTGTCTGTAACAAAATTAGGGCGTTACAGGCCAGTGGGCGGCGTTACAGCTTAATTGTAGTGGCGGAGGGCGCAGCGCCCTTGGGAGGGCAGCAGCAGTATTATATCCAGACCTTCGACCAAAGCCGTTTGGGGGGGATGGGGTTTACCGTCGGTAATATGTTGACTGAGCGTATGATGTCTGAAGTGCGCGTGACCATTTTGGGGCATGTACAGCGTGGCGGACAACCCACGCCTCATGACCGCTGGCTGGCGACTGCTTTCGGCGCGGCAGCGGTCAATCTTGTTGCGGAGGCGCGATGGGGAGAAATGGTGGCCTTAAAAGGCAACCATATTGTACATGTTGCGATGGAAGAGGCCATCAAAATGAAATTTGTTCATCCAAAAGGTGATCTTGTGCAGGTGGCGCGTGATTTGGGAATTGTTTTTGGATAGCTCGTTACTTAGCGGCGTTCACTGATGAGTTTGTTGTAGCATCCCTGCCAAGCCTCTTCTTTGCGGGTGAACTTGGTGATTTTTACATCCGCAAAATAGGGGAACAACTTCACCATAAACTGCGGTACACGCCCCCATTCGTTCTGCATGACCAGCACCTCTAATTCGCCAGCCATTAAGCCTGCCCACTGCCAGCGCTGCCGAAATTCCTCGGCCTTCATCCAATAATCGCGCTTTTCCCATGCCAAAGCGGATTCATCAATGCCTTCTTCAATCTCACGTAGGCTAAAGATCAGCAGCGCGAACATATCTTTCGATTCATCGTCAATCGCGCTTTTCTGGCTTAGGCGGCGCAGCATCTCTGCAGATGTTCGCATCAGTTGGTTGCGGCGTTTGCCCGGTCCGTCAGTGTTGATGACCCGACTCATTCACAAAACTCCTTACAGGTTAAACGGACGTATGCCTTTATAAATGCGTCCACCGCTGATGGTTTTTAGAATGACTTCGGCGGAACGGCCTGTGTGCGAAGCCAATTCACGCGGGGACATCGGCAAATTATTATACTTCAGGAACACACGAAAAATACTATCGACTGTTGACGTGTGGGGATTGATAAAATTGGGGTCTTGGGCGGCTAGCTGAATGGCAAGGCGCAGTTCGTCTAACCGGAAGACTTCGCCCGTTTCGGGGTCAATATAATCAATTTGGCGATCTTCATGCGATGTGCCGATACGTTCACGCTGCTCCGGTATTAGATGACTAAGCATATAGGTGCGGAGGTCTTCGTCGCGGCTGCGTTCCCACCAATCAAAATCAATATGGAATTTCGTATCAATCGTTGTTCTTACAAGTGTACTGGGTCTACCCGGAACGGTCATAATTCCCCCTATTCATCGCGCAGTTTCCAGTAATCGCCACCCACATTTTGAAAATCGGGATTGGCTTCCAATGTGGCTAAAATCGGACCCGGCGGGCAGCGCCGCAAAACATTGACTGCACTGTAAATCGTCGTGGCATGGGCAGTCGCTTGTGGCGTTAATTTGCCTAAAGCTGGAATAATCATCCGCAAGATGGCGGCTAAACTTTTGCGCTGCTGCTGCGTAGCCTGAACAAGTGCATCCAGCGCTTCTAAATCATCCACCCCCAAAATCATCAAATCGTCATAATCTGCGCCAATGGCACGTTTGTTATTCTCGAATTGAATTTGATCGCCTTTGGGTAGAATGAGGCGGATATATTCGGTGCGTGGGCGATAAGCTGTAAAGTCAATACGAATTTTGCCAGGGGCTGCTTTACTTACGGTGATTTGGGCACCGATAGGGAGTTTGTGCTTGCTATAGAAAGCGCCTAAGCCATAGACATAATGTCCGCCGGGGACGACCCACCCAGTATATTCTTCGTCGTCCTGCCCATCAATGAGGGTAATCCAAATATGGGTCGTGCGACGGGCAGTTGGGAAAATATTGACCACCTGAGCATTTAACGGCAGTGTGCCGACCCGACGATGAGGATAAATCAGTGTAATTGTGCCTTCACTGCCTTTTTTCGCATCCAGCAATGAAAACTCATCATCAATTTCGGCTTCCAAGTTCAACATCGCTGGTGTGAGCAGGCTGCGGTCATAATCAATTGGCGTATAACGGAGCGCAGCGGGTGTGTTGAGGACTTCCGGCGGCTCTAAGCGGGTGAGATACCACAATACCTCACCTGTTGGCCCTACCTCATCAAAGCGGCTGTCTTGGTTCAGCCGATAATTCATTGAAAAAACTTGTAGCGACGTGGGGGAACTGCCGAGTCCGCCGACTTGCTCAAGGATGTTTTGTGTAGCAAGTGGCCCGCCGCCTGCAATATCGAGAACAGCTTCGGCAAGATGGAGATGGCCTTCGTTGACTTCCAACATCAAATCACGCGGGAACCAAGCGCGACCCATATAAATGAGTTCCTCCTCCTCCAACAGGCGTTCTTCTAATACTTGGATAATTTCTTCACCAGCCAAGTCGAAGATTTCTTCCGCGTTCAAGTCGGAATCGCTCATAAAGGCAGCGCTTCCATTCATATTTTCTTGGCTCAGCTTATGAGGCGTTAGGAGGCCAGCGGCAAATTCACGAATGATTTTAAGATCATCGTCAAATTCAACCTGAATGACATTAAAATCGCCATAGTCCGGGTTTAGGCCGCTGCGCGTATTTTTTATAGTGGCAGTGGCATAGGCCATTTGCGGAAAAACCAGCTTTTGGCCGATTTCATAAGCGAGGGCCGGATTATAAAGCCGCGCATCTTTATAGCGCTCTTCCAAAGCAGCAGTTTCCTGCGTTAGACGGTTTTCGATTAGGGTGAGGGCAAGTTGTTGGCTGGTAAGCGGGGTTTCTCTTTCCAGCAAGAGGGTTGTGATAGTTTCGATATCTTCCGCTTCAACCGTGAAATTGCGCGCCCAGTGATTACTCGGCAGCAAGGTAGTGCGCCTCCGAACAAATGGATAATAAACTCATTAAAAATGAGACAAATTTCAAACTGAAGTTTAATTATAACTGTAGATGTGGGTTTTGGGTAGAATTAATTCTTAGGTAACTTGGATAAGCGCCCGTTGACCCGCCTCCCATATCTAGGTTATACTTACCCTTCGTTATAACCCAGAGTATGTCAATCACGAGGTATAAACACAATGTCGACAAAAAGAACGTGGCAGCCGAAGGTTCGCCGCCGCAAGCGTGTACATGGTTTTCGTCAGCGGATGGAGACAAAGGGTGGTCGCCGGGTACTGAAGGCACGCCGCGCAAAAGGACGTTATCAGTTGACCGTGACCCCGAATCATGTGAAGAAAACCAACTGGAACGCGTCATAAGCCTTTAGGGTGAAACTAGGCTGGGATGCAGCAGCGGTTTAGACTAAGACAGTCGAAAGATTTTGCGCGTTTGCGCCAAGAAGGGCGTGTCTATCGTCATCCTTTCTTGGTGTTGAGTGTTGCACCTAACGATTTATCGCACAATCGATATGGGTTCGTCACAAGCAAGCACTTGGGGAATGCTGTTAAGCGCAACCGAGTGCGTCGTCTGCTACGCGAGGCCATCCGCCACCTGCATCCCCGGCTCAAACCGGGGTTTGATGTTGTTATGGTCGTGCGCGATCAATTAGTGGGGCAACCTTACAGCACTGTAGAACGTACTATAGTTGAGATGTTTCGTCGTTCATCAATGTTAGTCGAGAGCGAATAGGTACGTTTAAATGAAGTGGCTGGCGCTGCGGTCAATTAAGTTTTACCAACGGTTTATTTCTCCTGTGCTGCCTTCGAGTTGTCGTTTTTATCCGACTTGCTCCCACTATACCTACGAAGCTATTCAAATTCATGGGGTTATGAAAGGCACATGGATGGGGGTGCGGCGTATTTCGCGTTGTCATCCATTCAACCCCGGTGGATACGATCCAGTGCCTCCTAAGAAGGAGCTATAATTGAACATTCGAGCAATTTCTGCGCGGCGGCTAATTTTAATAGCCGCGCTTTTACTGATTTTAACCGCAACGGCTTGCGCCCCTGTGCGGCAGGGGACAGCGTGGCCTGATGTTTCTTTGGACAGCCAGAAAAACATTGTTGTGGCTTATGAAAACCGGATTGATGTGGTTAATCCTGCTACCCATTTACGTATTCCACTGCTTAATGAAGCGGGTGAGATACGGCGTGAAGATGGCTCAAGTGGCGATGTCTTAGATTGGGAACTTGCAGGCAGTTGGCCTCAAGGGGATTCGAATGTTCGATCCCTGTTTTATACTGCGCCTGTTTTTCTCAATGAAGATACCTTCCTCATCACGGATTATGCAGGATATTTACTGCGGGTGGATTATCCGACTGCGCGAATCGAGCGATCCGTGACCAAAATTGAAGGCAACATCGTTGCGGATGCAGCGGTGGATGCGGCGACAAACGCGCTTTATGTCCCATTGAGCGAACATGATGTTGTCGCCTTAGATATGGAAAATTATGATACGCGCTGGGTGTTTGAAACTGAGCGTGGTATTTGGTCTCAGCCTTTGGTGATTGACGGCATTGTTTACTTCACGGCAATGGATCATCATTTCTATGCGGTTGATGGGGAAACAGGGGAACAGCGTTGGAGCCTTGATTTGGAAGGCGCTTCTGCTGCTTCGCCGCTTTATGATGCTGAAAATGAGCGTTTTTATGTCGGGACGTTTGCCAGCAAAATCTTTGAAGTGTCGTTAGCGGGGGAAATCCTCTCGCAGTATGAAACTGAAGATTGGGTATGGAATACGCCGGTGTTGCAAGAGGGCATCCTCTATACGGCTGATTTAAGTGGTTACGTTTATGCACTGAATACCGAAGGTGGACTTTCTGAAGTGTGGAAGGCCAAAGCAACTTCGGCGGGTATCCGGCCTGCACCGCTGGTCTCCGGCGGGTATGCGGTAGTTGCTTCGCGTAAGGGTCAGGTTGTGTGGTTAAATCAAGCTGACGGCAGCATCGTTTTTGAACAAGATGTGGACGCGGAAGTACTATCCGATATACTGTTGATTGAACCGGGTGAGCCATCCACCATCAATGAGCCGCTGGTCATCATTAGTACAGCCAAAAATAGCCGCTTGTTGGTCGCGTTCAGTTTGGAAGATAGTAATCAGCGTTGGGTATATAGTCGTTAAAGGTTTAGGGGAGAGCATTTACCAATGTGGGATTTGATTATCAACCCCTTTGTTACGGTACTGACGTTGATGTATCGTATTTTCAACAACGATATCGTATTGGCGATTGCAGCCTTTACGGTGATTATTCGTTTGCTGACCTCGCCACTGCTGATTCAGCAGCAGCGTTCAGCAAAAGCGATGCAAGAGCTTCAACCTAAGCTCAAGGCATTACAAGAAAAACACAAGAATGATCGAGAAAAGTTGGCACAAGAACAGATGGCGCTCTATAAAGAGAATGGCATTAACCCATTGGGGGGATGTCTGCCGCTGTTGATTCAGCTTCCGATTTTGCTCGCGCTTTATTCAGCGATTAATCACGCACTTGGTGCATCGCCTTATCAATTGATCGACCTTTCAGGTCGTTTGCTGCTGCCGGGTTTAGATTCGCTCGTGCCGTTGGGTGATACTTGGGCGGGGATGAATTTAACCCGTCCACCTACAGCGAATCCCACGTATGCGCTGATTCTCCCTCTGCTTGTACTCGTCACAACTTGGCTTCAATCCAAGCTGACTTTGCCGGCGCCGCCGCCGCCAAGTGGAGATGGCAAGCCCGACCAAGCCGCCCAGATGACGCGCTCAATGACGACGATTATGCCGTTGATGTTTGGCTTTTTCTCGCTCCAGTTTTCCGTCGGTTTAGGCATTTACTTTGTCGTCTCTAATGTGGTCGGTATCGCCCAGTATACCTTGATGGGCACAGCCGAGTGGGGACGTTTGTTCGGACGTGACCCAAAGCCCAAAGAGATCACATCTGTTACCCCTTCCACCACCGAAAAGCGCGGCAAGCGTAGTGATCCTGTCGGGTTTACACCAGAAAAGGCCAATGGCACTGATACTGTCTCTAATGGCACTATGACTAAATCGCTCCCTTCAGGCGGTACGCCTAGCAAGAAAACCAAAGCCTCTAAAAAAGCTGGCGCGAAGTAAACTATTAAGCTGATTTATCTGCGCCAGCCGATTTAATTTGTGCTGGCGCTCGAATTTTTCGTAAAGGTGTTTGATTATGGAGCCCCTACCCTCAGTTGAAATAACTGGAGAAACTGTTGAAGCGGCAATAAATGCAGGTTTGGTCAAATTAGGTGTTGGCCCTGGTGATGTCATTGTTGAAGTAATTGATGAACCTAGCCGGGGTGTCTTTGGCATTGGTGCTAAACCCGCACGGGTACGTCTAAAGATGCTGCGCCCGCCGACACCCGCCCCTGTGGTTGTTCCTGCTGCTGTTTCCTCTCCACCACCGCCTGCCATTATCCTTAAACCTGTTTCCGCACAGTCTCATGCGCGTGTCACCCAAAATGAGGATTATACAGACTCCTATGACGATGAGGTGGACGAGGTTTATTTGGGAGATGTCGCCGAGGCGATTGATGCGCCGGGTGAGGATGGGGAAGTTAGTAAGCGTGTGTTGGTTGAACTTCTTGAACGGATGATGCTAAAAGCCGAGATCACAGTACGGCGAGCCGAGCCGAGCCGTCCGGGAGAAAGCGCGCCTTGGCTGCTTGATGTCAACGGGGCGGATATGAATAGTTTAATTGGACGCAAAGGGGAAACTCTGGCAGCCTTACAATATATTACCCGTCTAATTGCCAGCCGCAGATTACAGCGCCGCGCCAATATTATTGTGGATGTAGCGGGTTACAAAATGCGCCGTTCACAGCGTTTGCGTGAGCTTGCCTTGCGAATGGCAGATCAAGCGATACAAGAAGCTCGCACGGTCACGTTAGAGCCGATGCCGCCGAATGAGCGCCGTATTATCCACTTAACCTTACGCAATCGCAGCGATGTTTATACAAAAAGTACTGGCGAGGGCGACGCTCGTAAAGTAACCATCGTCCCAAAGTAATCTGATGATCGATTATCTTCTGATCGGTCATCTCACGGCAGATTTAACCCTTGATGGGCGGCAGCTTGGCGGCACAGTCTCTTATGCAGCCAGCACCGCCCACGCTTTTGGATTACGGGTCGGCGTGTTGACGAGCGCTCGGCAAGATGACCCTTTGCTGGATGAACTGCGGCAATGGGCGCAAGTTGTCGTTCTCCCCTCGGAACTCACCACGACTTTTGAGAATATCTATGGAGTAGCCGGACGCACTCAATATTTGCATGGTGTTGCTGCGCCGATTTTACCCGAAGATGTGCCTGCTGGTTGGCGCTCCGCACCTTTAGTTCATATTGCCCCAATGGCCGATGAAATACATGGGCAGGTCGTTTCATGTTTTCCGCAATCTGAATGTGCTATGTTGGTGACATTACAAGGATGGCTGCGGCGCTGGGAGGCTGATGGGCGGGTGCGGTTTAAGCGCTGGCATGATCGAGACGTATTGGAAGCAATTGATTTTATCGTGTTTAGCGAAGAAGATATTGCCGAAGCCCCCGATATGGAAGCAGAAATCGCTGAAGTCGCACCTTGTTTAATCGTCACGCAGGCCGATAAAGGTGGGAAAATTTACCGCGAAGGCCAATTTCAGCCCTATGCTGCATTTCCAGTGTATGTTCTCAGCCCAACGGGTGCGGGCGATATTTTTGCCGCGTCCTTTTTTATTTGCTGGCATTTACTCAAACACGATATAGACCGTGCGGTACGGGCGGCAGCGATTCTGGCAGGGCATTCGGTCACACGAAGCGGCTTGAAAAGCGCCCCGACACCGGATGAAATCCGCGCAGTATTAAACAGCGAAAGTTGATAAAAGAACGATGATTGAAAGAATTTTATACAACGGCAATATCATCACACTCGCGGAAGATGTACGGCGAGTGAGCGCTTTGGCAATCACCAATGGGCGCGTGATGGCAACAGGAAGCGACGACGATATCCTGGCGCTGGCAACCGCCGGAACCATTCGCCAAAATTTAGAAGGGCGCACCATTATCCCCGGTTTAACGGATGCCCATATTCATTGGCAGTGGACGGCACGCGCCTTGCAGGATGTCGATGTATTTGAAGTGCCGAGCAAAGCAGTGGCTTTAGAACGGGTCGCGGAACGTGTGGCGACGACTCCGACAGGGGAGTGGATTACGGGTCACGGTTGGGCGCAAGCCTATTGGCCTGATGGCGCGTTTCCGACTGCGGCTGATCTCGATACTGTTGCACCCGATCATCCCATTTACCTACGGGCGAAAAGTGGTCATGCGGCTTGGATAAACACCCGTGCAATGCAATTAGCAGGAATTACGGCTGAAACCCTTGATCCTGAAGGGGGACAGATCAGCCGCGATGCAAGTGGACAGCCGGATGGCCTTTTCTTTGAGACCGCGATTATGTTGGTTTCGCGCCATGTGCCTTCCCCTTCATTAGAGCAAACAGCCGACCAGATGGCAGCCGCGCAAAAATTGGCTTTAGCTTCCGGCTTAACGGGCTTTCACGATTTTGACAGCCAGAATTGTTTACGCGCATTGCAGCTTCTCCGCGAGCGCGGCGGCTTAGATATGCGCGTTGTCAAAAATATCAATAAAGAGTGGATTGACCATGCCCTCATGCTCGGATTGCGTCGGGGATTCGGCGATGATTGGATTCGCATCGGCGGACTAAAAATCTTCGCGGATGGGGCTTTGGGGCCGCGCACGGCTTTGATGCTGGATGCTTACGAGAACGAACCGCAAAACTTTGGCATTTCCGTCACAGAAGAAGATGAAATGCGCGAACTGGTGAGTAAGGCGAGTGCTGCCGGTTTGCCTGCGACGATCCACGCCATTGGTGATTGTGCGGTGCGGCGTGTCTTGAATGTATACGAATCTGTCCGTAAAGAAGAAGCAGCACGAGGCGAACCGAGAAATACCCGCCGCCATCGCATGGAGCATGTGCAAATCATTCACCCTGACGATTCGCATCGCTTGGCGGAGCTCAACATTATTGCGTCGATGCAGCCGATTCATGCGACCTCAGATTATGATATGGCAGATCGCTATTGGGGCGCACGGAGTCAATATGCCTATAATGCCCGCTTACAGATCGATCAAGGCGTGGTAGTCGCTTTCGGGTCGGATTCGCCGATTGATCCTTTTGAGCCGTTAGGTGGGATTTACGCGGCTGTCACCCGCCGCCGTCCCGATGGGACACCGAGTAAAGAGGGATGGTATCCCGATGCAAGGCTGACGATTGACGAAGCGCTGCGTGGCTTTACACAAGGGCCTGCTTATGCGGCGGGTATGGAAAATCGGCTCGGTAAACTTGCACCCGGCTACCTTGCTGACTTAGTTGTGCTTGATCGTGACCTTTATACGATTGCACCCGATGAAATTCTTGATGTCCAAGTTATGGCGACGATGGTCGATGGGCAATGGCGTTTTGAGGGGGTGTAAGTCACCTTAGAGTCTGTTAAAGAATGTTTGATAAGCGAGTATTCCTCAGTAGAATCATGATCTTAGATTTACAGTAAAATTCAAAGGTTGTAAGAAAATGGCAAACCGTCTCGGAATGAAAGTCGGTGATAGTGAACATCCTGTGCAAGGCGCTATGCTGCAAGTTGGGTCGCCTGCACCAGACTTTGTGTTGTTAACGCCGCGCTACTCACAACGTACATTGGCGAACTATGAGGGGAAAGTCAAAATCTTAAGCTGTATTCCGTCTGTCGATACGGGCGTTTGCTCCGCACAGACCCATCGTTTTAATAAAGAAGCCGCTGATTTAGGCGATGATATTGTCATTGTGACAGTCAGCGCCGATTTACCTTTTGCTTTAGGGCGCTATTGCGCCAATGAGGGCATCGACAAAACGTTTACCCTTTCAACTTCCGTTGACATGAAATTTGCTGACGATTATGGCGTTCACGATACCGATTGGCGTATCTGCCAGCGGGCGGTGTTTGTCGTCGATAAGCAGAACATCATCCAGTATGTAGAATATGTGCCGGACATGGGCAACGAAGTGAATTTCGATGCGGCGCTGAGTAAAGCGCATGAACTTATATAACTTAAGGACGAAATATGACCGATATGCGATTACAACGGCTGGCAGATGTGCTGGTCAATTATTCTACCAGCGTCCAACCGGGTGAGTGGGTGGGAATTTTGGGTGATGTCGTCGCTTTGCCTGCGTTACGCGAAGTGTATAAAGCTGTCGTTAAAGCGGGTGGAAATCCCACGCTTTTTATGAGTGATGAGCAGATGAGTCGTGGGTTTATGCGCGAGGCTAACGACGACCAAATTAGTTGGCTTGACCCATCGCAAACGCTCTACTATGAACAGGCCGATGTGTATATTCGCATTGGCGGGAACAGCAATACACGCGCCATGTCTACGATTGATGCTAAGCAGACACAGAAAATAGCGTCCTCCCGCCGGAGTTGGCTAGAAACACGCATGAATCGGGCTTCTGAAGGAAAATTTAAATGGGTGGTGACATGGTTCCCAAATGAAGCCAGCGCTCAGGAAGCCAATATGAGCCTTGAGGAATATGAGGATTTTGTCTTCAACGCCACTTACTGCGATAAAGACGATCCTGTCGCGGAATGGCGCAAGGTTTCCGCCGTGCAAGAAAGCAAGGTCGCGTGGCTTAAAGGGAAAAAGCACGTCAAATTGCAGGGGCCGAATGTCGATTTACAGCTTTCCATCGAAGGCCGGACGTTTATTAATGCCGATGGCAGTCGCAATATGCCGGACGGTGAAATCTTCACGGGACCAGTCGAAGAGTCGGTCAACGGCTGGATTCGCTATACTTATCCATCAATTGTAGGTGGACGGGCGGTTTCTGGCATTGAACTGCGCTTTAAAGACGGAAAAGTAGTTGAAGCGAAAGCCGAACAAAATGATGAGCTGCTCCAAGCGCAGTTGAACACGGATGCAGGATCACGTTATTTGGGCGAGTTTGCCATCGGGACGAACTTCGGGATCAATAAGTTCACAGGCAATATTCTGTTTGATGAAAAAATCGGTGGGACGATTCACACTGCCATCGGTGCGGGCTATCCCGATACAGGCAGCAAGAATAAAAGCGCCGTTCACTGGGATATGATCTGCGACATGCGGAATGACAGTGAAATCCTCGTTGATGGAGAATTGTTGTACAAAAACGGCGAGTTCATGGTTTAATTGTCTTTATGGCGATTTTAAACTTTTTCACCCTAAAACGTACCACAATCATCCTGCTCGGTTTCCTGCTTATTATTATAGGGAGTTGGGGGATTGACTTGGTCGTCGTTCAGAATATGGCGATGAATGATGTGATGCCGCGCTATGTGGGCTGTCAGGGATTCTTTCGGGGAGACAGCCCCTACAGCCAAAAAGTGGATGCGGAGATTGATGCGTTTGTTCGTATCGGCGAAAAATGGGGATTTTCTTACCCGCCTCATCTTTGTTTTGTGCTTCTACCTATCTGGCTTTTGCCGTATGAAGCCTCCGTTTCGCTTTGGATGCTCCTTAATCTGCTATTTTTTTTGGCGTTTCCCGTTTTGTATGGACTTGTAGTGCTGCGTTGGCGTTTATTACCACTACAGCTTTTGGCGCTTACTTTCAGTATTGTCTTGGGGTTTCGCTATACGATGATGACCATTACTCTCGGTCAGTTCACAGGTTTTGTGCTGCTTTGTATGGTGGGTGCAATTTGGGGATTACGAAATCAGCGTGTTTGGCTGACAGCATTTTGTTTGGCGGGAATGACAATCCGGCCTGACGGTGGACTAATTGCGTTGGGTTTATGCGGTATAGCCTTCCTTATAGGGCAGCGGCGTGTTATCCCGATTTGGGTCGGTTTAATGGCGATCATCTGGCTGGGAACGCATGTGTTTATCGGGAATTGGGAACTCCAATTTGTTAATCACTTACGTGACTACGCAGACATCAACCGTAAAACTTCATGGCTGCCGCTTGATTTAGGTCCTGCGGGTGCTATTGTATTAACAGTTGGTTTTCTGGGATGGACTGCTTGGATATTCATAAGGATTTGGAAGCTGCTGCCTGATGAACCTCAAGAATTTGTTTTGTGGGCGAGCGCGATGATTATCCTACCTATATTGGTCTTATTCCCACAAACGAACCCCTATACACTAGTTTATGCGCTACCCGTTTTTATGCTGTTGGCTTATGTCTTGCGGCGTAGTGTATTCCAAGCTTCTGTTTGGCTGCTCATCGCTTCATCTTGGGTATTCTTCTTGATGGGGTGGTGGCGGGTGGATCAAATATTCTACCCGGTGGTCTTGGCGCTGGGAGTTGCGTGGTGGCTCTATACAAAACAGAGGCGGGGGCGGAATTTGTCCGTTTCTCCCGCCTCTGTTCTTTCTAAAACGCTTGACGAAAAAGCTTTATCGGGTTAGCCAAACGTCAGTGTACTTTCCGGGTCTTTTTCCGCGAGTGCGCCGCGCAAGTCAAAGATTTGGTCGCGTAGGGCAGCCGCCTTCTCGAATTCAAGCGACTGTGCGGCCTTCTTCATCTCTTTTTCCAACTCTTTAATCATCTGTTGCAATTCAGACACGGGCATAGCGACGAGATCAAGCCCTTCACCTTCCGCCTCGCCTTCTTCACTCACCATCGTCTTGACACGATCCGTCAGGTCGCGTATCTGTTTGATAATGCTCGCCGGGACGATGCCGTGTTCTTCGTTATAGGTGCGCTGAATATTGCGGCGGCGTTCTGTCTCGTCTAGTGCGCGTTGCATTGAGTCCGTGATGCGATTGGCATAGAGAATGACTAAGCCCTCAATGTGTCGGGCTGCGCGTCCTATAATTTGGATGAGTGCTTGCTCTGAGCGCAAAAAGCCTTCCTTATCCGCGTCCAGAATGGCGACAAGCGACACTTCCGGTAAGTCGATCCCTTCACGCAGCAGGTTAATGCCGACGATGACATCATAGACACCCAATCGCAAATCCCGCAGGATTTCAACCCGTTCTAGCGTTTCAATTTCGGCATGGAGATACTGTGCTTTGATTCCCGATTCGTTGAGATAACCCGCTAATTCTTCTGACATACGCTGCGTGAGTGTGGTGATGATGGTGCGTTGGCCTTTCTTCACACGCAGGGCAACTTCTTGCAGCAAATCATCAATCTGCCCTTCAATCGGACGCACTGACGTAATCGGATCAAGCACACCCGTCGGGCGGATGATCTGCTGGACGACGGCTTGATTGACTGTGCCTTCGTAGGGGCCAGGGGTCGCGCTGGTGAAGATGGCCTGATTAATCCGTTCCTCAAATTCTTCAAATTTAAGGGGTCGATTATCTAACGCACTTGGCAGGCGAAAACCATAATCTACAAGATTCATCTTGCGCTGACGATCCCCGTTATACATGCCGCGAATCTGCGGAATGGTCATGTGGCTTTCGTCAATTACGAGCAGAAAATCATCTGGGAAGTAATCAATTAACGTGTGCGGTGGGCTGCCGGGTGGGCGTTGATCGAGATGGCGTGAATAATTTTCGATGCCGGACGCATAACCGACCTCACGAATCATTTCAATATCGTAGCGCGTGCGCTGTTCGATGCGCTGCGCTTCTACCAGCTTGCCCTCGTGCTTGAAGAAGGTGATTTGTTCTTCCAATTCCTGTTCGATGTCGTGGACGGCTTGCTTAGTCTTATCATCATCCGCAATGAACTGCTTAGTCGGGAAGATAGTTACGCTGGGATGTTCGGCGTAAACTTCGCCGGTCAGCGGGTCGAATTCGCTAATACGCTCGATCTCATCGCCGAACATGGCTATGCGGTAGGCGATCTCCGAATAGCCCGGATAGATTTCCAGTGTGTCGCCGCGCACGCGAAATGTACCACGATGTAAATCCATGTCGTTGCGGCTGTATTGAATCGTCACCAATTTGCGGAGGATGATGTCTCGCCGCAGCGTTGTGCTGCCTACGCTGAGTTCTACTTGTGCCTTCGCCCATGCTTGTGGGTCGCCCACACCGTAAATGCACGAAACAGAAGCCACAATCAGCACATCGCGCCGCGAGAGCAGCGAAGCCGTTGATGCCAGCCGCAAGCGGTCAATCGTCTCGTTAATCTGTGTTTGTTTGTCGATATGCAGATCAAAACGCGGGACGTAGGCTTCTGGCTGATAGTAATCATAATAGCTGACGAAGTATTCGACGGCGTTGTTCGGGAAGAATTCTTTAAATTCGGCATAAAGCTGTGCGGCGAGGGTCTTATTATGCGCGAGGACAAGCGTGGGCTTTTGTACCTCTTGCACGACCATTGCCGCCGAATAAGTTTTGCCTGTGCCAGTGGCACCGAGCAAGGTTTGATATTTTAGGCCGTTATGAAGACCTTCGACCAAGCCCTTAATTGCCTTGGGTTGGTCGCCAGTGGGCTTGAAATCGGATGCGATTTGAAAAGGGGGCATCGAGACTCCTTAATCGGAACATCAGTTCGGATGGGGATAGAACATTATAGCATATTTTTCGCCATCTGCCAGCGTTGGATTCATCCGTACCACTCTCCAATTTGCTGGATAGAATCGGCAATAACAACCTCGTTTTCGCCCCAAGGTTGGATGCGCCCGACATAGAAAACGTCGCGAGGACGAGGACGCATTGCAAGGGCTTCTCTCCCTTCTGAAATGCCGACGATGAAGCGTAATCCGGCATGACGACACGCTGCCATCACCCAAGGATTAACCCGGTCACTCTGATAATTGTATCCGCTTCCATAAGGTGTGATGAGCGCCCTTACGTCCGAGCCTGTCCGCTCATGAATGGTCTGTGCCGAAGTGACGATTTCAGCAATGTAATCATCATCATCAAAATTCGGGTTATCCAGATTGGAGTGATAGGCCGTGTGGCTTTCTAGCGCGATACCGTCCCTCAGCCATGTTGTAATTTCTGCCCATCGCGAGTCATCTTGTGGACAATCGGGGCGCGTGATGATGCCGAATGTGCCTCGGAAGCCATAATTAACGAGCGTGTTTTTCATGCTGGCAAAATGCTCAAAACTCGGATTGCCCTGTGCCATACACAGATCATCAATGGAGATCAAGATCGGCTTTTCCGGCAAGCTAAATCGCCCAAATAAGGCATTTTCTAAATCTCTATAGGTAATGCCTATATAACCTTCCTCGGTTAGATAATCCAGAATTTGCGGAAAGATGCGATGGTGACGACTGTGGAGCATGAGCGATGTTGGCATAGGGATCGCTTCGTCTGCTAGGGCAGCTTGGAAGGGCAGCGCCTGAGTAGTGAAGACTATCCCGCTAACTGCAAGCAGTTTTAGAAAGTCGCGTCGTTTGAGCGATGAGAGAGCCATGATGATTTAACCTAATGTTGTTGATGTCCTTCGTATGGTGTGAAATGTAAAAGGATTTTTATAAGCGCTTGCTGTTCGTGGGATGGGCGGAGGTCAATCGTCAGGAAGTGCGGACAGAGCAGGCTTAACACGATATAATCTTGAAAAATGGATTGTGTTAAAAGGTGAAATATGACTATTTCTTTCCAGCCACATGAACAGTTTGCCACCACTGTGCGCGGACTGCGGCGCGATACTCCGCCGATGAAGTTATATGAGAAAGCCAAAAAGTACGGCATCTGGAATCCGAGTGACATTGATCTGACGCAGGACAAAGCGGATTGGCAAAAACTTGCGCCGGACGAGCAGGATGTGATTCTGCGGCTGACGGCACAGTTCCAAGCAGGGGAGGAAGCCGTGACGCTCGATCTGCTGCCGCTGATGATGACGATTGCTAAAGAGGGGCGCATCGAAGAGGAAATGTTCCTCACGACGTTTCTCTGGGAAGAAGCCAAGCACACGGATTTTTTTAGCCGCTTTTTGACCGAAGTAGTAGGTCATTCCGGTGATTTGAGCCATTATCATCTGCCGAACTATAAGGCCGTATTTTATGAGGCACTGCCGCAGGCACTTGACCGCCTCGCGTATGATTCATCGCCGGAAGCGCAGGTGATTGCCTCCGTCACGTATAACATGATTGTCGAAGGCGTTCTGGCGGAGACGGGCTATCACAGCTACTACACGACGCTGCGCGATAATCATTTAATGCCGGGGACGATGCGCGGGATTGATTTGCTCAAGCAGGATGAATCGCGCCATATTGCTTATGGCATCTATTTGATCTC
>DAOTTO010000159.1:0-2825 GCA_034437895.1 Anaerolineae bacterium | reverse complement strand
TTTTAGGACTTTCGCTCACGCATTTACCCCACCCCTAAATCCCCTCCCCATTGCATGGAGAGGGGACTTCAAGATGCGTTTTTCTCCCCTTCTCCAATACTTGGAGAGGGGGACGGGGGGTGAGGTAAGCGAAAGTCCTGACTTTGGAAAAAGGCCTTATCCTAACTTAGCATTATGGACGTGCCGTCGGTGTCACTTGTAGTTCGATGGCTTGGGTCGCGTTGATCACGACAGGCGTTCCGCTTAAGGCTGTCCATTGAATTGCGTCACCGCTTGCGCTTAGGAGCAGCATCAAATCCGTGACGGGTGGCCCACCTGCGGTGGTGGCGCTGGCGATAACCTCATCACTATCGACCACGATCAACTCCCGGTCAATCGGCGTGATGACCATGCCCGGCAGTGGTAATGAAGGGCTGGCAGGTGTACGCCGGACAGCGCCTTCAGGATCGACACTGTAGGTAATCGTTGTGTCGTCGGTTTCGCTGTAGAACTCGAAAGACCAACCGGAAGCATTGCTACCGCGTGCAATAATCCAAGAACGCTCGCCTAAATCATCGGCGAAGGCTTCTACAACGGCATCATACGCCTCTAATGCGGTCAGGTTCGGGTCGAATGTCTCTTCGAGGAGTTCACCTTGTATCATGCCGGGACCGCCGAAACCGGGACCAAATGGCACCGCATTCGCTGTACCTTCAGGGCCGGCAGCACCAAACGGCGGCGCTGGCATCGTACCGGAGGCCATAAACGGCGGCATAGAGACATCGCTCGTCCCTTCCGGCACGACAGCACCGGGGAAGCCTTCAGGGGCGGCGATTGCTTCACCGGTTGAGTCGGGATTTAAGCCGGGTGGCAGACCGGGATTCGCGCCCGCGACCATCGCCGGACTCATCGAATTGGGGCGGATGCCTAACGTGACAACTCCTGCTTCGGCGGTTGCGTCGGCTGCGCCTTCGATTTCGGCCATATCCACGATTTGCCCAAAGACTTCGATAATTAAGCCAGCGAATTCGTTTGCCATGCCGGGCGGGATGACCAATTCGACTTGATTGCCTTGGGCATCGGTGAGGACGGCGGTTTGGGGCTGCCCTGCTTCGCCTGCTAAGCTGAGTTCACCGATGAGGAGGGCTTCTTCCCCAACCGTTAACGTGCTGAAATCATCAATCGCGCTGGGGCTGGGGATAATTTCGCCTTCCTGCTGAGTGGCAGCACTTGGCAGACCGGGCGGCCCCGCGAAAGCGGGTTCGGTGGCTTCCGCATTAGGTTGGGCGGTTACGTCCAAAGAAGGCGTAGACGGCGGCGGTAAGGCGGGTGCAGAAGTTAGTGCTTGGGCGGTATCCGGCGTAGGCGGGGTCACTTGCGCCGTACTTTCCGCAATGCTGATGCGAGTGGGTACGATAACGGTGCTATCGCCGCTGCCGCCGCAGGCTGCTAATAACAAAATGAGTGAAAGAATGGCGCTAAAGCCGATTTGTTTTCTTGATGCAAAATTCATACAAACTCCTCCAGATAGGAAACGATTTAGATTGTAGGCCGAACTCTCTCGCCTACATGATAATCTGTCTTTAAACTTTCGACGTGGTGCAAGACATGCCCAGCCAGCATATAAATCAAAGCACGGGCGCTGACGGGTAGATCGCTGGCGATGCCGCGCCGGTCTATTTCGGCTTCAGCGAGGGATTGGAAACACAGCACATTGGCATAACGCTGCGCCGTGAATTCTTCAATGAGGTCGGTCAAACGGCGCGTGTTGAAGTCGGTGGCGCGGATATAATCGTCCTGCTCGAACCCGGCCAACGGCGTTGTATCCCCTCTAGCAATTCGTAATGTGCGATAGGCGAAGACACGCTCGGTATCGCAGATATGCCCTATCACCTCCTTGATGCTCCATTCGCCGGGAACAGGACGGGCGTTGGCCTGCTCATTAGTGACATGTTGTAACAGCGAGCGCAGTTCGCCGGGCTGCTGGCTTAAAAGCGCGAAAATATCTCTGCCCACCGGAACACGCTGAATATAGCCCGCATAAAATGGGGCATATTCGTTTATTTGCGGACGTGAAATCATGTTAACGGCTCCCTCGTATTTCTCGAACACAGTTCATTATAGGACAAAAAATAGGACTTATGCAGTTGACGGTTTTTGAACAGATAAGGTTCCTATGCCGTCATTTTCATTAGCAGTTCCCTCCACGCCCAAGACCCGCTCGGCTCGCTAGGCGAACCCGCGCAGCCGCAAGATCAAACGCAAGACCGCCGCACCGCAGGTCGATGATCCCTTAGCTGATCCGCCTTACAATGACAATTTCGCCAATGCTGCCGTCATCAATACCCTTCTCTCTGAACTAGTTGATTGTGTGTCTATAGCACATTAGCGCTTACGAATCGCTACACAATCGCTACAGGTCGGTTTGAGGGAGCGTTGTTAAGTGAGGATGATACGGCGAGGGTGGCTTATAGAAAATCTGGGAGTGGCTGAAGAAAGATTGCCTATATCTTCTACGGGAACAACACATAGGTCGTTCCCGTAGAAGGCGGAGGGATGAGGTGTGCTTCATCCCTCCGTTTAGTGAACGGCGATTAGCGGACTTCTAGCGCATCAATGATGAAGTAGAAGCCGTAATCCTTGTTTTCCAGGACGAGTTCATGCGTTCCATTACCGAACCCGTACAGCGTCACGGGAGATTGCAGTACCGCTGCCGAGAGGTCATTCTGGCTGTATTCTGAACAGTCCAGGTTATTGGTTGGGGTATCTTGCACCGTGCAGAAGCGGACGTTGCGGCTGCCTGCGCTCCATGATGCTTGATAGACTGTGACCGAGTTCCCCAGAAT
>DAOTTO010000158.1:0-11611 GCA_034437895.1 Anaerolineae bacterium | reverse complement strand
TGCTCAGCTTCCTTAAAAACGCTTGGCGCGGGATAATGATCTGTGGCTGGATGCTGATAAAGCCGTAATTGGCGCAGTTCCGGGTCGATAACGCCATATTCTGGCACACCTGCTCGTGCGTAAGCCTTGAGCTTTACATCCTCATCATAATCACGGCTGCCGGGTGAAAGGACTTCAACAATTAAATCTGGCACACCCTGAATACCACGATCATGAATAATGGCGCTGTGTTGCGCCATAACCAAGACAAAATCGGGTTGAACCGGCGTTGTGCCAGGCATAAAAACCCCAATTGGCGCAAGCGCTGGAAAAGCCAAGCCTTGTTGTCGTGCAGGGCGACCTACTAAATCGTACAGGTTCAAGAGAATCCATTGATGGAAGTAACTCGGCGACTTTGACATATAAAGTTCCCCATCAATGATTTCATAACGATATTCATCATCTGGCAGCGCTTCCCAATCCGCAGCCGTCCATTGTCCCTGCGGCGGACTGTTGATAGTAGATATGCCAACATAGTGAGGAAAGACTAAAGAGGCCATCTGTGTTCCTTTACTTCGCCATCTTTTGATTCATTGTAAGTCCTATTTTCTATTAAAGCGCTTTTTGAACTATCTGAACAAAGGGACGACACAAAGAAAATTGGACTTTGTCATGCTTCCCTTTGTGATCTTTGTGCCTTTGCGGTTTATATTGATCTTTTGTCTTAATCAAGGCCACCACAACGACGGCGCTTCTTCATTCCCACGATTATCAAACGTCAAACGGCGGCGCTCCCCCGTTTCCAGATCGAGATAATACAAATCTTCTGTTGGCCCAACAGCGGCAGAATAAATCAGCCCTTTGCCGTCGGGTGTCCAAGCAGGATGTTGCTCTTCGACAGCGAGGGTATTGGTGATATTCTGCTGCTCTGTGCCATCGGCGTTCATGATGTAAATCTCGCGGTTAAAATCCCGCCCAGAAATAAACGCGATCTGCGTACTATCCGGCGACCAGACCGGATTCCAATCGTCATCGATATTATTCGTCATGCGCCGAGCATAGACTTCCGCCGAGCGAGAAAACCGCAGCATCTCCTCAACCGTCATGGTATAAATTTCCAGCCCACCATCCCGCGCCGAAGCAAACGCCACACGCTTGCCATCTGGCGACCAATTAAGGCGGATATTTTCGCCGATGTTATCAGTCACTTGATAGGTAAGGTCGCCCGCTGGGTCGGTCAGATAAATATTCCAGCGCTGTCCCGCGTCCGAATGAAAGCTGATATAACGTCCGTCCGGCGACCAATCCATCATCGCTTCTTGGGCGAATTGAAACCGCCGCGAAACTTCCAACATTTGCGGGTCGCTGCCGTTCGCATTCCGAATCATCAAGTCATAATCGCCTTCAGAATTGGTGTGATAACCAAGCTGAGTGCCATCGCGTGACCACATCGGATAACGGTCATCGCCTGTGCTGTCGGCGGTCAGCAAACGGACGAGCTGCCGATTCCAATCCAGCACGTAAATATCCCAATTGCCATTGCGATCTGTCATATAAGCGACTTGCGGCCCTTGCGGCAGCAGCCGTCCGATTATAAGCATCGGCATGAGCAGGGCGACGCATAACACCCCGACCACGCCACCCAAACGCATCAAAAGCCGAGTCCAAGTTTTTGACTGCGAAAAAAACATACGACTAAGAACCTGCCTCATCCGCCGGAACAGGCCGCCACACCGGGAATAACTCATCGGTGCTACCTTCGGTCAAGCGGCTTACATTGTTTCCATCAACATCCATTACGTAAATATTCCAATCGCCTTCTTCATTAGACATATAAGCAATCTGCTGCCCGTCAGCGCTATAAGTTGGGTCGCCAGAAAAAACTTCGTCAACGCCTAACGGATGCTGATCGCTGCCATCGAGATTCATCACGTACAAATCAAGAAATCCGTCTTTGAGTTCATTCAAACGCTCAGACAGAAACAAAATGCTTTCACCATTGAGCGCCCACACTGGATGCAAATCATCCAACGGATCATCAGTCAACTGCGTGGTTTCTAGGGTGTCCACATTCATCCTATAAATATTTTCGTTGCCTTCACGATCTGATGAAAACAGAATTTGTGTCCCATCCGGCGACCACGACATAAACCAATCACGAGCGCCTGTGTTGGTTAGGCGGATGCGCTCCCCATCGTTGCCAGTACGCATATAAAGTTCAAGGTTTAAATCGCGCAGCGACGACCAACCAACACGGATTTGGCCTTGCGCGTCCGCAGGCGACCATGCTGGATCCCAGTCGAGCCGTCCTTCACCAAACAGCGACATAATCGCTTCCGCCACGCTCAACGTCCGTAATTCGCTGCCATCAGGATTCACCTGCGCTGGCCCCATCTCGCCAGTACGTGCCGTCAGAAAATTCAACATATCGCCTTCAAATGACCAGCTGGCAAAATAATCATGTTTGCCGCCCGGTGTTTCCTCATCGCCATCCGCAGTGAGCAAACGCGCTGCGCCATCCGTCCCAAGCGCATAGATATTCCAGCCGCCTTCATTCGAGGTATAGGCTAGTTCGCCACTGGGCGCACCGAGTGGAATCGTGTCTTTTTGGGTTTGCTGCACGACATAAAATATCACAAAGATAACACCTGCCAACAGCACCAGTGCAACAGTGATGAGAATGCGTAAACCAACTCGACGAGAAGCAGGGCGGGGTGCGGGTTCGGTTGTCATAAATCTCACCTAAAAATTAAAGATAAGGACATTGCCTTACACATCATACCTGATAGTGTATTTTTTTCCTGTACAGAATTGTGAAAATTCTATATACCCTTAATTGTATTCGTCACGCTTCGATGTTACAATTTTGACATATCGTAAGCCTATCTAAACTAGAGTCTAAACCGTGATGATAATTGCCCCCCTTGATACCCCACAAGCCAACGCCTCTTACGATTCCCAAACGGGTCTCGTCCATATCGCCTATCGCGGTGAATTAGGGGCGGATGTCACCCATGCGGTTTACGATTGGCTAAATGAATTGTATGCTGCCATCGGTGTTAATCCCGTTTGTGGGCAAATTTTCGACTTCCGTAAAGTGACGGTGTTTTTGGATGATAATCTACAAGCAGCCCGCCGCGCCAGCAAATTTATCAATATTCGCGTGGATACCAGCCGGATTCCAGTCGCGCTGCTCGTCAGTGAATTTTTCCAAGAAGAAATCCTGCTCTTTGGGATGCGAATCACCCCCGATCACGCCCGTAAACGCATTGTCTGGTCGGAGCAAGACGCGCTTAATTTCATCATCGGCTGGCGTGAAACCCACCTCATGACTGAGGAATAAGCGCCTTTTATCACTTTATTTCCACCCATATCTCTTTAGACATGCCGCAAAAAATAGGCTCTGGAAGCCCATGGTTTTGCGGCGTTTGGCAAATAGCAGCAATTGAGTAAAAATTAGGCGTACCTTGCTGAATCCGTTAGGGGTGCTTGGTGGCTTGCAAGGTCAACTTAACCGGCGCACATAACGTAAGAGCTAACGATGATTGCTGGAAAACATTATTTTACAATCGATGGACAACGTATTGCATATCTCACAAAAGGCGACCCTGCGAATCCGGCGCTCATGATGGTACATGGCTGGCTTTCCCATGCAGGATACTGGTGGCAGACTTTTGAAGCCTTCCACCGGACACATTACTGTATAGCGATTGACCTGCTCGGTCATGCCGCCAGTGACAAGCCTGTTGAGGGTGATTACAGCATTCCATCACAAGCGCGGCGGGTACTTGACCTAGCGGATCATTTAGGGATCCCAAAATTCACATTGATTGGTCATTCAATGGGTGGGCAAATTGCGCTACATCTGGCCTTAAGTACACCAGAACGGTTAACCAAGCTCGTCGTGGTTTCGGGTGTCGTCACTGGACAACTTTCGCGGACGATTCGTTGGATGCATACGCCTTTTTTTTGGGCAGGAGCGAAGTTCCCACCCGTCTGGGAGCTAACGCGGCTCGCCGTTAAAAGAAAGTTACGCTGGTACACCAACATGTTTGACCGTGCCTTCTTTTATGACCCCACCGCGCTGCCCATCGACACTGTAGACCGTCACGCTGCGATTGACCCAGGCGGCGAAATCCCGTTTTACCGCGAATTGATCGAAATCCGCAAAGTGGATTTAACGCCGCGTTTAAAAGAAATCACGACTCCGACTCTGGCGATCATCGGTCAGCAGGACGGCACCGTGCCGCTGGTGAATGGGTATCTTATTCAAAAGCATATCCCAGCGGCGAAGTTAATCTTGTTTGACCGCTGCGGTCACAGTCCTTTAAGCGAGCAGCCCATCCAGACCATCGAAGCGCTAAAAACATTTTTATATACTGCGTCCAGCGAAATAGCGCACAGCTAAATCTTTTCGCACGAACAAGAAAATCGTAATTGCGGCGAGGAAGCCCGTCGCATGGGCGACATAATTCACGCCGCCGATCAGTTCGCCTGTTTGTGCCGTCGTGAACGTCTCGATAATATCCGAGGCGACAAACAATAAAACCACCACAATCGCTGGTAATTTGATCGTGCTTTTATACTTGGCCTCACCGCCCATCAGCCGCAAAAAGCGATTAATAATCGAGCGCGGGATGCTGATAATCAGCCATAAGCATTCCATCCGTGCGCCGGGGAACAGCAGGAGATAGCCACCCATCACGCCGGAAATCGCCCCGCTTGCGCCGATGCCGGGGACATCGCTGTTGACCGAGACCAGAAAAGCCGCCCCCATCGTAGCAACCATCCCCGCCAGCAGATAGAACAACAAGAAGCGCCAAGGGCCGCAGGCATCTTCCAACCGCCGCCCGAATGCCCACAAGAAGATCATATTCCCAATCAGGTGGGTAAAATTCGCGTGCATAAACATACTGGTAAAAGTGGTAAATGCTCCAATGCTCTGCCCATCTTGCAAGAAAATCGGGCGGAATCCATACGTCCAGATTTTGCCGACATACCCATAAAACGCCTGCGCCTCGCCCATCGTGAGGTTGTCCGGGTCTTGTGAACTCACAATTGTGAACAGATCGGGCAACTGCCAGAAGCAAAAAATCAGCGTATTGATGCCGATCAGCGTGAGCGTCATCCAAGCAAATGATTTATACCGCACCGTACCGCTGTCATACAAAGGCAGCGGCGTAAATAATGAGGCGAATGCCAGCGAAAATAACACATCGAGGAAGAAAATGAACAGAATGAACATACAAATTCGCCTTAGAACCCGGCAAAAGGATCGGGAATAAACGGCGCGATGGGGTCAAACAACAAGCCAAGTGCTGTCGAAAATACCAACCAGAACGCCAGCATCAGCAGCAATAATCCTGCGCCACCCAAAAGATAACGAAACATTTCCGGGATAATGGGAAGCCGCGTGGCCTCTTGCAAAGCTGCGCCCCGCGCTTTGTCGATAACGGGTAAATTCAGCGGGCTTTGTTCCACTTTGCCGCCGAAGAATTTTGCCAGCGCGGGCTGCTGGGGTGAAGATGTGGCGCTGATGAGCAGATAGCCGCCAACCGCGCTCAAAATTACGCCGCCCCAATGCGCTAGGTTCATTTTGAGCAGGTTCAATCCCGCGTCCTGCCAGCCTAGAAGCAGATAAAACAACATAAATGGGACAACTTCACGCACGGCAAGTAACACACTGCCGCGCTCTTTATCCGTCAAAACTGGCGCGAACTGCCCCAACCGTTTATCGGCTTCTTTGCCTTCTTTGGTCTTTAAGCCGATGGCGGCGGCGCGATTGTAATACATCATTGATTCGCGGGGGAAAAATAACTTTTGTTGTAAATCACCCATCAAAAGCAGCAGTTTTTGGCTGTCGGGATGATCTTCCAAGACACCACGCATCAGCAGCGCCGCTTTATCATTCTGTCCGGTGTTCACATAATCATTCACAACTTTCAGAATCAGTGTTTCATCGGCAGTTGGCAGCCGAACAATGCGTTGACGCAGAGATTCGACGGCATCATAATCTTTATCGCGCCAAGCGAGGTCGATAGCGGTTAAGTAAATAGACGGAATAACGGTGCCACGTTCAATGGCGCGGGTGATGAGTTCCCTTGCATCTTCGGCATAACCGAGTTTGACGAGATTTTTAACCGCCTCTTTCAGCGCGACTTCATGATCGGATTGAATTTCCAGAATCCGCACATAATGTTCAATCGCGCCTTCTTCGTCGCCATCAGAGAGTTGAATATTGGCCTTTTTCAGCAGCACCGTGATTTTTTCCTGCTGGCGCTGTGAGGGTAATAGTGCGCGTTCCGGCTTTTTGGCTTTAAACGAGGTTGGTGTAATCAAGGCTGCACTGGTGGAAACAGATTGTGCAGCGGCACTATTGGTTTTGGGTGCTTGTCCATTGGATTGTTTCTGCAACCGATCAAGAATATCGTGGGCGGTGCTATTGTCTGGGTTAATCGCCAGCGCCCGCTGCACCGCTTGAATCTGGCGCTCGCGGTCAGTCAGTGCGCGGGAGAGCCACAACCACGCCATGTCGTTTTCTGGCTCAAGCCGCAGCGCTTGCATCAATAAGCGACGACCTGCTTCTAAGTCTTTATGTTCTTTGATGGCAACAATGCCATCGTGATAAAAAGTCTGTGCGTCCATCAACATCTCTCAAGAATCAGCTTCTTGAGTCCATTGTAGACGAGAATTTTGTACAGGAATGTTCAGATTATGTTATTAGGAAAAAATTCACATCTAGTTCATGGGCGGCGCATTAATTTGGTCGCGGTAAGCAGTCGCCAGTTCGATATTGGATTGCAACTCTGCCAGTGGGTCGATTTGCCCCAGCGCTTGGAACAGCTTGTGTGAAGCGCGGAAATGCTGAATCGCCTCATCATACTGCCCACTGTTGCCGAGCGTATTGCCGATGCTGCGGAGCAACTGCGCCTCCGAATCACGATCTCCTAATTCACGGGCAAGGGCGAGGGTCTGGTTATAGTAATCAAGCGCGGTTATAAAATGGGCGCTGGCCTCGTCGGTAGAAGCAGCGGCGCGTCCCATTTCGCTATGCAAATTGCCGATAATGCCCATCCGCAGCGCGAGTTCGCGTTTTTCGCCTAATGCCTGGAAGATTTCTACCGCTTCTTTAAAATTATCGGCGGCGGCGGCATAATCACCGAGCGAAACGTAGCTGTTGCCGACGTTGCCTAAACGCGCTGCTAATCCGCGCCGATCTTGCAGCGTCCGGGCAATTTCTACCGCCTCTCGATGGAGTTCCACCGCTTTATCGGGCTGACGCAGATCATCATAGACCAAGCCTAGATTGCCCAACCAAATGCCACGTCCGCGCATATCGCCGATTTCGTGGGCGATGAGCAAGGCATGATTGAGATATTCAATCGCTTCATCATAACGATTGAGTTCGCGCAAGATGTTGCCCATATTGCCGAGCAAGCCATCTTCGGTAGCACGATCACCTTCCTGACGGGCGCGATCTAACGCTTGCTTAAAATAAGTCAGCGCTTTTTCCGGCTGACTCAAGCGATAATAGATCAGCGCGAGGTTGCCCAAATGACGACCTTCCGCGCCTAAATCGCCGACCCGATGCGCCAATTGAACGGTCTGCTTTAGATAGGTGATGGCATCTTCGTAACGATTATTCTGCAATGCAAGGCGTACTTGACGCAGCAGTTCAAGCGAGTCATTGGTATCGGTCATTGAGCAGTTTTTCCTTTAGCGTACAGCGTAATTCTAATCGCGTTCCCCCTATTGTGACAAGCGACTAAAACCCAAATTGACACAAATCCGAACCGAGTTTGAACACGGCTTAGTCCATCATCCATCACATAAACTAACAGCCATCGGGAGTAGAGCATTCCTCGTCGGGCGGGGACGGCTGTTCACCTTCGCCCGACGATTCTTCGCCTCCGTCAGATTGTCCCTCATCTGTCGGCAGAGGGGTTTCATCCGGGGGCTGCTCTCCGCCGGACGAGTCGCCATCGGGAATAGACTCGCCATTTTCGCTTTGGTCTTGCTCCTCCTCATTAGCGGACGGCAGAGTTTCCTCCGCGCCCACATCGCTTGGGAATTCGCCCCAATCTTCAACCTCAACCGCTTCGATGTCCTCAACGCTCGGCAAGTCTTGCGGCAAGATCAGCTCACCCGCATCATTAATTTCGATTTCGGCGACATCATTAAAGGATCCGCCGTTTACATCTTCGACCAACATACCCACTTCATAAGAACCTGGTTCAGCGTCTGCGGCCTCCAGGCTCATCGGTTCCATATCTTCTTCAAAGAGGATTTCATCATTAGCAGGCCGGAAGACAAAATCGCCGTTTTCGTCAAGTGAAATCCAGTAAGGACGGAAACGATCTCCCGTCTGGAATTGAATTTCGTAAGGCATAACGCCATCGGCAAAGCGCTGAATCCCCCACGCGCTCAGGATTGCACCTGTTTGGGCATCAATCAGCATTTGGGCTTCAAATGATTCCCCGTTTACGTCGGTATAAATGCCATTCACGAGATTCTGACCTGCGCCAGCATCCAGCGCTAACACCGGAATAACATGATTGCCTTGACGGATGACGGGAATTTGCGGCTGCCAATTGGTCTGCTGCTGACCCGAACCGCTGGTCAATTTTTGATAACTCACCAACATCGGCAGTCCATCCGGCGCGGTCACAGTGACATAAAAAGCAGATCGTACCGCGAGCGGATTATTCGCTGCCACAGCGACCTGCAAGCCGCCATTACTTGCACTTCCGCCTAGTGCAACAGACGTTGTACCTTGAGAACCACTCGCCGCCAAATAAAAACCCGCAAGGAACAACTGCCAATCGGCGGTCAGTCCCATCGTTTTTTCTTGGTAAAGCGCGGCATGATTGTCGTCTTCATAAAAACGCTGATTGCGCGGGAAGTAAACAGACATCCCCGGAAGATTTTCCAAGATACCCGTACCCTGGCTGTAAGTCATCACATCGCGTCCGAGCGCCACGACTTGCGCCGCAGATTCCGCAAGCGCGGTATTCTCCGTTCCCTTAGCGAACAAATCCATCAATTGGAATAGTTCCACCGCTGCCCACACATCGGTATAGGCCGGGTTATCTAATCCGCCATAAACCGTCGTTCCATTTCGTGCAGCGACAAGTGTCGTCAGTAAATCGGCGGGGTTGAGTAACGCCTCAAGGGTAAAGGCATTAATGGCCTCATTCAGCGGCGTTAACACTTCCAGATCGACCATACCAAGAATGACGTTAGAGTAGCCTTCTCGCCGCGAATAAAATTCAACAAACGAATCGATGATAAGGTAGCCTAAGTCCTCAACCGTTATATCAGGATTATCGACCATCTCCAGCAGTACATCGGCATAATTCCAGCCAAAACCGGGGACAAGCTCCGGGCTGGCGATAGCATAATAGGTATGCGCCACCAGCGTTTGATAGACTTCCAACGCGCCCATTAGACAGGCATCAAATCCGATGAATTCAAATTTTTCGAGCTGTGTCTCCTGCCGGATCGTCGTCAATGCGCCGTCGAGTTCGGGCAGAGTCAGCATATCGCCATCTGCCGAATTATCCGCCGCCGCGCCAAACCACGAACCACCGTGATCCCAAATAATCAGCGCGTATTGATCGGCAGGATAGGTCTTAATCGCCCATGTGGCAAAATCGACGAGCGTAGCAGGGTCGCCCGTGTTGGTCTCATCCAATTCGCCTACCAACTCCGAATTGACCTCTATCCCCGCCATATCTTCGATGTCTTCTTGAATCAAATAACGCCGTGTATCCGTCCAATCCTCATTCGAGTCGTCGTAGCCCTCAGCACGATCCACCTGCACGACGACATTCACATCTTCCGAGCCGCCGGTAAATTCCATGTCGTTTATATCGCCGATGGCGTATTTTTCCAGATTGTTATCCGCCGCCATATAGACGATCACCGTCCACGAAACTTCCGTTTGAGTGGCTTGTCTGGCGGGACGTGCGCGGATTTCGTCCATGCGCTGCCGATGGGCTTGTAGTTCTGGCAGCGTCCAACCTGTTGCTGCTTCGAGTGATGCGGTGGGAGTCGGTGCGGCGTGGCTGATGGTAGGAATAATGGCGAGCAAGAAAGAGATGAAGAAGAACCGTAAAATTTTCAAGTTATGCCCTCACAGATAACAATTTTTAAGACGAGCGCCCATCTTCCATGACTTCCGCCATAAACGCCTGCATCTGCTCATAATGCGGCCCTTTCCAATAAATTTGGCGGCAGTCCAAGCATTGATGAAATTCATCATAATAGCTGGCGGTATCGGCAGGCAGGCGGTCAAGAATTGACTCTTTGGCTACCGAATGCAGCAGCCCATTACATTTTAGGCAGCGACGGAATGGCACGACTGACGCAGGAAGATCATAACGCCGCAAAATTTCGACCACTTGCAAGCGCGGATTCGTCTCACGCACAAAGCGCCCATACTTCACTAATGTGCGCTTGAGCAAGCCAATATCGCGGGTGAGGAGTAAGCGTCCCTCACTGTCAGAAATTCGGGCGAGTTCGTCATCAGGATAATCATTACGATACAGCGTATCAAATCCCATCATGCGGAGGTAACTCGCCAGCCGCCCCAAATGTGTATCCAGCACAAAACGGATTTTACCGTTCAAGGGCGGACGCAACCGCACTTTACGCGCCAACTCAATATTTTCAAAACGGGGATAAACTTCGATTAAGTCATCGGGGCGGACGAGATAGCCAAAATCGACGGATACGCCGCCTACCACCAGTAGTTCAATTTCCGAATGGGGCACTCCTAACGATTCGACTATATCTTTGATCGAAGCACGACCTTCAAAGGGATGCACAAAGCTAATACCGCGCCGATTATGGGGTAAAAAGTCGTTTAATTCATCATGAAAATGAAAAACGGCATAAGCCTTACGGTTGGAATTGTCCGAAGCCATCATAAGACGTTCTCAATTTGTAGATAACACACACTATCTTATCCTAAACCCGGTTAAGTGTAAAAGCGACAAAATTTATTCGTCGGGCTATACTTGAGACTTATTCAAGCCTTATTGACATTATTGGGTAGTGAGGACATTATGGGAACAGTAGAACACCGCGAAAAAGCTGGGCATGGCCCCGTGACGGTGGCGATTGTCACCGTCAGCGACAGCCGCACCCCCGAAACTGACGAGAACCGCCATTATATTGAGCGCCGTATGAGCGAACTCGGTCATGTCGTCGCGGCCTATCGGCTGATTAAGGATGAGCCTCTACAGGTTTTACAAGCACTTGATGAACTCACCGAGCTTCACGAAATTCGGCTGATTTTATTTAACGGCGGCACAGGCATCGCCCCGCGTGATACCACGTTTGATGTCATCAGCCGCAAACTGGAAAAAACGCTGCCGGGATTTGGCGAACTTTTCCGCATGTTGAGCTATCAGGAAGTGGGCGCAGCAGCGATGCTCAGTCGGGCGACGGCGGGCGTGTATAAAGGCACGTTGATCTTTAGTATGCCGGGCAGCCCGAATGCAGTAGAAGTCGCGCTGGAAAAATTGATTATCCCGGAAATCAATCATCTCGCATGGGAGGTTGTACGTAAAGCGTAATACTCTCTATGCTAATTAACAGTAATCTTTCATGCACTGCTCAGACTATT
>DAOTTO010000157.1:0-15833 GCA_034437895.1 Anaerolineae bacterium | reverse complement strand
CGCTTAATCAGCAGAAGGGGGAGGCCGAACAAATCCACGCAGATTCCCCCGTAAGCGAAGGCGTAAACCATCCATTTCTCGGTGAAAAAACGTCCGATCACGGGAAAATCGGTACTTTGCGCCAGCCACATGCCCATCGGCTCGCCATGAAGCCAATCACTATTCAGTTTGGCGATTCCCCCGAAAAAATAGACAACCGCTACTTGAAAACACAGAATATAAAGCGTCCAAGCAGGGGCAGTATTGGCGCGGGTTTTCGGGCGTAGAAGTGCGTCGATAGAGAAGGCACGATGCGCGGGGATGAAGATCATCAAGAAACTGAGCAGTACAATTAAATAATGTTGATTTAGATAATTCGATTGGTCGATCAAAAAAATATAAGTGAAGCCAAGAAAAAACAGCGGCATCATCACGCGGTACAGAAAGCCGATCATCACACAAAAAAGCACTCCGCCGAGCGCGAGGAAAAATAACATCATCCAATCAGGCGGCAGCGGACGCACCCAATCCATGCCGTAATAAGCGAAATAGACGATGGGCTTGACGTAATATTCATGCAGCCAGCCCGCTTGGTAATAAAGCCAGCCTTCGCGCAGGAGCAACGCGCTGAAAATGATGCGTATATACACCAGTGGGGCGATAGGGATAGAGGTGAAAGCGTTTAACTGGATTCGAGAAAATAAACCCCTTGTATTTGCTAATCCAAAAGAATTCATGATCGTTTTCTATAAACCTGCGGTTACTCTTCTTCCTCGCTCATTGCCACTTTTTTCTCGACGGGGCGATCACGGCGGATGATAAAATGATCGAGATCACGGGCGACATAGGTTTCTGGGAAGATGGAACGGGCTTCCGCGATGACATCCCGTTCCCGATAGCGGCGCGAGATATGAGTCAGCAGCAGCGTTTGCACGTTGCATTCTAAGGCTAAGGTCGCGGCTTGCTTGGCGGTGATGTGACCGAAAGATCGTGCGACATCGGCTTCTTCGTCCAAAAAGGTGGATTCCATCACCAGCGCATGGGCGTTCATCACATACTGCTTGACCGTATCCAACCGCACGATGTCGCCAATACACACCAATTTCGCGCCTACGATCTCCTCATCCAGCACCATATCGGGCGTAATCAGGCGACCATCGGCTAACGTAATCGCTTCGCCGCGCACCAGCTTGGCGCGTTCCGGGCCAGCAGGGACACCGAGTGCTTCTGCTTTTTCCACCAAAAATGGACGGTGATTGTTTTCCTCAAAGATATAACCGAAGTTATCCGGGCCGCGATGCTGTACTGGAAAAGCAGTGATTGTGAAATCTTTGGTCTGCATCAGCACACCGGGTTTGATGTCGATGAGGTGAATCGGGATCGGTAGCTTTTCATTGCGAAAGACGACTTCAAATAGCAGCGCCTGCACCCGATCCAGCACGGTTTTGCCCGCCCAAATTTCGATCTGTTCGATATTTTCTTCCCAACGGACGAAGGTTGAAATCAACCCGCCGAGGCCGAGAATGTGGTCGAGATGACCATGCGTTAGCAGGATTTTGTTCAGCCGTTTAAAGCCGATTCCGCTGCGGAGAATCTGGCGTTGGGTGCCTTCGCCACAGTCCAGCAAAAAGCGATGTTCGCCTGCGAGGATGGCCTGCGCGGGTAAGCCGCGATGAATGGATGGCGCGGAGGCGGATGTACCCAAAAAGATAATTTCAAACATGGTCTAGCCTTTAGCTGTAAACCATTAGCTGTTGCGTCAGATATACCAATCGCTGCAAGCTAAAGGCTGATTATTCTAGTTGTTGACGGTGATGCCGTAAAGAAAAAGACGATCTCCGCGTGGCATCCCATCTTCTAAAACGTCAAGTCGTTGATCGCTGGTATCTTGATAGACCCCGATTGAAATTTGATACTCTCCCGGCGGCATATTTTGCGGTAGGGGAATGTATGTCACTTGCACGATGACATCCCGATTTTCAAGCTGGCGCGGGAGGACGCTGATGGTATCGGTTTGGGCGATAGGTACGGCGGCAGGATCGGCTTGAATATGCGTAAAGATCAATAAATCTGGCGGTACAACACCATCGACTCGCCAATAACTGACGACAGTGACGACGCTGCCGGGCGTATAAGCGCTTGTAATATCCGGAGCGTAACCGAGAAAAGCAATGTTTCCTCCAAAATAGACTGGGATATTTGTCTCGGTAGGTCGTCCAGGACTGGCGGTTTCTGGCGCGTAAGCAACGGGGATAAGCGTAAAACGCCCGATAACATCCGCAAGGCGCTCTTCGACATTCATTGTCAACACCGATTGGCGCGGGATTTGCTGCCCTTCTATCCACTCTCCGCGCAGCAGCCATTCGCGGATGCGCCAATGGGCATTTGTAAGGTCACTCTCGCCGGGAAGAATCACCTGTTGGCGCTCTCCACCGTGTGTCATCACAAAACCGCTGCTGCAATCGACATAACGCAGTGGGGGATCAGGGCGATTCATCATCGCCAAAAGCAGTTGGGTATTGGCATCCAATTCATCCGGCACACCCTGACTGCAAATGACAGTTTGTATTTGCGTGGCGGTTTGGTCGAGATAACTAGAGAGATAGGCAATCCGCGTATCATAGGCTTGTTGGACACTGATAAGCGCAGGCCAGCGCGTGAATAAATCCTGACCCGTCCACGCGATATTAAAAGCTATGAGGGCTGTAAAGCCGAGTGCCGTCAGCGGACGACTGACGCGGGGGACATAACGTACAAGCAAATCGGAAATAAAATCCAGACCCAACCCGAACATTAGGGCGATAATTGGCAAAATGGCAGCGTAGGAGTGAAAATCGGGGCCGTTTTGCGCCAGAAAAGCGATAGGCGCTAAAATGACTCCTGCGACCAGAACCAAGGCGTGAGTCGGTTTACGCCAGTTCCGAAAGGCGATTACGCCGCCAGTTAGGGCGATGATCGATGTGATTGGGTCGAGTAGAGGCCGACCTGGGATGTTATTGACGGGATTTGCATCGCCACGGAGCGAAACGCCCATCAAGCCGTTGAGGGTATTCTTGATGGAGATACCGGGGATATGTTCAAACAGGCGCTGCGCCCCGTTGAGGCTGCCTAATTGAATCGATGAAGTGACGTAAGGCATCGCCATAATCATCAGCATTAGGAGCGCGAAGGTGATATAGCGCCCGCGACGGCGCGAAATTTTCTGCCGGGCGAAAAGAATCATATAGGCGATAAAAACGACGCAGATCAAGACGACGAGCAAACCTACTGGATGTACATACAGTGCAAGGCCAAGCGTAACACCAAGCGCCGCGAAGAGGGTGGTGTTTGCCCCACGTCGGCGTTTGCGACGGTATACTGGTAGCGAAACCGCCAAACAAAGCAGTGCCGCCGATACGACCAGCGGTAGAAGCATCTCTCTGGAAACTTCCCGCGATAGCAAGACAGGCCAAAAGGTGAAGGACATCAGCGCTAATGCGCTTAATCCGGCTAAACGCCCAAACAAGCGTGTGCCGAGCGCATAGACCATCGAAAGCGCAAGCATCCCCGCCCATGCGGAAAATACATGCAAACCGAGCAGACCTTTTCCGGTAAAGGTCGTCACGGCGGCGAGTACGGCATGATATAACCCTTCACGCCCTTCACCATTACCCATATCCGCGAAGACCGTTACACGCCCATCTCGTGCCGATTCCATTAAGCGAACATCGGTCAATTCGTCGGCATTTAATCCCGGTGGGAGCAGGGTGACTTCCCAGAAACGAAAGACCATCGCGCCAAGTAAGATGACAACAGCGATGGCGAAACTTAAACGACCAGACAAGTAAAACTCCTGGCTTTTAGCGATTAGCCTCTAGCCGTTAGCCTGTGGCTTACAGCAGGAAGGACAAGAGAAATCTTGCCCTCGAAATCGTAATTTAGCAAAACAGAGCAAGCATAACAGAGCGTGGGCAGAAATTCAATTAAATGGAACCCGCCCATGCACTACACGCCAGAACGAGGGTTCCGAGACCGACGTTGAGCCATGTCAGGCGGATTTCTCGGCGGCGGAGGTTTTGCCATTCGGTGGTGGCTTGGGAGGAGGTTTCGCCTTTGCCGCGCTCGATGAGCAGACTGGCACGTTCCAGCGCAGGAACAACGCCATATTGCAAGGCCAAGCCTGAAAGCGCCATGCACGCAATCAGGACATGCTTAAACAGCATCACGCGGCTCCATGTATTGGCGATTTTGAGCATCCCATCGTAATTTGGGTCGAGTGACATTTGCGTCAGGCCGGTGACGATCAACACGGCGAGGCTGAGATTGCTCAACGGCGTAAAACGTGACCGCAGCCGATTGAGTAGCTTATAAAGCGCGGGGCTGTCGTTGAGGGTTCGCCGGACTTCAGGCCAAACCAGCAGCGCGGTAATCATCAGGCCGCCGATCCATATGACAGTGGCGGAAAGATGAAAGAAAAGGCTAATTGCAAGGATTGTCTGCGAGGGCAAAGGCCGATTCCTCCGGGCTGCGGGCTGGGATGACGACAGCGCCGCAATATTTGGGCATTTGGACTAAAGCGGCGAAGGCCGGACGGGTAAAGCCGAGGGCGGGGTCATTAATTGACCACCAGAACTGCTCATCCTGCGATGTCCATTCCGGGTCGGCGATATAAATCACATTCATCAAGCCCACCCAAGGTCGCCAGTGCTGCGCCGCGTATTGATAGGCCTCCACGATAAGACGCGCTTGGTCGTATTCGTTGACGGCGTACCATTGGTAAGAGGGGTTGACCTGATCGGTGGTGTAGCCCATTTCGAGAATCGCCATCTGACGGGGGGCATCATTATTGGCGACCATAATCCGGCGTAAATCTTCGACACGTCGGAAAGTTGCCCACCGTCCGCGCCCATCACGCTCGGCATCATCGGAGCCATAAGCGGGAAATTCATAGCCGGGGGCATGAACGCCGACGACATCAACAGCGGATTGGAAGGTCGAGTCGTACATCGCCTGAAAATAAACATCGTCAGGGATGGCAAGTTGAACACCTGCGCCGTCCGTCAGCCCACCCGTTGGCGCAAGTCCCGCAGAAATCAGAATAGCATCGGGGTCAACGGCACGGATGGCTTCGCTGCAAACACGCAGCAGCGCGACATAATCGGCGGCATTTGGTGGGCGATTGCCCCATTCGCGGGTGAGATTCGGCTCATTCCAGATTTGATAGGCGGCGATTCGACCTCGATAGTGTTCGGCGACTGTGCCGCAAAACGTGGCGTAATCTGCCAGATTATCCGGCGGCGAATCGATATAACTGCCATCGTCAACGGGTGGCAAACTCGGATGCGCCCAATCTGGTGCATCACTTAAACGGGCGACGATTTGTAATCCGCGTCGTTCCAACCCCTCGATCATGCGATCACCAATTTCAAATTCCCAACGCCCGCGTTCAGGTTCAATCTCTTGCCACGCAAAAACCTGTTTGATATGGGTGAAAGACATGAGCTGTACCCAATCCATATAGGTCCCAACGGTGAGGCCGTCATCCCACCAAAGCGAAGTATGGACGCTGTAGGTTAGTGATTGAAACGGTGCATTCGCGGGAATGGCATCGGCGCGGAACGGGTCACCTGCGCCGGAATCACGGGTTACATTCAAACCTGTGAGAAAAATGATGAGGCCAAAGGGGAATAAAAGGGTCAGAGCCGAAACTCTGACCCAAGCATGATGAAAAAAACGCATAGGGTTATTGGCTTGCGCTCGCTTGTCGCCCGTTTGACCATTCGATAATGGCATCCCAAACGGGACGATGCGCGAAATCGGGTCCAATGATGGAATAAGGGGTGTTATCGTTGGCGGTATCCCAACCGATTTGTGCGCCATAATTGAGATTCCAGATGAACGCCAGCCAGACGTTATCCCATTCGTCCATGTTGTTCAGTGCTTCAATCGTCCACTCAGACTGTTCTTCTAAGGTGTTATCCAGCGCGAACTCAAAGTTGGTGGGGTAGCCTTCGCCTAAGCCTTCCATCGTTGCCCAGCCAAACTCGGTAATGCACAAGCGCATTTCGGGGTCTTGCTGCTGCACTTTATTAGCGTAGGTTTGCAGTGTACTGCGGAAACTCCAACTATGATGGGGGTTATCAAACGGCCCCCGGAACTGCGCGGAGGGGTCATTGGGGACGTTATTCCATTCATCGCTAGGGCTGATGTTATAGCCGTTATGATGCACCCCCACACAATCCACATAGGTGAGCATATTGGCGGCGATAAGCTGATCTAAAAATACGAAATCATCCTGTGCGCGGACGATGCCTTGCGCGTCGGTAAAGCCGCCTGTGGGGGAGAGCGCCCCGCTGACGATGATGATCCCCGGATCGACATCTTTGACTGCTGTATAGGTGGGGCGCAGCAGCTCGACATAATTCGGTGCGCTTAAGCCTTCGTTGGAAAGCCATTCGCGGTCAATATTCATCTCGTTCCAGACTTCAATCGCGTGAATTTTGCCGGGAAATTCTTCCAGAAGATGCAAAACGAAATCGACATACGTTTGCGGGTCGGCGGGGGGGCCTTCTTCTTCTACGCTTACGCCGGGTTCACGCGCCCAATCTGGTGTGGTGACGATGGAGAGCAAGACTTTAAGCCCTTTAGCGGCATCTGCATCCAGCGCCATCGCAATCTGTCCGAGACCATTCGGCTCATACTGCCCCTGCTGCGGTTCCAAATTTTCCCAGCGCACTTGATGTTTGACCCAGACGAGGCCGAGATTGCTCACATCGTTTGCCCACGCTGCGGCGGTATTTGGGTCGAAGGCGGGCTGCACTTGTATGCCGACTTGGAAAGCTGTATCCGCGACGGGAAGCAAGGTGGCGGTAGGGACGGGAACGTCGGTTGCCGCTTGTGTGATTTCTTGGCTGTCGTTGGCAGTATTGGCATCCGCAGGGGGTTGTTCCTGTGTTTCTTCATCTGTCGCCGTTGGTGCATTGGTTGGACGGACAGCAGGTTGGCTCGTCGGCACACTGGTCGCCAATACCACAGATTGCGCCGCGGGGATAGTCGCCGCGATGGCTACAGACCCGGTTTGATTGTTAGACTCGCCATTCGACAAGCTGTTGTTATACGTCAGATAGATGCCAAAGAAGGTTGCTGCGCCGATAATGACGGTGATGAGTGTCCAGATCAGGGCAAATCCGCGTACCTGTTTATTGATTGCTGCTCGTGTTGCCATAAATTACTCCGTTTGCATTGTTGGTGACTCGTTGTTAGTTATTAGTTTTTTGTAATGTAAAACTGTTTTTTGTAGGGGCATATTGGTTATGCCCCTACGAATGACTAAAAACTAACGACTATGCGCCTGTTACAGCGCTTGGTAGCTCTATTATCGTGCGTTGGCGAGTGCGCTACATGCCGGGCAACTTCCATCAGGACGGATGATGGCATAACCGCCCATCGGATCCGCACCAAAGCCGGTAAAATCGACATTCCAGACGATCATTAAGCGGACACGACCACTTTGTGAGGCAACCACTGCTGCCTCTGCCAGCCATGCGGCCTGCTGCGCGACGGTCACATTGGCCGCCCACGCGAAGAAGCTAGGCAGCGCTCCGTAGCCTTCTGCTGAAAGATAACCGAGTTCGGTAATGCAAAGCGGACGTTGATTTCCGGTGATGGCGGAGTAGGTTTGGATCATACCCGGCAGATAACGTGTATAGTAACCGTCGCGCGGGTCGCCGCTGGTGGCGCGGGCGCTGACGATTCCCTCGTTATAGTGCATCCCAACGCAATCCATAAAGCTGAGACCGCCTGCATCGACCATCTGACGCAGGAAGTTATCATCGTTGACGACCTGACCGGGGAAAGCCGCTTCCGCGCCCGTCGGCGCGAGTGCGCCGCTGATGACGATGACGTTGCCATTGGCGCTCTTGATCGCGTTGTAAGATTCGCGCAGCAGGGCGACATAATTCGCGCCGCTAATCTGGCCTTGAGGCCATTCGCGGTCAATATTCGGCTCATTCCAGACTTCGATAGCGTCTGGCCCCAACGAGGCGATTTGTCCGAGTGTACCTGCGAAGCCGGAGATGTAACCGCCACCGCCGCCTGCAAGATCACCGGGGCTGCCGACTACGCCCAAAAGGACGCGCAAGCCTGCGCCGCGTGCTGCATTAATGACGTTTTGGGCATCACCTACCCCGCCACCGCCGGGCGAGGCGCGAATCTGGACTTTAACCCAGGACATGCCTGCTGATCGCATCGCGCCGAAGGCACGCTCACCGAGGCTGGCGACGTGTCCACCATATTCAAATGCGCCGATGCTGCCTGCGCCGGGTGCAACTGGGGCGGGGCCACTGCCACCCGCTGGAACACTTTGCGAATTAGTGTTGGCAGGTGCAGGCGGATTCGTCGGCACTATTGGCGCAAGCGTCGGGGTAGCTGTCGGCGTGGGGGTGGGAGTGGAAGTCGGCAGGGGGGTGGGGGTGGCTGTCGGCGCAAAGAGCGCAATCGCCGCGCCACCGCGACCACTTTCCGCCTGACCGCCCACGACTTCTACATTGACGGCGTAATTGCCATCGGGCGCGTTCAGGGTGACGACCAGTTCTTCGTTTAAGCTGGTGGTAAATTCGGTGATTTCGCCGTCAGCGCTTTCGATGCGCCAGTTAAGGGCGAGTTCGGTCTGTTGTTCCAAAGCAGGCAGGAGCAGCTTGTAATTTAAGATGGCTCCGGTAACACCGTCGGCAAGGCCAGCCGCCAGCAAATCCTCGAAAGCGACCCCTGCCACGACAAACGGCGACAGGCGATCCATGCGGAAGCGCAGCGCTTCAGCAGTCGTCAGCCACATGCGCGAGGCAACCTCGCCATCGGCATCTTCATAATCAATAAAGGGTGTGTTGATGGTGGTTTCGACACCGGGGATGGCATTAAATTCGCCGTCCAGACGGATGGTGACTTCGCTGCCTGGTTCTACCGTGTCGCCTTCGGTCACATTCGCGTCGATTTGGACATCACCTAACGCGGAGAGCGCCTCGTCGTAGCCAATCGAGGTAAAATCGCCGCCTGCTTCACGGATGGAAAGTGCAGATATGCCGCCGAGAATCTTATAGCGATTGATTTCACCTACGCCCCAGCGCAGCATCGCTTCGACCAGCCGATCACTGCCGGGTGTAAAGGCTGATGGGTCAAGCCCGAAGGCGATTTCTACAGTGTCGGCTGCTTTGCCGATTTCGCGCCAATCATACGCGCCTGTGTCCCATGCGCCATTGGTGTTTTGCGCGGGTGGCACGACAACGCCGAGTTGCAGATTGACGCTGCTCAGGTTGCTTGCCAATTCACGGACAAAAGCGGTGAAATTTTCGCGCTGATCGGCGGGAAGTTCACGGTAATCAATGATGACCCCATCATATTGTCCAGCAGCGGCGAAGGCAGTCAACTGCTCGGCGTGTTCAGTACGGAGCGCTATATTGCCGAGAATGCCGACGACAGAATCCGTATCGACAGCACGGGAGTCGCTAAAGTTACGGATAACGGGCATCACGCGATAACCCGCGTTGACATCAAAACCGGGCGCGGGATTGCCGATCAACGTCCTTGCCGGAGTGTTAGGCAGCGAGGGCTGCATCCCGGCAGGCGCGATAATTGTGACGAGTTCCGCCACTTCTGGCGCGAGTGTTTGGGCGATGTCGAGCGTCGTCAGGACGATGGGATCGAGCGGCGCGGTTTGGAAAAGGGCGATTCCGTCGGGAATATCCTTCACACGGGCGCTGAGTGTGCCAGCGGTGGTGGGCTGAGAAGGAATAAACGTCCATTCCGCCGCATCCGCATCCCAAGCGTACATATCCAGCACATCGCGGTTGGCGTTGGCTGGGATTTTAAGTTCAATATTGAGTTCTTCCGGGGCGGTGCCGGTGGTGGTAATGCTGTAGACATTACTTTGCAGCGCCAAGTAAGACGGTGCGGCAGATTTGGCAGAAACCGTCCAATCTGTTGCGCTGCCGTTTCCGCTGATGAAGTCATTCATCGCGACTTCATCTAAAAGCACCCCAAATTCGGTGCCGGGGTCTTGTGGATTAACGATGAGTTCCAATTGGGCATCGTTGGAGCGTGTGCCGTTGGCGGTAGAATCCAGCATGGCATACGGGGTCGGGAACAAGCGTTCCGCCAGATTGACAGGCGGCAGGAACAACCCTGCGACAATCAAGCCTAAGAATATGAAAGCCGTCAATAAACCGACCAACCAGCAGCCGACTCCGCTGCGTTTGGCAGGGCGACGGGCATAGGACGGCGGAATTTCGCCGGGATAAGCATAATACGGTTCTTGGGGTACTTCTACGGGTTTAATCGGTTGTGTATCTTCTTTAGGTGGTAAATCTGACATCTGTTTTCCTCAATTAGCTGTTAGCTAGGTAGCTCTTAGCGTTTAGCCAAAAACTGATTAGCCTTAGCAGGGTAGTATAAAGGGTTTGCGAGGGTGTTTGTATAGCGGATTATTCCTCAATCGGTTAATTTGGCCTTGCAAGGGGCGAGGTTTGGTTCGCCCCTGCGAGATTTATGCCTGATTTGCTTATGCTGCTAATTGCCTAATGCGCGGCAAGCGGGGCAATCGCCGCCGGGGCGGATTATCGCATAGCCTGCCATCGGGTCGGCACCGTAATTCTCAAAGTCCACATTCCAGATAATCACCAGCCGCACACGTCCGCTGCCTCGTGCTATGCTGACTACTTCATCGAGCCACGCCGCTTGCTGCGCGACGGTGACATTCGCCGCCCACGCGAAGAAATCCGGCAGTTGACCGTAGCCTTCCGGCGTTAAATAGCCGAGTTCGGTAAAACACACAGGCAGGCCAAATGTACCCGCATATAGATTAACCATGCTGGGGAAGTAACGGGTGTAGTAATCGCTACGTGGATCGCCACTAATGGCTGAGGGCGGGACAATCCCTTCGTTGTAATGTGCGCCGACGCAATCCATATAATTGGCTGCACCTGCTGCTGCCATGCCTGCGATAAAGCGATCATCATTCATCACACGACCAGGGAATGCGCCTTCTGCTCCGGTGGGGGCGGGTGCGCCGCTGATGACGAGCGTGTTGGGATTCGCGCCTTTGATGGCGATATAAGAACGGCGTAGAAGTTCGGTATAACGTGCTGGATCGATGGGGGGTGACCATTCACGGTCAAGATTGGGTTCATTCCAAATCTCGATAGCATCTGCACCTGCCGAGGCTAATCCCGCGACGAAAGAGGCGTAACGGTCAAGATAGCCATCGTCATTCACGCTGCTCGGTTCGCCGACAACACCGAGTAGAATACGGAAGCCGTTGCGATGTGCTTCGCCGATTGCGCCCTCACCACCGCTGCCTACCCGAATCTGCTTTTTTACCCAAGTCATCCCGGCTTGCTGCATGGCGGAAACTGTTCCGCCGTCAAGCGAGGCGACATGCCCACCATAAGCGAAGCCTGTAACGGGTGCGCCGTTATTGATAGGGGCTGCCGCTTGTGCCGGTGCAGCGGCCTGTGTCGTGGTACGTCCACCTGTCGCGGTCAAGCGGAAGGGCGTATCCGCGCCGACAATCGGAAGCGAGGAAACCTGCTGCGTGGAGATATTAAGATATTGGATAGATACCCAGCCGATGATGCCGCGAGAACTAATCCCGCGCACCCAGGTATTCGCCCCGTTGCGCCCGTCAATATTGAACTGTTCATTGGCGCTTAGGCCACCTACCCGACGATAAGTGGTGCCGTCGCCAACGCGAATATTCACGTTTGAATTGGCAGTTACCCCTAAGCCGCCCCCGCCGCTGGAGGCCGCTGCGGGGGCATTGTTGACTTCGGTTTCTGTGTTGGAAGTCGCATTATTCTGGGTTTGTGCTGGGGCGGCGGTGCCAGACGGAGGCGATACGAGGATGTCTGCATCGGCGGCGATGATCGGCAGGCCGTTCAACTGGCTCAGGGAGACATTCACTAAGCCCGAAGACATCCAACCCGACTGGCGATCTGCCGTGAGGCCGCGCACCCAATTACCGTTTTGGTTACGTCCATCTAAGCGCACTGTTGTCCCACTTGCTAATGTCCCGACCAGATCAAATTCTGTGCCGGGGCCACTGCGGAGGTTGGCGCGGTCTGAAGTAGTCGTATCTAATCCAGCGAACTGTGCGCTGACAATTGACAGGCCAGAGAGCGCCAATAGCGCGAACAGCACCGCCGTAATAATCCGTACTCGTTTCATCGAAATTAGCGCGAGATACCCCTGCCTTCAGGCATGGGGAGGTAAGCGCTGTCTCCTTTCAATACCATTGGACGATAATCCCCGAAGGGAAAGGGAGATTTGCAGTTACCTGCTGGCTCTCCCACAAAGCCTTCTCCGCTTGCGCGGATCACGTCTTCCTCGACAAGGTTAGTGGTCGGTACTTTCCTCTGTCCTGCACTGGCTTCGTACCCCGTATGCCTGTTTAACAGGGAGGTTCTAGAGCTTGGGGCTGGAACGTCACCCCAAGGTAGGTCGTTTAACTCTTGCCACTAACGTAGCCCGATAGGGATTGCTCCCCCTGGCTGAGTCTGGTCAGCGCCGGGCTTGTACTTCTACAAGTCCCTAGCTTTAGCTATGGGGTCGCTGACTTATAACTCCTCAATAGCGCTTCGTTTTTAGAAATGTGAGATTAGCTTAAACGGACAAAATTCACGCTAGGCTAATAAACCTATTTCTCAGGATGGCATTTTAGCGTATGCGCCCGACGTTTAGCAACCGCGTACCCTACGATTACCCTACGTTCTGGTAGAATGCTTTGGACTTGCAGGTTACATCTGTCTGTCTGAATTTACCTTTGAAACGTTATACTACCTAACATGATAGACACACTTTTACTGAAAAAAGACTCGAACGGCATCGTTGTAATCACATTTAATCGGCCTGATGTGCTGAACGCGCTCGATTTGGCGACGATGAAGCGTTTTGCTGAGGTCGTCGCAGAAATTGCACAGGATGCGGATTTACGTGCCGTCATTTTGACCGGAGCAGGCGATTCGGCCTTTTGCAGCGGCGGCGATCTGGTGGAATTGAGCCAGTATCCGAGCGCCGAAGATGGACGCGCCTTTATCACGACGATGGGGGATGCGCTGTTGATGCTGGAACGTTTACCTGTTCCGGTGATCGCTGCGATCAATGGCTATGCGCTGGGCGGCGGGAGCGAGATCGCGTTGGCGTGTGATCTGCGAATCGTTGATGAACGGGCAAAAATGGGCTTTGTGCAGATTAAGAACGCGCTGATTCCGGGCTGGGGCGGTGGGCAGCGCTTATTGCGTTTAGTGGGGTACAGCCGTGCGATGGAACTACTGTTGAATGGCAAGCCGATGAGCGCCGCAGAAGCCCATACGCTAGGCTTGGTGAATCGTGTTGTCGAGGCGGGTAAGGCATTTGAATCAGCGCTGGAAATGGCGCAGCAGATTGCCACACAGCCGCCAGAGGTTGTGAAGGCCATCAAAACACTGCTCCAAGCTGGACTGCACGAGTCCTATCAGGATGCCCTGAAGATTGAGCGTGATTTGTTTCCGCCGCTGTGGGCGGACGAGCCGCATTTGAAAGCAGTCGAGCAGTTTTTGAATCGGCGTAAGGGGAAAATAGCGCAAAAGTAAATCGGCCAAAATCATGCAAAAATGATGTGTTTTCAGAACACCAGATTAACCGCAAAGGCGCGAAGAACGCAAGAGTCGCAAAGATTTTGAACGTAAATCCCGTCACCAATAGCCGCATTTTCTGTTTTCTTTCGTGAATTTACTTCTGTGGTTCAATGTTTTTCATTACCAAGACTTTCGCTCGCTGCCTTATGAACAAAGGGTTTATGTTGTTTTACATCTGTGGTTAAATGTTCTCAATATTCGTCAAATAATCATTTGGAAAAAATCGTTATGCCCGGATTTTATGGCACCATCGCTCGTTACTATGATGCAGAAAACACCGATAAAGATGATGACATCCCGTTCTATCTTGCGCTTGCCGAGCAATATGGCGGCCCGATTATGGATATTGGCTGCGGGACGGGGCGGGTCATGATCCCGCTGGCGATGGAAGGCTATGACGTGCATGGCATCGATAATGAAGATGCGATGCTGGAACGTGCCGAAGCGCGTCGTGCCGAGACTCCGAGCCTGCACGATAAACTGACGTTTTATCATGGCGATGTGCGGACATATAAGTTGGACACCAAATTTAAGCTGATGCTTGTGCCGTATAACGGACTGATGCACTTTCACGATCAGGATACACAGCTTGCTTTGCTGCGGCGGTTGCGCGAATGGACGGCGGACGATGGACTGCTGGTGTTGGATTTGCCGAATGCGGGTGAGGTCTTTGCCAGCCAGGAGACCGACTCGATTATGATGGAGCGAACCTTTCTGGAGCCGGAAACGGGTCATCTGGTAATGCAGCAGTCTGTCAGCTATCTTGACCGCGTGACGCAGCTTTTGCGTGTGACATGGATTTACGACGAAATCACCGCCGATAGCACAGTGAAACGGACATTTGCGCCGCTGCTACTATATTATTATTTCTTGTCGGAGATTACACTCCTGTTGACTGCCGCTGGATTTGAGATCGAAGAAGTATACGGTGATTTGGATTATGGCCCGTATGAGGATGGATGCGAGCGTATGATTATATTAGCGAAACCTCTCGTTTAATGTGGGATTGGAAGATTAGACGCAAAGGCGCGAAGGACGCAAGGATACGCAAAGAAAAAGGGCAAAAATCTCTGTGGCCTCTGTGTCTCTGTGGTTCAATTTTGTTATTTGCAGCGGCCTGTGGGGATGCACCGATCCCGCCGCTGACCGCCACCCCGACTCGTGCGCTGTCTGGCCCGACTCTCGAACCGAGTCCGACGACGGATGTGCATCCGCCCACGCAAGACATTTTAGAAGACAATATCCTCGGTGGACCTGGTCAAAATATCCCCGAAGCAGCGGATATTGCCGCCAACAGCGCCCTCCCGCCTGTGATCCAAGGGACACCCGGCGCATTCTCAGGGTCGCAGCGGGTGCAGCTTACTATGCCCGACGGCGCTGCATTAATGGGTGACATCTATCAAGCGGCGACAACTGACAATGGAAATGGAACGCCGCAGCCTCCGTTAAGGATGCCGGGTGTGCTTCTGTTAGGTGCATCCATCGCTGAGTGGGGTGATTTTCCGGCGCGGGTGCGTGATGCGGGTTATACCGTGTTAGTGATGGAACTGCGCGACTCAAGCGGCGTAGCGGATTTTACGACGATGCTGCGGGGGTTGAGTGGAGCCAATACTGTTAATCCCGGTTTGATGGCGGTGATCGGCGCGGGGCAGGGCGCGGATTTAGCGTTGATCGGCTGCGCGGTGGATTTGCTGTGTGATACGGCAGTGCTACTGAGTCCGGTTTCACGCGATACGCTCTTGAACGTTATGCCCAATTATAACCCGCGTCCGTTATTGATTGCTGCCAGTACACAAGATGTCAACGGCGTACAAACGGGTGAGGCGCTGCGTGTCGCTGCAACAGGTGAGGCTGTTTTCCAGCCGATTGCGGCTGCTGGAAGTGGGGCGGCGCTCATCTTCAACGCGCCGGATTTAACAGGCGTGATCGGCACTTGGCTGGCGCAAAAGCTGGTAGAATAGAAGAGTAGAAATGCGATTGAACCACCAAGCCGCCAAGAACACCAAGAGAAAAATAGGATGAGAACACTAGAACGCGCTGAACAACTTTTATCTGAAATGACACCGGGCAAAAAGGCGCAAGTGAATCGGATTTGTTGAGAAGCTACCCGACCCTCCGCGCCGAGGATTCAGCCAACGCTTGGGCGTATGCCCGTCTGTATCCTGCCGAAATCGAGCGTCAGATCAGCGAAAATGAAAGTGTTTAAACTGT
>DAOTTO010000156.1:0-3885 GCA_034437895.1 Anaerolineae bacterium | reverse complement strand
TCAGACCGGGCGAGAGATGAGCCTGACCACCGCCATCCAGCGATGTTTCGTGTTTCAGCCGGTGAGACTTTCCACATAACACATGGCGTGGCGCTTCAGGATGTTGTGCAGGCAAACGACGGGGGATTCCCGAAGTGCAGGGTCTACGCGCACCCTCACCCCATTAGAGGGCGGCTGCGCCGCCAAGAGCTACAGAGGCGCTCGTTTCACTCGCTTTCAGAGTTCAGAGTGCCAGAGATCAGAGACGCGATAGGGGCAGCCAAAACCAACCGCAAACCGAAGGAGTCGCTCCAACCGTTCGGGCGGGAGTAGTAGCGAGACGACGCGGCGGCGAAAGACTGATCGAAGTTGAAGGAACCGCCCCGCAGCACCTTAGAACTTGTGTTCTTAAAATCAATTATTTCAGGTTTATCTCTATTATTCGCGCACCACTCAAACAGGTTCCCACCCATGTCCAGCGCGCCGCATTCCGCCGCACTGTGCAGGTACATGCCGACGGCTGTTGTGCGGCTCAACCCGGCTTCGTAGGTATTGGCATAACCTTCCCGCCAGCCACCTTGCCAGGCATATTTCCTTTGTTCTGTGCCATTCTGTGCCGCCCACTGCCATTCCCATTCGGTTGGCAGGCGTACTTGTAACGATGAATCAGGTAAACGTCCCGCATCACGCAGATGCTCGTCCAACCAACGGGCAAACGCCACCGCCTGATACCATGAGATTGAATCACGGGGCGCATTCGCCATTCTCGTTCGTTGATTGGCTAATGCTTGTGGACGATATTTTTCAGGGAAACCTGCCCACCAGCGTGGGTTATCGTAATCGCTTGTGGCAAATATCTGATATTGGGCGTAAGTCACAAGGTATTTTGAAATATAGAAATCGGCTACTTCAAATTCACCGAACTCAAACTTGTACTTGCCGTCACTGCCTTTGGCGGGTAACCATAACAGATCGGGTATAGCCCTCACCCTAAATCCCTCTCCCTCAGGGCGAGGGACTTGTATTTCTTTTACACCTACGCCGGGACGAGTATCACCAATCACGGCTAACCGATCACCAATATCACGGCGGCGTTCGTGGCTGGTGGCATCTTTGGGCAGCGTATCCAGTTCGCGGTAGAGGCGTTCCGCTTCCGGTTCGGTGTAAGTTTTGAGAGTTTCGACTAGATCGTCGCGCTGGTAGCCGAGACTGGCGAGCGCTCGCTCGAAATAGACCAGCGCTTCGTGCGTCGGCTGCGGCGTGTCTCTGCCGCGCTCTGCCCATGTTTTCGCGTCGCGCTCGTACTGCCGGAACAGTGCCAGATCGCCCTTAATCGCCGCGATCCAGCTTGCCAGCGCGTCCCACTGGCGCAAAATCGCCTCATGCGCCACTTCAACCGCATGAGTATCCTTAACCAGCAACCGCGCGTGGACAAATGTTTCGATCAAGCGAGCTTCGTTCGAATCCGGGTAAAAGGCAGTCAGCGGCGCGCGGCGGCGGGTCGGAATCAACTGCCCATCTTCTTCGGTCATCGCGATCAAGTCACGGAACACTGTTTGCAGCGCCTTCTGACGGGCAGTTTCGTCAAACGGCAGTTCGGCATAGGCGCGGTCTGCCAGCGTGTTGATCGCGCCACGCACACCGTTCAGTTCAACTTCATAATCGTGCCGGGATAGTTTTCCATCGCCGCGCGTTTTTGCCAGTAAGTACAGCGCCTCCAACACATACGAGATCAGCGCCAGCCCGCCGCTTTCACTGCCCACTTCATCGACAATTTGCGCGGCTAACCCCTCGTCCAGCTTCAAACCCGCCAGTTCTGCCGGACGAGTGATCATCTCGTAGAGCGCGAACGACGAGGGGCGCGTCAGCCCGTAGGCGTGCAGCTTGAGTTCACCGAAGTAGGGCAGCGCCGCTCCGTAGAAATCGGCGCGCATGGTCAGCAGCGTCACGACCTGCGCCGACGGCTGCCGGATCGCCTGAATGAATGCCGCCACGCTGCCAGCCGGCAGATGCGGATTCTTATCTGCCAGTGTGAACACTTCTTCAAACTGGTCGATGAACAACAGGACGCGCTTGCCCGCCGCCGCTTTTTCAAGGTGGGTGATCAGCGCATGGGGTTCGGCACTCAACTGGACTGCCAAGTTGCGGGCTTCTTTCAGGTAGGCTTGCAGCTTTGCGCCCATGTCAGCAGGTGGGGGAAGCAGTGCCAGCGCCACATTGAAAAATGGATCATCACCGGGGACGCAGCGCACGATTCGCCAGCCGCGTTCACGCAGTTTGGGCAGTACCCCCGCCGCCGCCAGTGACGATTTACCGCTCCCCGATGCGCCCAACACGAACACCAAGCGCTGCTTATCAATGCGGCTCAGGACTTCCAGCGTTTCGGCATCGCGTCCGAAGAAGATCGGCGAGTCGCTTTCGTCGAGCGCGGTCAACCCGCGATACGGGATCAGGTTCGGATCGATCTTGCGCTGGGGGGGTAGCGGCGGGTCAGGCGGGCGGGGATTGTCGCGTAGGTGCCGCAGATAGGTAATCAACTGTCCCTTGAACAGCGCCTTGAAGTCGGGATACGTGTTATATTCGTTCACGCCGCCTGTGTAGCGTCCTTCGGCATCCTGAAACTGCTTGAAGAACTGCTCTACCTGATCAAACTGACGGTTCTTCTCGTCCCGCTTCGGGTCTTTAGCGCTAAAAAACGGTTCTTCGGCAAAGCGGTACAGCCACACCGTCGGCTTGCCGATCTGCTGGTAACCCTGCAACGCTTCGGAGTATTCGTAGTGTGTGCCGCTCAGGTATTCGCGCTCGTCCATGACCAGCGGCGATCCCATGCGTGACCAGAACATCACCACCGTGAGATCGCACGCCGACGGGCGGATCATGTAAATATCCACCGATTTCTGCGGAATCGTGGTCACGGGCATGGGCAACGCGACGGCTTGGTCATCCCAACGGTACAGCTTAAGGATGAAGTGATGCGCGAATTCGCCGCTGGCGTTGATCTCGCCGATGACGGTTTGCGCGTCATCGCGTTCGCCCGGCACATCACCGGGAGACGAGAGAAAGATTTTGAAGATTGTCGGGTCTGGCATGTCAGTTCTCCGCATGTGGAATGAACGGCTATATGAGTCGTCATTATAGCGACTCTTCTGAGTTCTTACCCCTGCTTTGCTTGATCCAACCCTCTAACAGCCGCCCGATTTCTTCAATCATGGCGCTGACATGCTCGTATTGACCGCTGTTCAGCCATTGCCATTGGTACGCCAGTCGCAGATACAGGCGCAGCGTCGTCAGGCAGCCGTAAATTTGGCTGCCGCCAACCTTCAGGGATATCGTTGATTTTCCCGATGACGCTCATCAAACCAACGGTTTCCAGATAGCGTGGTTCCACCGGCACAATCGCATCCGTCGCGGCAATTAAGCCCATTTCGGTCATGAGTGAAAAAGAGGGGCGGGTGTCAATAACAATAGCCGCATACCGATTAATGATGCGGCTCAAAGGATCAGCGAGGCGATACGGTGCGCCTGCAATATCCATCAATTCACGCTCTGCACCTTCCAGCATAGGGGATGCGGGTAGCACATGAAGATCAGCGTCCCATGTCGATTGGACGATACAGTTGAGCAGGGTCTGTGCCGCATTCTGACGATTTGCCATCAGAACCGTGTACAGACTATTGTCCACACCATAGTCCTTCGTTCCCGTTGTCACGAGCGTGGCGTGTGCCTGACTGTCTGTATCAATCAGCAGCACACGAGCATTCGGAGCGCCAGCGCGTCGCAGCATTCCTGCGATGCCCAGAGCGGTATTGGTGGCGGATGTCGATTTCCCGACACCCCCTTTGTGATTGGTGAAAACAAAAACGCGAGTCATTGCCATTTCCTCTCAACTCAACAAACCGATTGAAA
>DAOTTO010000155.1:0-6943 GCA_034437895.1 Anaerolineae bacterium | reverse complement strand
TGAGTTAGTTCGGCTTTTGTGTGGGTTTGTATCATCGAAAATCTCCTGAGTAAAACCATGAAAGACATTTAATTTTTTTAACCACCAAGAACGCCAAGAAGATTCTTTTGGTGTTCTTCGTGTCTTGGTAGTTCCAATTTTTGGGAGTGGCTAAAGCAAAGGGTACTGTAGAGAGCGACCTATGTGTCGCTCCAGCGGAAGCACACATCGATGCTTCCCTACACCCACCCAAATAGCCACTCCCCAATTTTTGCATTACTTTCGCGCACTCACTTACTACTGGGTCACTTGCTGTGCATATAGCCATTCTTGGAAATGACGCTTTGAGTTGAAAACCATCAATTTTCCCCAAATAATAATGGCGACGTTCATGCCACTTGAACCACTAGGCATTCTAAAATATCCCTTTCATCCATTTTGCGATTGTACAGCATCGTTCCTTTGCGTTTTTGGGAACAAAGTGGGTGGGCATGTCGTCTTCTTTTTAGAGTATAACAAGATAAGCGTTCATCGCTTTCATGTCAGAACCAAAAATTCATTAGGAGCGACTATGAAAAGACTCTGGATCATTATTGGGCTGCTGCTCATCTCTATGCCCACGTTGGGGCAATCCACCGCTGAACCGCCAATTCGCGTTCCTGTTATGGTCGAGACGGCAGTACTACAGACTAACGACGACGGCAGCCTCAGCATTCACGTCCTCGGATCACGCGGGACAGGCTGTAATCTGCCGATACAGATTGACCAACGTGTTGAAGGGCGGCGTTTGATCGTCGAACTTTATGAGGAGACCCAGCCGACTCAAGCGTGTACGGCGATGCTCATCGGCTATGATGAGGTGATTCCGCTGGACATTACGCCGGGCGAAACCGTGCCAACGGTGATCGTCAATGGGATTGAAGCCGTTACGGACGCGGGAAGTGATCCTGCCACACCCGAAGCGCCTGTGAGCAACGATCCTAACGAAGTTGCGCCGAGTCGGGTGGAGACCGTTATCGAAAGCGTCGAACTTATTTTTTCCCCCGTTAGAGAAGTTCCCAATCAGGGACCGACTACCCCATACTATGTACTGCACATCAATGGACATCAATCCGACCAATGTGATTTCCCCGTCATTGTCGATCAATCGTATGTCGATGGCTGGCTGAGAATCGCCATTTACCGCGAAATCCCGCCGACAGTGCGCTGTCGCGGTGGCGAGGTGCCATATGAGGCCATCATCCCGCTGGACACCCTATTCGATTATGACCACAGCGTCATTGAAGAAGTCCCCTATGATCGTCAGGTCATTGAAGTGAATGACCAGTTGTTCACATTGGATTTAAGCGGTGATACGACTGTACTTGAGCCGACAACCGCCGCCGTTGTCGAGGTCGAAGATGTCCGAATTGATACGAATGACTCAGGACAAACGGTCTTTATCGTCACAGGATTTGCCCCCAATGGCTGTGTCCTCCCGATTCGTGGACGTATCGCTGTCGAAGACATGACTCTCGTTGTCGCCGTTGAACAACCGGAGCCATCTGTATCGCTAATTTGCCCGATGACGTTCCGCGCATGGACATATGAAGTCAGCATTCCGCTGCCGGATGATCTTCCTGCTGGTGTGTACGATTATGAGGTGGGCGATCTGAAGGGCGAGATCACCATCGGAGGAGACGTTATGGGCGATGCTGCTGCACCATCCAATTCAACGCTTCACGGCATCACGGATGTGCAGGTGCTGATTATGGAATCATCCCCGCCGCAAGTCGCTCTGCAAATCGAAGGCTATCAACCGGATGGCTGCGAGAGTGATGTCATTACCGATCAGCGGCAGGATGGCAATACCTTCACGATTGAGATTTACCGTATCCTGCCGCCGGACGTGATGTGTCCGCAGGTCATCGTAGACTACAGCGCGACCTTACAACTTGGCGCTTTGGATCCCGGACGCTATACGTTTGATGTCAATGGGTTCATCGTGACGGCGGAAGTGCAGTAGGGAAGTACTGAGTTATGAGTGCTGAGTAGTGAGTAAAAATGGTATGGGAGTGACACATCGCTTACTTCCTACCATTGAAACACATTTTATCAAGCTGACGGCTAAAAGCTAAAAGCTAAAAGCTAAAAGCTAAAAAGGAAAGATACCTCATGCGAAAATCAACCTTCATCACCATCGTACTGGTGACGTGTGTCATGTTGGTGCTGCTCGGCGGAATCCTCGCCAGCGCCCAAGACGCGACACCGGAAGCCACCCCCGCCCCTGAATCTGTGAGTAACGGAGTCGCCGTAACGGTCTATAATGCCGGAACCGCCCTGATTCAGGATCGCCGAACCTTCAGCTTTACGGGTGGCCTAAACACCGTCGATTTTACCGATGTCGCTGCTAGCATCGACGCGACTTCGGTCAATTTTGCTTCAATCACTGACCCAACCGGGACGTATGTATTGGAGCAGAATTACATTTATGATCTGGTCAACAGCGCTGCCCTGTTGGAGCGTTATTTGGATGAGCGCATCGAAGTGACGACTCTGCTAGATGGCGCGGAATTTTCCGGGCAGCTTTTAAGCGGACGCAACGGCGAGATCATCTTACGTACCGACGAAGGCCAAATCGTGTCACTGTCGGTTTCGTCTGTGCGCGATATTCGCTTCCCGGAACTGCCCGAAGGTCTGATTACGCGCCCAACCTTACGCTGGTTGGTGAACGCGGCGCAATCAGGCGATCAACAAGTGGAGCTGACCTATCTCACGGGCGGAATGAGTTGGACGGCGGATTATAACCTGCTGCTGGCTGCCGATAACGCCTCGCTGGATTTAACCGGATGGGTCACGCTGAATAATACCAGTGGTGCGACCTATCATGATGCACAGTTGAAGCTGGTCGCGGGTAATCTGAACCGTGTTCAGCCAGAAGCACGCGCCGAAGAAGCCCTGTATGATATGGCGATGGCTGCGCCTATGGAACAGGCGACACAAACTGTCCAACGTGAGTTCTTTGAATATCAACTCTATGAAGTCACCCGCCCGGTGACGATTGCCGATAATGAATCTAAGCAGGTCGAGTTTGTTACGGGCGCGGATGTGCCATCAACGACCTTCTTCGTCTATGAAGGCGGCACACCTTACTACAATTATGGGTATGCCCTCACCGACCAATTTTACGGTCAGACGGGCATCACCGACGTGCAGAGTTGGTTGGAATTTACGACGGGTGAAGAAAACGGCCTCGGCGCGGATATGCCTGCCGGACGGGTGCGCGTATATCAGGAAGATACCGACGGCGCGGCGCTGTTGATTGGCGAAAATACAATTGACCACACACCGGAAGGCGAAGATGTGCAGTTGTATCTGGGCAACGCTTTCGATCTGGTGGGCGAACACATTCAGACCGAGTATCGCCTCGTCAGCGATACCGTCCTGCAAGAAACTTATGAAATTCGCCTCCGCAACCGCAAGGATGATGAAACAGTGGAAATCCGTGTGCCGGAGCATCTTTTCCGCTGGAGCAATTGGGAAATCCTGAATGCCTCAGCCGAATATACGCAGTTGGATTCCAACACGATTGAATTTCGTGTACAGGTCGAACCGGGCGCAGAAGCCGTAATTACCTATACTGTGCAGTATAACTGGCCTCGTTAAGTGTCATAAAAGCGTCATCACGGCGCAGTCATCTTCTATAGAGTCTGTGGGTAGTATCTAAAATCAAGGATATTGTAGGGAGTGGCCGATGTGTGCATCCTTGCCGGGAATGACACATAGGTCGTCCCTACAGTGTCCGCATTTAATTGTAAAACAGCATAACCCCTTGTTCTTAATGCGGCCAGCGAAAGTCCTGAATTTCTATTTTCCTCTATGATCTTTGCGCCTTGGTGGTTAGATTTCGACTTTTATGAACTATGCCAAAAAATTTAGTGCGATTATCCTGATTGTAGGAGTTACAATTATTTCTGGGCGTGATTCGCCGAATCGCGCTACTCGCCAACACGAGATATACCCATCACGGCAACCTTTACCGCGTCTTTATTCCCCCAAGAGCATACAGGTGGCATGGCACAACGCGACCACTTTTCCAGCCGGATTCATCACCTGTGCCGTCATGAAAATCTGGCGGCGGGTGCGATCTGTGATCGTGGCGAGGACTTCAATAGATGCAAGTCGTCGTCGCGTGGGCATAAAGTTTGCCGTTGGAATCGGTCAGTCGGGCTTCGGCGGTAGCGACTCGGCTGCCAGCGTGGATGACCTTGCCTTCGCAGCGCAGTTCGCCTGTTTTTGCCGTAATCGGGCGGATGTAATTGACATGCAGTTCAGCCGTGCTATAACCCGTTCCAGCGGGAAGTGCGGAATGCACAGCGCACCCCAGCGCGGAATCCAAAACGGTTGCCGCGAATCCGCCGCGTACTGTCCCAATCGGGTTGTAGTGATATTCGGCTGGATTGGCGCTAAAGACCACGCGCCCATGTTCAACCTCAATCGGCTGCATATTCATCAAGACCGCAATCGGGGCGGGCGGGATTTCGCCGTTTGCCATCGTCTTAGCCGCTTGAGCGCCAATCATCGGGTCTTGCCAATGTAACGTATGGCTGCGTTCTTGGGTTGGGAGTGATTCTGTCATAAAGTCTCCTTCTAAAAACCATTGGATGACCATTGCTATCAATACAAACCGCAAAGGTGCAAAGCGAACCAAGGGGAAAAGGTTACAGCTTCGTTTTCTTTGTGTCCTTCGCGTTTGCTCTATATCTGAAAACACTTTGCAATTCTTGGCGTTCTTGGCGTTTAATCTTCGCTCTTCGCTCTAAAAATCCTTTAAGCTGTATGTCCCATTTTGAGGTATTTACCCTCTGGTTACTCATGGACAAAATGAATTTCGAGTTGGCGCACGACTTCCGCCGCGATACGCTGATAGCCGAGCATGTTCGGATGCAAATAATCAGCGCTGAGGGTGGCCTGCTGCTGTACCTGCGGATGTGTTTCTAAATCCACGCAAATTGCATCATATTGTGGACTAATACGCCGAACCGAGTCGTTAATGGCACGGATGCGTCCGCCTAAAACCTCGAATTTGGGCAGATACCACTCAGGCAGCAGCGGCGAAATATCGACCATCGTCATCGTGATAAGCTGTGCGCCGGAATAACTAAGCGCCCGCAGGACAACGTGCAAATTGGTATGAAAATCTTCAATTTTCCAATCCGGGTTACGGTCATCATTGCCGCCCATCAACACGCTGACTAAATCCGCCTGGAGCGCAAAGGCCGTTTGCAACTGCGTGGCGATCACTTCATCGCTGGTCTGCCCACGTTTGGCGAGATTGGTGTAACGCATCGGATGTAGCACCTGCGCGACCCGATCCGCCCAACTCATCGTTTCTATGCCCTCAACATGATCGCCAATGCCTTCGGTTAAACTATCGCCCAAGGCGACAAAATGCTGCCAGGTCATCGCTATACCCCTTTTTCCGGCGGATCATCCGCCCCTAAAAACTCACATCACCAACGAGTCGATATAGTGCGCCAAATGCTCCGCGACGTGGGCAATATGACGGCTGTCGCCATACAATTTACTCAACATCACGCCCCCCTCTAATGTCGCTAAAATGATCGTAGCAACAGCGTCTGGGTCAACACCGGGACGCACTGTGCCGAGTTCCGCGCCGCGTACAAGAGTCTGCATGATATAGTCGCGCCAATCATCAAGTGCCTTTTGCGCCCGCGCCCGCAGCGCTGGGTTGGTATCATCGGCTTCTACAGCCGTATTCAAAATCGGACAACCGCCCTCGAACATCGGTTCATCAATAATGCTGCGAAACAGAGTAACAACAGCCAGCAGCCGTTCACGGGTATCGCGCTTGCCTGCGGCGATTTCCTTAAAACGTTCCCTCGCAAGATTGACGGAATAATCAAGCGCGGCTAAGGCCAATGCCTCTTTACTGCCGAAATGGTTATAGATTCCGCCTTTGGTCAAGTGGGTGGCGGCTGTCAGCGCATCCATCGACGTACCCACATAGCCATAGACGTTAAACACCTTCGCCGCCTGTGCCACAATCGCCTGTTTGGTACTTTCTCCCTTACTCATGATGATCTCCAATAAAGTGCCGACTGGTTGGTTTTATACTATGTCGAATTTAAGATTTTGTCAACAACCATGATGAGTTTGTTAAAGTTGCATAATGGCTATGGATGGACTCATTGTATAGATTGCCTGAGTATCGTATGATGAGGGTGTGGTTAAGCAAAATAACCACTCAGTGTAATGTAAGGAGAAGTGCAAAATGCTCATCAATGACTACGTAGCGATTAAGCTCCATCAGGCTCGGCAGAATGACCCCAAATATCAAAGCGGCATCCAACGTGCCGTAACGGAGATCATCGCGGATTACAAAGATCAAATCCGCCGCCACATCATCATCCTCAAGCCGCGCAAGTAAACACCTGCGCCGCCCCAAAATATAAAAATAAAACACGCCCCTGGTCAATTACGGCGACTGGGGGCGTTTTGATTCTCTGTCGCAGGTGTAAGAATATCATCAGGCAGCGCATCAAATGGGAAGTAACGGGTTTTCTAAGTGTTTATTGATTAACGGATGGAATGGATAAAAATGTCTGAAAAAATTATCGCGGTAGTGGGTGCGGGGCCGGGTGTGGGTTTGGCGGTTGCCAAGCGATTCGCACGAGAAGGTTATCGCCCAATTTTGATGGCACGGCGGCAGGAAACCTTAACAGCAGGCGCAGTCGAAATCGGCGAGAACGCGGTGACTATGGTGGCGGATGCCGCTAACCCAACTTCGCTTCGGGATGCGTTTTCCGAAATTGCTGGGCGTTACGGCTCACCGGATGTCTTGGTTTATAATGTCGCCGTCCTTCAGCAAAGTCAGCCTTCAAAATTAGAAGTGGACACACTTCTCGAAGAGTTTCATGCCAATGTGGTCGGCGCATTAGTGAGCGCCCAGCAGGTTATCCCC
>DAOTTO010000154.1:0-2449 GCA_034437895.1 Anaerolineae bacterium | reverse complement strand
ATCAGCGAAGGCTTGAAGGTTGGCGACAACAGCTTCGTCGTAACTCTCGGCCAGTTCACGCTCGGCAACTTCACGAAAGCCCATCGTCCGCAAAAACAAGTCCGTACCCATCAAGGCCGGATTTTGTCCCGTCAGTTCTTGAATCGATCCACTGCCAATGTGGCGGAAAAACTCCATCTGCCACCAGCGATCTTGGGCATGAGTAAAGCCCTGCGCGAAAAATAGATCATGGGTGTTGCTGGCATAAATATGCGGCACACCCCATTGATCGCGCAGCACCTCCACCTGATCTTGAAGTCCATCAACAGCCAACTCCCCATCGTGCTGCGGCAGTGGGCCATCTTGTGATTGTGCGACGCTGCCAAACGACAAAAGACATAAAGCAACGAGAGCAAAAATACGCAAAAATTTCATTAGGTACTCCAAATATGCAGTAAGTAAATGGTGATTCGATTGTAGCGGATTTCGCGGGTATATGCGTATAGCTGAGTCAGTGAGATTTTGAAGCAATTAGCCATCTAACGATCCCAATTCGATCCGAATAGACTCGACGTAGCGCGCTGCTTCTGCGGCATGATCGCCTTCGGGAGCAAGTTCGATATAACGCTCAAAATCCGCTGATGCTTGTTCACGCTCCAACACCGAATAATAGAGTACGCCGCGATAGAAATACGCATCGGCATAAGTCGGGTCGAGTTCAAGCGCGGTATTGTAATCTGCGAGGACGCGATCCCATTCATAGAGAAGCATCACCATCTGCCCACGCAGGACGTAAAAACGAGCTATTTCATTAGGTAAAAATGTTCCTTCGGTAAGTTGGTTTCGATCTTCCACGAAACGGATCGCGTCGTCCATATCTGCGATAGCCAAGTCATATTCAAAAGCAAGCGCATGTAATTGGGCGCGACGTGCAAGAAAGTCAGCAAAGTCCTTTCCTCTCAAATCAGGGTGCATTCCCCCAACTAAGCGATAAAAGGGGGATTCAAGCTGCGGATATTGGACTAAATCTTCTTCGATACCCTGTAGACGTACCCAAGCGTAGTTGAGACCCTGTGGATAGAAATGACGCTCAAAATTAAAATCCAACCCCATATAGTTTGGCCTTAAAAGATCACGCGCTGTCTCTAAATCCTCCTCAACAATTGCACAATTGCCATGATAAAAATTAATATATGGCAAAATATAAGGAACACTTATTAAGCTCAAGAAATCATCATCGAAATACGGAAGGGCTAAGTCACAGCGCTCGATGGAATACAAACCCATTGCAGTTACTAAACTAGCCATAGAAGTTTGAATATCCACCCAAGCGTCTAGTGAGCTAATCGTGTAAACAGCATCAAAATCACCCCAAATTTCCCCGCCGACCTGTGCATATAGAATGGGTGAAGGTTCTAAACTTGTCGGCTGATAGCTACGCATGAAAAGGTGAAACCGCTTCTCTTCTTGGTGTAACGTCACCTGTTCTTGAATAGCGATCGTTAGAGAAGGCTGAAACTGCTCAAACGTTGCACTATCTAATGCAATTTCATCAAAAGTCGTTACAAAACGTTCTTCAAGATTAATCTGGGACTGCGCTAGATTCTGCTGCACAATCTCCAAAATTGGTTGGCTATGCTGATAAGGAAGTTGATCTAAAATCAGTATCTTTACCATTAAAGTCGTTTCCTGTCCGATTATTCTCCCATTTAAAGCCAACACCAATCCAACCAATATGAGCAATATGCGGCGCTTCATAAACTTATCCTTTACGAACCTGCTTTTTAAGTCGCTATTTGACATCTAACTCTTGTAAGCGTGATTGAAAGATAGATACCCCGTATCCATTGCAAATTTGAATCAAGGCAAACTTAGCATAATTGATACAGGTTTTATCTTCTACCCAACAAAGTTAGAATTTCGTAACCTCTATTACAATTTTATCCCAAAAATTTGGGATATAGCTCTTAGCATTTGGGATACAAAGCACACGGCCACTCGCTTTTCGGTCTATTTTAGGGTATAATAATTTGCATGATGACGCAAATTAAAGGGTGCGAACAATAGAAAAACTGTTCTCCACAGCATACCAAAACGCACTCATCGGCTAAACGTCGGTTCAACCAACTCAGAGATCAAGTCAAAAGGAGATACGCGCTCATTTCACTCTGTTAGTGCATGGGCGTAACAAAGTTATGACAGAAAATGGCAACTCGAACGGAAGCGAAAACGGAGCAGTAAACGGCTCGATTGGCATTATCCGCTCGATTAATATCAATGAGGAAATGCGCGGCAGCTTTTTAGATTACGCCATGAGCGTGATCGTCGCCCGTGCCTTGCCTGATGCCCGAGATGGGCTAAAACCCGTCCATAGGCGTATCCTCTTTGCGATGTACGATATGGGTATACGCTCCGGCACAGCCTACAAGAAAAGCGCTCGTATCGTCGGCGAGGTCTTGGGTAAATATCA
>DAOTTO010000153.1:0-10934 GCA_034437895.1 Anaerolineae bacterium | reverse complement strand
GGAATCAGAAAATGCACACGACTGTTACCCTCAACATCCCCGAAACCGCCGCGATTCGCGCACGGGCGATTGCCAATCATACCGGACGACACTTCGAGGATGTTCTGCTACAATGGATTGATCGCTCCGCCTATGAGACACCGATCTCTGAACTGCCCGATGACGAGGTTTTGGCGTTATGTTCAATCCAACTCGATGAAGCACAGCAGCATGAATTAAGTACTTTCCTGGAGCAAAATCAGGAAGGTGCGTTAGACGACTCAGAACGTAATCGACTCGATCAACTTATGACTATTTATCGTCAAGGGCTTAAGCAAAAAGCCGAAGCCCTTCACGTCGCCGTCCAGCGCGGCTTAATCCCGCCGTTGAGTTAATTTGTGACTCCATCTAAAATTCCTCTTGAGCTTGACCAGCGTATTCGTTTGCAGGCACAGAATCGCTGCGGTTACTGTTTAAGTCCGCAGCATCTTGTGATGGCACGATTGGAAATTGAACACATCATTCCTCGTGCTAAAGGTGGAAGCGATCAAGAAAGCAACTTGTGGCTGGCGTGTCCGCTTTGTAACCGACATAAAAGTGATAGAATCAATGCAGTTGATCCCGAAACTGCGACACCCATCGCGCTTTTTAATCCGCGCCGCCAAAGTTAGCCTGAACATTTTCGTTGGTCAGCAGATGGAATTCGTATTTTCGGCCTGACATCTTGTGGGCGAGTGACAGTAAAGACTCTGCATCTTGACGACGATCCAGATGCACTAATTGTAAGAAGCTATTGGGTACAAGCCGGGTGGCATCCACCTAAACTTTGAATTAAGAGGGCAAATGCGTTCAAAATTTTATGCACTTTTATTTGTTAGTATTTTGATGTTGTGTGTCGATCTTGTGCCTGCACAAGCCCAATTTCTAGGTATCGGGAAGCATCCGCTGCTGGACTTGTTGGCACTCGCGCCTGATACGCCGGAGGTGCGCGATACGTGGATTCGTTATATGGACTTCCGTGCTGTAGAAGAAGCGCGGGATTGGATGCAGCGCCCGGAAAGCGCAGAAACTCTTTTCGCTGACTCTTCTTGGATAGGCTTTACGTACCGCTGGCTTTCCGCACCAGATTCAGTGCGTCAGTCTTTTTTCGAAGCAGCACGTATGCCTGAAGTGGTTGGTTTTGATATTTTCGATGTGGATCGCACCCTCTCATTTGGCAAGCCACCCTCACACGGCGTTATCTGGAGCGGAGATTTTGATCTTGCCGCGATTGCTGCCACCCATGCTGCACGGGGTTACATCCAAACAGAAATTCATGGTGTACCGGCGTGGTGCAGCGGGGATGGATGCGCGGCAGGCATGAATGTAAATCCCACTGAGCGAGACCTTGCCAATATCTTCGATACCGGGATTGGGCGTGAAGTGCCGTTTTTGCTGCTGCCCAATTTGCTGGTGAGTGCGCCGGATGAAACAACGCTTGAAAGGGTTGCGGATGTGACAACAGGTGATCTTCCCTCATTAGCGGAAGCGGAGGATTATCACACATTGGCAGAAGCACTCATCGATCCATCAGTGTATATGGGGCAGCTTGTCAATTTACAGTTTTTGCCTAATGAAGACGTCCGCTTCGTACTTGATCTGACCGCAGATGACGTTGCAGCGCAGGTACTTAGCAGAGTCCCCGACCCTCAACGCGCTGAAAATTTTATTCGCAATGCTTTTGTTGGTTATGGCGATTTGCCTTTGTATCAACTTGCTGCGATCGCAGATCGACAAGAAGGTGATCGTCAGGTCGCCATCGTTGCGCTGCTGTATACAAATGCCGAAGATGCCCAGATCGCCGCGCCGGAATTAATGTATCGGATGTCGACTTTTTCTGATCTAATGATTAGGGAGCGAACCGAATCCCTTTTTGACCTTATGCCGGGAATGGATTATCAGTCGCATGTATATACGAGCGAACCCAGTGGTCTATCCGTCGCCGTAGTCGAAATGCGTTATGATACCCCTACCGAAGCCCAAGAAAAGGCATCAAGCAGTGATCCGGAAAGCATGACAGCGGCACTCGCCTTTCAATATCTGTTGCGGACGATCTTCTCTAATTCGCTTTATCCGCTGTGGGTGATTAACTTCCCAGAAGGAAATTAATGGGATTATGGTCAAAAAAATCATTGTATGCCTGATGGTGTGTTTCGTGTTAGCAGGCTGCAACCTGAATAACAATGATGATGATTCGGGCGTGGGCAATTTGGCAACAGCGACTATCGCCCCTGCCGCGACTGAAGCGCCTGTCAACAGCACGACATCTGCCCTAATTGGCTGTACGCCTCGCTCGGACTGGCTAACGTATACCATCTTGCCCGGCGATACGCTGACGGGGATCGCTACGCGGACTGGCACGAGTGTCGATGTGCTGATTCAAGGCAACTGCCTGCAAGACCCAAATACGTTGGATGTCGGCCAAACGCTGCTTGTGCCACAAACGCCCTCTAATAATCCGCCCACCCTCGCGCCGGATAGCAACTGCTTAGAGAACGAGTTTTTCCTCAATACCGGGACGGATTTTTTGACGATCACGCCCTATTTGAGCTTTGACAGTACGTGTTACGGCCTTCAAGCAGGCATTACCGTCACTGTCTCTTGGGTACGTGCGCCCGCTGGCACCAACGAAGTCACGTTTTATCGGAACAATCCGTCGCTTTCTCGTGCGGACGTAATCGGCACAGATAGCACGCCAGCGGATGGATTTTCGATTCAATGGCTGACTTATGATGGAATGCCGCCGTCAGTGCTGTATGCGTTTGGAGTAGGCAGCGTTTCCTCAGATAGTGATGCCATCGGGATTTTCGTCGTCACGCCCTAATAATCTAACTTCTTTCAGGGACATAATCGCCAATTGTGTCCCTAATTTACACCTTACCTCGAGATTTCTATTCTGTAACCTGTTTTAAATTTCACAAAATTGACATTTCGCTTAATTAGCCTTATATTAATTTCAATTACCCAATTAAATGGGTAAACAGAATTAATGAAATAAGCGCAAATATAGCCCAACAAAATAAGGAGATTCGAGATGATGACGGATGTCGCTGCCCCCGTTTTAACTTTTACCCGTACTATTCATGCACCTGTCTCACAGGTCTATCGCTCATTTATTGACCGGGATTGGGTCACTTATTGGTTTTCGGATGATGCCCATACCCGGCCTGAAGTCGGTGGTCATTTTTTGCTAACGTGGAACACTGGTTATTATGCCGTTGGTTCATTTGTCGAATTGGAAGCAGATAAAAAGATCGTCCTCAACTGGCGCGGCGCTGGCGAAACCACCGACTCACGTATCGAAATTAATCTTGATGCACAGGGCGATTCGGTTGTCGTAAATGTCGAATATAGCGACTTTAACTTTGAGGCCGCCGACGCAATTCAGCGTGAATGGGAAAACCGCCTAGATAATCTCGTTTCTGCTTTAGAAAAAGGGGAAGATCAGCGCATCACTAATCGCGTTATTTTGGGTATTTATCCCGGCAATGTCACTGATGCTGATCGCAAAAACAATAATATCGCTGAAAATGCCGCTATGAAAGTCGGCGGATTAATACCCGGCTACAGCGCGGAAGCCGCCGGACTCTTGACTGATGACATCATCACCGAGATTAACGGTCAAACGATAACGAATACCCTGCCCTCTTTCGTGATTTTGGCGAACAGCGTTCCCGGCGATGTTGTATCGGTCACGTTCTACCGCAGCGGCGAAAAACACGAAACGACCATCACACTCAAGGGTTATCCGCTGCCGCAAAAAGTCGCGGATTACGGCGAATTAGCGGATCGTGTGAAAGCGATGGACGAGGCCGATTATGCCGAAATCGCCGCGCTCATCACGACAGCAGGCGAAGAAACCGCCAGTAAAAAACCTGCTGAGGGCGAATGGAGCGCTAAAGAAGTACTGGCGCATCTGACCTTGCACGAGCGCTGGTTACAAACGTGGATGGGGATTCAGGTACAGGGGCCAGAACAAACAGCGTATGTCGCCAATCATCCGGCATTGATCGCCGCATTTTTGGAAATTTACCCAACGACTGCCGATGTCTTGGCGGAACTGCGGCGGTCATATAATCACACAGTTGCCATTCTGCGGAACTTCAAGACCAACGGATCGGAACGCAAAGCGCATTTGTGGTGGGCGACCTTCCAAATCGACACCTTACGAAATCACACACGCCAACATATCGATCAGATCAAAGCGGCGCTGCAATAGCTATTACCAGCAACAACCCAGGTGTCTATTTTCTTCGCTGTAGGGAGCGACCTGTGTGTCGCTCCCAGTGAACAAGGCAACCCCAACCACGTTTATACATCTATATTTCTTTACCAATCAAAGCGCCACAACAAAGGCTATCGCGTGATCTTTGGTATGCGAGAGGCTGATGTCCCACTGCGTTAAGCCAAGTGCTAAGGCCAGCTTCCCAGCAGCGCCATGTAGATGCAGTGTTGGGCGTTTGCGCTCGTTATTGACGCGGATTTCGATCTCCACCCATTTTATATCGCCGATGCCTGTACCGAGCGCCTTAGCCACCGCTTCCTTCGCCGCGATTCGGGCGGCGAGCCGATGCGGTTGATCGTCGCAGTCTTCGCGCTCCCCTTCCGTAAAAAAGCGACTAAAAAACTGTTCACCAAAACGGGCGATGCCATCCGTCACGCGCTCATTTTCAATCATATCGACCCCGCAGCGCACCATTGCTCCCGCCCTTTCATCTGACCACTTACCCAAAGTCCCCCAACCATAGCAGGGATAGCGCTGCACGTAAAGCATTCTATCCCTGCATCGTCAGCGTTTTAGGAGCCGCGATTAATCAATAGGCTGCAATGTGACCACGAACACCAAACCATCCTCGGTGATGACCACAGCATCAAACGTCACGTCAAATGTTTCTTGTAAGGCTGCTAGATAGCTCAAATCAAGATCAAGTCCTGCCACTGTAGCGTCTACATATTCGGAAAATTCATCCACCGGGACACTGAATTGGCCTAGCATGACTGAATCAACAGTGACAACCAATTCGCCATCAACAGTTGTCACGGACGTAGTGACGACCAGATCACCTTGCGCCGCCGCATCCTCAACCGTAATCACAATACCGCCTTCGACCAGATCAACACTGATAGCCTCGACATCGTTTCCAGTATAAGTCGCTATCGAATCGATCAGCGTATTCACCTGCGTTTCGCTCGGCTCAATGACTGCCGTTAACGTATTGTCTTCGGCATTGTAGGTAACAGTGCTGATGTCGGCTAAGGCTTGCAAGGCGGCGATTTGCTCATCGGTGAGTTCGATTCCGGCGACACGAGTCGCAATCGCTTGAACAGTGGCGCGTACAGCGGTGGGATCGATATTCAACGCGGTTGCCGTCATCTGAATTGACTGGCGAGTCGCATTGATTTGGGTGGACTGCGCCTGTGCTGTTGTGCGTAAGGCGGTGGGATCAATCCCCGGCAGCGTGAGTGTCACACGCGGCTGCACGGTACCTGCCGGACGGGTCACTTGTGGTGGAGGTGGTTGGGCGGTGCCTCCGGGACGGGTTTCGCGCGGCGGCGGTTGGGCAGTGCCTCCGGGACGGGTTTCACGCGGTGGAACCTGGGGTGGTGCTTCGCTTGGTGCGGGCGGGGGCGGCTGTTCAGTACGACCTTCTCCTGGAACGCGTGTCCGATCACCCCCTGGCTGGGCGGCAGCAGATTCGGCAGAAAACGAGAGGATCACCATGCCAAATAGGGCAAAGACGACAAAAAAACTTAAAAATAGCGCATATCTTTTCATGGATTTGGGTGACTCCATAGATTTAAACCATGTGCCGGATGCACATGATAAAGTTATGCTATCCTCAAAATGTAAAATTTATGGCTTGAGGGTTTCAAATTTCCTCCGAAATGTGTAAATTAAGTGAAAAGTTGAGATGAAACGCAAACAAGCTGCATGAAAATGACCCATCTTGCATTAGAATAGGGATAGTTTTTTGTTATGTCGCCTTCCCAAACAACACGACTGCCAACAAGGAAAGACCATCTTATGTCTGTGACCAAGCCCCTTCCCGCGCCGCCGCTTACAACGCTGCACGTCATCCCGCATCTGCGCTGGGAGCGCGAATGGGTAGAAACATTCGATAGCCGCCGCGCTTGGCTGCTGGATACATTAGCACGTCTGCTAGAGCAGATGGACAGCACCGCCACACCCGGCACAGCGCTGCGATTTTTCTTATTGGGTGGGCAAACGGTGATTTTGGAAGACATCGCCGCCGTGCGTCCCGACTTACTAGCGCTGCTGGTGATCTTTAACGCGGGTGGACGCTTGGGGATTGGGCCGTTTTATGTCACCGTCGATGACCTGCTCGTCAGCGGCGAGTCGATGCTTCGCAATCTGATGACGGCACGGGCGGACGCAATCCGGCATGGGGTAAAGCTGATGCCAGTGGCTTATATGCCCCAACTCAGCGGGCATGGGGGACAGCTTCCGCAGATTTTACGCGGCGTTGGCATCACCGCCGCATTTTTATACACCGATGAACTTGATTTTCATGAGCCGTTCCGCTGGGAAGGCACAGACGGAAGCAATTTACTGGTTGTTAATCATCCACCTGTGGGTTACACCAACCAAGATTTAGAAAGTACGCTCAAAAAACAGCAAGCGATGCGCCCTGATGGCCCATTTTTATGGCTGCTCGATTCCGACTCGCTGCGGGCAACCCCCACAGAAACACTCAACGAACTCGAAATGATTTCCGGCGTTCCGGTTGAACAAAGTGATCTGCCGGATTATCTGCGCTCGCTGCGACGCTCCCTTCCAGACAGCCGCCGTAAGCCGATGACGGGCGAACTTTCGATCACTGCGGACGGCACTCATTCTGCCCGTCTTTACCTTAAGCAAAATAATGCTCGCTTACAAGCAAATTTGACGTATGCCGCCGAACCTTGGTTAGCGCTGGCGCTGACGCATGGCAAGGTAAAACATCCCGACAATCTACGCGCCCTCTTAAATTATGGCTGGCGGCTGGCGTTACAAAATCAGGTACGGACAGCGCTCGGCGGATGCAGCATTGATGCCGTCCACGAAGAAAACGAAATCCGTTACCGTCAAGCAATGGATACGGTCAATCAGATCGTCAAAGGAGCGCTAACCGCCCTACCAGGGCATTTATATCAGCCCGGTACGCCAGCGACGGGAAATCTGCATATTGCCACATATGTGGTCGTGTGGAATCCGCACAATTGGCCTGTCAAGCAGGTGGTGGAAGTGCCGCTGAATCTGCCACCGGGTCACTATCCCGCCAAAGTACGTGCGCCGGGCAGCGAAGAACAGAATTTCAGTTGGTCGCCGCCGGATAATGAAGCGCCGCACAGTGGCACAGTCGCGTTTCTGGCGGAAGTCCCCGCCGTCGGTTATGCCACCTATACAATTGAGTTAAGCGATACCTTGCCGGATTCGAGCCACTTACCACGCCTCACTTCCGGGCGGGCGATTGGCAGTGTCAGTGGAGATACCCTCACCGTCGAGGAGGGACGATTAAAGTGGCACACCGAAGGCGAAAGCATATCCGGCCTAACCATTTATGATCTACTGAATTTTTATGACGGCGGCGACGCAGGCGATACCTTTACCTATGCCGCCCCGGAGCAGGATGTCATCGCGCAGGGACAATTGGTCGATGATGTGAAAATTGAATCATCGCCGCTCTATGAGCGCCTCATCTTGCATCACCGGATGCGGGTGGCGACAGCGTTACGAACTGATCGGGTGCGTGAGCGCGGGGTACGTTTGCTGGAAATAACGACGACGGTGACATTTTACGATCATGTCCCTGGCCTTTATTTCCGCACGACGTTTAATAATACCGCCCGCGATCATCGTTTACGCATCCACCTCCGCACTGGGCTTGAGACAGATTTGCTGCTGAGTAACAGCTTATACGGCTTAGTCGAGCGCCCTGCCAGCGGACTCCAGCCAATACAAACTGCTTGCACCGTAGAAGAAGATGAAAAAGCCGTAACGCTGCTGGCGCGTGGCTTGCCGGAAGTCGAACCCATCAGCGAGGATGGGCAGCTCTCGCTGGCATTAACGTTAACCCGCGCTGTAGGTTGGCTGAATCGTGACGATATCGAAGCACGACCCGATAGCATGGGGCCTTCCCTTGCCGTACCGGGCGCACAGTGCCAGCGAATAATCGAGTCGGATTATGCACTGCTGCCCACCGCCCCTAATGACCCGTCTGCGGTGATCCGTGCCGCCCATGAATTTGACGCGCCCTTGCAAGCGTATCAATATGATGCCCGCCCGGAACGCCCTCGTCGCAGCTTCTTATCGATTGTGAGTGATCGCGGCGTAGGCGGTGATAGCGACGGTAATGGCGCGATTTTGACGGCTTTTAAGCCGCCGCAAAAAGGCAAAGGCTGGATTGTACGGCTGCTCAACCCAAGCAATCGCTCGACAGAAGTACTGCTCACGCCACACGTCCGCCCAGAGCATGTCCAGTTGGTCAACCTTGCGGAAGAGTCGCAGAGTTATATCGAGACGGACGCTAACGGGCGTGTGACCGTCATGATTGAACCGCATCAACTCGTCACGCTTAAGCTGACATTTGAGTAGGGTCATGCGTGGGGATTTACGACTCAAGTCAAATTGGGCGCTCTAATCTGGCGATTCAAATTCTGACCATATACCATTTTTGCGCTCAAGTTGCGTTAGAATAAGGGTTGCCCAATTCGCGGCGGCAGAGGGAACGTAAGCATGGCGCGTATCTTCATCAATTATCGGCGGCAGGACAGCGAAGGCTATGTCGGGCGGTTGTATGATCGGCTGGTGGCTAAGTTCCAAAAAGACGACATCTTCATGGATGTGGACAGCATCAAACCCGGTGTCGATTTTATCAACATACTGGAAGAAGCCGTTTCTACCTGCGATATTTTTCTGGCCGTAATTGGGCCGCAGTGGAACACGATAGTTGATGCGAATGGGGCGCGGCGGTTGGAACTCTGGAATGATTTCGTCCGCATCGAGATCGCCAGTGCGCTTAAGACCGATAAATTGGTGATTCCGGTACTTGTCGGGCAAGCGCGGATGCCCTCGCCGGATGATCTGCCCGATGACCTCAAATCCTTAGCGCGACGCAACGCGATTGAACTGACGCATCAGCGCTTTGGCGTTGATGTAGATAAACTAATCACCACCATTAGGGATGCGATGTCCCTGCGCGACACATCCACACAAAACCCCCACAGCGAAGCCTTCCTCAAAAAAGAAGCCGCCCTTAAAGCGCTTCGGCTTGAACTGGTCGGCGCCACGCATTCGCCATTGTATGCTTTCCGCACCGAAAATCGCTATTTTCCGGTGATGGGCGAGGGCAGCGCCGATGCCAACATCGTCTTTATCGGCGAATCGCCCGGCAAAAATGAGGCGCAGCATGGGCGACCTTTCGTGGGGCCATCCGGCGATGTTTTAGACGATATGCTGCGGACGATTGGCCTGAAACGCGAGGACGTGTTTATCACCAATCTACTGCTCGATCACAGCCCAGACGACCCCAAAGCCAGCGAAATTGCCTTCTACGCGCCGTATGTGGATCGGCTGATTGATATTATCCGCCCCGGCGTTCTCGTTCCATTAGGGCGGTTTGCGATGGACTATCTACTCAAGAAGCTCGATCTGCCGGAAAAACGGAGCAAAATTAGCGAATTGCATGGCAAGCTGATTAACGCCGCGCTCCCATATGGCGAGATTCATGTTGTGCCGCTGTATCATCCGGCGGTGGTGCTTTACAGCGCCAGCCAAAAAGACACGCTGAAAAAGGATTTTGAGAAACTGAAGCTGTTTATTTGAACCACCAAGAATTTGAACTAAATTTCTGCGTCCTAAATGATGACCACTGGCAGTTCAAAACTGCCAGCTAAAGTTTTTGTAAACACGTAAACGGGTTGACTAAAGGCGAATGAACCTCTTATGCTGTTTTCTAAATTAATACGGATATTGCTCCGTTTCCGGGAAAAGAGTTAGGGATAGGGGTTTTCCGTATTTAAAAATTAACGTGCATTAGAGGTTTCAAATATTAGATTTAGCACTGCGTTTTGAACCCGGCGCGGAATACTTCGGAATAAAAATTATGGAAAACAACATGGACTTAACACGCTGCGGATGGGTGAACTTGAATGAGCCGATATACGTCAACTATCACGATGAGGAATGGGGCGTTCCGGTGCATGATGACCACGCCCTGTTTGAGCGCCTCTGCTTAGAAGGGGCGCAAGCTGGGTTAAGTTGGCTGACCATCCTCCGCAAGCGGGAAAATTATCGCGCTGCCTTCGACGGCTTTGACCCTGCCCTCGTCGCGCATTATGACGAGGCGAAAATCGCCGACCTGCTCGCGAACCCCGGCATTGTCCGCAATCGACTCAAAATTCACGCCGCGATCAATAACGCACAAAAATTTCTGGCGCTGCAAGCCGAATTTGGCAGCTTTGACCGTTATTTGTGGGATTTCGTCGATGGCAAGACGGTGCAAAATACGTGGAAAAGCCTGTCGGAAATCCCGCCGCAGACGGAAACCTCGCAGCGCATGAGTAAGGATTTACTGAAACGCGGGTTTAAATTCGTGGGGCCGACGATTTGTTATGCCACGATGCAAGCCTGCGGATTGGTCAACGATCATACAGTGGATTGCTTCCGGCATGAAGCGATGAGCGGTTAACCCTACCCGTAGACAGTGAGTTATACCGCCAGACGTTAAAACATCCGGCTTCCGTAAAAACCAAGCCCACTAAAGGGACTACTTGAGATTGAACAGGTTTATTATTAGCGCCTTCAGTGCGCTTGGCACTGGCGACCAAAGGTCGCACGCAGCCGGATGCTTGAACATCTAGCGCGGGCGGCGGCAGCTTGGGTAAGAGAGGGCATCCCGCGCTGGACGGAAATG
>DAOTTO010000152.1:0-11553 GCA_034437895.1 Anaerolineae bacterium | reverse complement strand
TTGTGCGTTGTGCATAAGTCAAGTGTTTGTATAATAACATTAAATATCTCTAAAAGAGGTTCAATTTTAAAGTGCTCAATATCGCGCAAATCTGAAGTTATTTGTCTGGATTTTGCTATCTTAAAAGACTTTAGCTATGATTAATACTCGCATGCGAAATTACTTTCAAATATGCTGCCTTTAAGCATCTGCTCCCATGGGCTGAGAGCAACAATAATAGGCATAAAGGGAATACCTTTGGCAACGGTTCTTGTAGTCGAAGATGACCTGTTGAATCTTGAACTGCTCAAGAGTTTTCTATCGCTTGTAGATTATGAGGTCATCACTGCGATAACGGGACAGAAGGGGGTTGATTTGGCGCGAAAGCACCTCCCTGAATTGATCTTGATGGATTGGCGACTGCCGGGCGGGATGGACGGTTTAGAAGCCACGCAAGCCCTCAAGCAAGACCCCGCGACCACACATATTCCGGTTATTCTGACGACAGCGCACCGCAGGCAGGGGGATGAGGAACGCATCTATGCGGCGGGGTGTGAGGGCTGTATCCTCAAACCTGTTAATCTAAACGCGCTCAAAGAGGCGATTGGGGCTGTACTCAGCAGCGCTTAACGCTTACCGACGCTGTAAAACAAAAACGCCGAGTTTATTAGTCCCAGCGCGGTGATAGAAGATGGAATGATGCTTAGGCTTGAGGCTGAGCTTGCATGAGATAAGGGCGGAGATACTGCCCGGTATAGCTGGCCTCGACTTGGGCGATATCTTCCGGTGTGCCGATGGCAAGCACCCGTCCACCTGCATCGCCGCCTTCCGGCCCCATATCGATTAACCAATCCGCGACTTTGATGATGTCCAGATTATGCTCAATGATGACGACAGTGTTACCGTTATTGACGAGCTGCTGAAGTACATCAATCAACCGCTTCACGTCGTAAGCATGAAGCCCTGTGGAAGGCTCATCCAAAATATATAAGGTCTTACCCGTAGCGCGTTTGCTCAGTTCGCGGCTAAGTTTGATGCGCTGTGCCTCGCCGCCGCTTAAAGTTGTGGCGGGCTGACCGATTCGGATATAGCCGAGTCCGACGGATTCTAATGTTTCGAGAATGCGCTGAATCGTCGGGATATTAGTAAAGAATTCCAGCCCTTCGCTGACGGTCATGCTCAACACGTCGGCGATGCTTTTGCCTTTGTAATGGACTTGCAGCGTTTCACGGTTGTAGCGGGTACCTTTACAGACCTCGCAGTCGATATAAATATCGGGGAGGAACTGCATCTCGATCTTGATTTGCCCCTGCCCTTGGCAGTTCTCGCAGCGCCCACCCTTGACATTAAAGCTGAAGCGTCCGGCATCGTAACCGCGAATCTTGCTTTCTGCTAGTTCCGCGAACAGCCCGCGCATGGCATCAAACATCTTGGTATAGGTGCCAGGATTGCTGCGCGGGGTACGCCCGATGGGACTCTGGTCGATATTGATGATTTTGTCGATCTGATCCACACCGTCGATACTGCGATGCACACCGGGGCGGTCTTTGCTGCCATTAATCATCTGCGCCAAACGGGTATAGAGGATGTCCACAATCAGCGAGCTTTTGCCGCTGCCACTCACGCCCGTCACGCAGACCATCTTACCAAGTGGAATATCGGCATCGACATTTTTGAGGTTATTTTCCGTCGCGCCGCGAATGGTAATAAACTGACCATTACCGTCGCGGCGTAGGGTAGGCACTGGGATTTGAAAACGCCCGGAGAGATAATTTCCCGTTGGGCTTTCTTCAAAGGTCATCACTTCGTCAGGTGTGCCTTGCGCGACAATCCGCCCGCCGAATTCACCCGCGCCGGGTCCCAGATCAATTAGATGATCGGCAGCCCGCATCGTTTCTTCATCATGCTCCACGACCAACACTGTATTACCGAGGTCGCGCAGTCCTTCTAAAGTATGGATTAAACGGGCGTTATCGCGTTGATGCAGCCCGATTGAGGGTTCATCCAGCACATAAAGTACCCCGGTGAGGCGGCTGCCGATTTGGGTGGCAAGCCGGATGCGCTGCGCTTCACCGCCGGAGAGTGTCCCGGCTGAACGGGAGAGATTGAGATAACCGAGACCGACATCATTTAAGAACCGAACCCGCGCTTCGATCTCTTTTAGAATTTGATAGGCAATTTGTTGGTCGCGCTCGGAAAGGGAAAGCCCCGCGCCGTTTTTGGATGCACCGTTATGGGGGACAGGAGCGCCACGCAGGCCATCGACCCAATGAATAAGCTCTAAGACGGGAATCGACGTAATTTCGTTGATCGCCCTATTCGCCACTGTGACGGCTAATGCTTCGGGACGGAGGCGGTTGCCATTACAGGTATGGCAGGGGAATTGGCGCATATATTCTTCGAGCTTTTCACGAATATAATCCGATGTTGTCTCGCGATAGCGCCGCGCAAGATTGGTGATGACACCCTCGAAAACTACGGTATGCGAGCGCGTATCACCGAAGCGGTTGGTATAGTTGATTTTGATCTTGTCTTTACCCGTGCCGTGCAAGATAACCTGTTTTTGTTGGTCGCTCATGTCGCGCCAAGGGGTTTCCATCGCAAAGCCAAACTGCTGCGATACCGCCTGAATAATAGTGGCACCCCACGTCCCTCCATCATCAAAATTCCAGCCGTTGGCATCAATCGCGCCTTGTGCGAGGCTTAAATCAGGATTCGGGATAATCAAGTCGGGGTCGAATTCCAGCCGGAAGCCCAACCCCTGACAATCGGGGCAAGCGCCACGCGGCGTATTAAAACTGAAGCTGCTCGGTTCGATTTCTGGAAAGCTACCATGTCCGAGTGGGCAAGCCAGATGTTCGCTAAAGAGCAAATCGGCTTTGGCTGCGTCAGGCTCATTCAAGTTATTGATGATGACCACGCCATCGCCCAATTCGAGCGCGGTTTCGATGGAATCGGTGAGGCGTGTGTCTGCGCTGCGGGCATCTTCGGATTCAGGATCGTCGTAGCGGCGAATGACGAGGCGATCAATCATGACCTCGATATTGTGGATGACGTAGCGATCAACTTTGATCTCTTCTTCAAGCATCCGAACTTCGCCATCAACGCGCACACGGACAAAGCCGCCTTTGCGGATTTCGTCAAAGACTTTTTCGTGTGTGCCTTTTTTGTCGCGGATAATCGGCGCGAGAATCTGTACCCGCACTCCTGATTCATCGTCAGCAGGCAGTTGATTCGCCAGTGCCTTCACCTCGTCCACAATTTGCTGTGCGCTTTGAGCGAGTAACTCTACCCCGCAAACCGTACAATGTGGAATGCCAATTCTGGCATAGAGCAGACGTAAATAGTCATAAATTTCCGTGACCGTACCGACTGTCGAACGCGGATTCTGGCTTACCCCTTTTTGGTCGATGGAGACCGCAGGGCTGAGACCTTCGATCTGATCGACATCTGGTTTTTCCATCTGACCAAGGAATTGGCGGGCATAAGCGCTCAGGCTTTCGACATAGCGACGCTGCCCCTCGGCGAAGATCGTATCAAACGCCAGCGACGACTTTCCAGAACCGGATAAGCCGCTGATGACAACCAACTGATTGCGTGGGATTTCCACGTCGATGTTCTTCAGGTTATGCTCACGCGCACCCCGGACGACGATTTTATCCTGCATTTTAGGTCTCTACTTTGTTCGATTGATAGATGATGGAAGACGGACAAGTGTTCTGAATTATAAAGATTGTTCGATTGAAGATCAACAGGCAAAAGTTACCGCATTTGAATCAATGCAGGATTGAAAGCGGATGAGAGATTGTAGAATCTGGAGATTACTTGGTTTGCTTAAGTGTGGCGAGCAAGTGTGTGAGTAAATCATTCAAATCTGCTATTTCATTGTTGGAAAGCGCAGACCAGGGTGTGAAGAACAGCGTGTTTGTTCTTGCTTCCGCTTGCTGCCGGATAATACAGCCTTCATGGGTGATACGTACCAAATCAGGGTTAGCATCCGCCTCTACCCAACCATACTCAATCAAATGATTTAGGGCGGTGGCATATGTTTCGGTGCTGATACCGCGATAGGCAAGTGTTGTCGCGAGAGCAGAAGCTGTAAAGGCTTCACCACGCCAGATGCAAGTCAGAGCATCCCAAACATAGCCCTCAATGTGATGCTGCTGCCATGCGGAAAGATGGCAGTCATCCCGAAATCGTCCCAGATCGGTGAGATATTGGTCGATACGAGTAATGGGCGGCGCATTTACGCCTAAGTCTGTCCATCGGCTGCATGAGAATGCGCGTTTGTCGTTTGGCTCATGCGTGTGGTGAACGGCCTGCACCAAGCGCCAAAGTAGATTCGCCAGATATTTGGAATCGGCACTATTCATTAGGCGTGACTTGCCCAATTCCCGCTGCACCATCCGAATAATATGATCGCTCGCACGGTATCCTTGAGCCGTTAAGTGATAGTGGTCATGACCTGTTAGCGCGATATAATTTTTTTTAAGGAGTGCTTGGAGGCTGTCGGTGCGGGTCTTCTCTGAGGTATAAGGCCATAGACGGAGGAGACGGGCTGCGGAAAAAGGTTCGGGTTCACTGCCCCGTGCATGGAAGAGGATAATCCATTCTTTTTCGATACCGGACTCTCTTAAGACAGCTTGGAGCGCCAGCCGATAGATAGGGAAAAGGGCTTTAATGGTGTCTGCACCCATTGACCAGATTGCCGCCTTGTCCACACTTAATTCCTTAACACTGACCATTGTTTTTAAGACCCTCATTTTAAGGAAACAAATTAGCGGCTGCGTATCTCGTTATCTAGTGATACGCGCTTCGCTTTAGTTTGGATTTTTGCTGATGGGTGGAAGAAAATCACTGTTAAAAACACACTTACTTTCACTTAAATTTTTTATAGTGTACTGTGAATTGGAAAATCAAATCAAGGATAGATTACGATTTCGTAATCACTAATTACGATTTCGTAATGGTAAAAATGCTCTTATCAATTTTAGCAAAAGATACCTTAAGGGTTTTAGGCGTGATTTAGAATTAAAATAATTGTATAAATCAGTTGTTGAATTAACTTTTGGTGCGCTATGTTGCAAGACCTTAATCAATGTAAAGGGTATATGTTACGCAAATTTTGTATGTTGATTGTTGCAATTGCAGTACTGCTATTTTCGGTGCTGCAGCCTGTGAAAGCCAAAACTGCCGACTATATAAAACAGGTTTCCTTTTCGCATATTTTCTATACACATTGAGGCCGAAATTGTTTTTTAAGGGGCGCATCAATGCGCCCCTTATTTTGAAGTGTTTTAGATACTAATCGTTGGGGTCGCTGGTGATTGCCAACGGTGTTTGTGTGGGCGTACCCGCGATGGCGGTTGCTGTTGCGGCCATATCCGCTTGTTCTTCTGCAATGACAGCATCCCCCAACCAACGCACAACTGTGACCCATGTGCGTCCCGGTTTCATCATGATCGGAACATTGTTACCGTAGAGAAGTTGGAGTGCGCTGCCGGGTTCGTTATTTTGCCGCCGCCAGTAGCCTTGATACCAGACTCCGTCACGGATGACATAAGCGCGTCCTTGCCCAAATTCTTCACCCTCTAATGCCCGAAGCTGAATATCAGTAGATAAATAACTCGCGCCTTCTGGGAAAATATCGGGTTGGTCATCATGGGCTACTTCGATAATGACGAGATTATCCGCCCAAAGCTGCTGCCCATCGCCTGCGTCCATGTGTGGAATGCCGTCGGTAAAGCGCACATAATGACCCGTTTCATCATCGTATTGCCAACGTGCTTCACCCTGACCGTACCATGCAATATCAATATCAACGGCAGGTTCGCCATTAGGGTCTGGACGGTCTGCAAAGGCAAAGCCTCGTGCTGGATAGCCTACGTTGACGTTACGGCGTGTAGCGAGGTCATACAGGACTGTTGTATCCAAAAAGAGGGTGTGTTCTAAAGGACGGCCTGCATCAAGCAAGGCTTGATCGCGACAGAAACCGGCATTATCGCAGTTATCACCTTTCAACGGCGAGAAGGCTTGGAACACCCATTCAGCGCCCAAAATAATATTTTGTATCGGCTCGCTTGTACCGGAATAGGCCAGCAGCGCGTTATACATTACGAGCAATTCGGTATCGAATAGTCGGGCGCTGCGAACACTGCCGACACGATCAGGCGTGTTGCTGCGGAAAATGGCGGCGAAGCGCGTTACCCCGCCTTCGACCTCATATTCAAACACCACATCTGCCAGATTTAGTCCAGTTTGGGGACGAACAATCGGCGGATAGTTGGAAATTTTCACGATTAAGGCACGGCGTTCACGGGCGGCCTCATCTGGGAATACCAAGCCTGTGAGCGAATTTACGCCTTCGGGATAACTAAAGGGGCCGTTAGGTGTGGGCGTAGGGGTTGGTGTACTTGTCGGTGTTGGCGTGTTGGTGGGGGTAAAGGTCGGTGTAAAAGTGGGTGTCGGTGTGGATGTATTGGTAGGTGTGGGTGTCAATGTCGCAGTTGCCGTCGAAGTAAGCGTTAATGTCGGCGATGGCGTGATTGTTGGTGTGGCGCTTGGGCCATTCGGTGTATTGGTATAGAAGCGCACGGGCGCAGGCTGCGGTGTATTGGTGTTAAAGCTGACCTGTTCGATGGTGGGGACATCATTCGCAGCGGCAGGAATTGTCGCTAGAACAGCGATCATCATCAAAATTAGGGAAGAAAGTACAAACAAACGTCGCATGACGATCCTCAAAACTTGTCATTGGGCAAAACAGACGGGAGTATACGACCTTAGTGAAGGATTGCACAGGGAGAATAGTGTGGGCGTAGGGCGCAGAAACGTCTACGCCCATTATTCGAAACGCAGTTAACCGTTATTCTCGCGGATAACACCCGCGCCGTATTCTCCGCTGCTATAGACAAGCACGTAATTCACAATTTCGTCGTCTTCATTGGGTTCAGCGCCCAAAAACCATTCGTACACCCAGCGAGCATCACTCACCGTTAAATTGACACAACCGTGACTCTGACGATAGCCGAACAGATCATGCCAATACGTCCCATGTAGGCTGATTCCGCCATCGAAGTACATCACCCAAGGAACGGTTTGCAGCGCGTAGGCTTCTGGTGCGCCTGTCGCCCCTGCCATCGCATCGGCAGGCAGCCGCGCCCATACGCTGAACAAGCCCTCATTGGTGTCATAAGGCGGGATACCCGAAGCGACGATGGTAGCAAAAACAGGGGTATCGTCTTCGTAGGCGACGAGCGTTTGTTCATATAGATCAACTGCCGTCCAGCGCCCAGTCACCTCTTCGGAGCGTTCAGTCGGTTTTACTTTAGCGACAAATGTCTGCTTTACCCATTGGTTGGGGCCGATCATATACCATTCCCAGCCTTCATCATCGACGGCGACGGAAAAAATATTGACCGTTTCATAGCGCTGCAAAAACCGTCCGGTAGCAGTTGAAGCGGGACCGCCGGGGTATTCTGATGTGTAGATCATGCTTAAATCCAGCACAAATGCAAAAGGATGCTCCAAGCCGTTTGTTAAGGTGACTCCGGTGAAGTAAGACGCTTCACGATAGGTCGCTGTGTCTTGGCTAACCCACTGTCCGCCGCTGATTTGTAACCAACCATCGACGCTGAGGTCAATCGCGGTGACGAAATTAAAGCCAGCGGGAATTTCGCTGCTAACCGCGCCGCCGGGGGCGCTGTAGGTGGGCGTTGCCGCTGGCCCTACGCGCCAAAAACTATAGCTGCCGAGGGTGGTACGATCTTGCTCAATGGCCTCGACCAACGGTTCTGGAAAGGCTTCGATCATCGCCGCACATTCAGCGGAAAGCGGATCGCCTGTAATGTCGTTTTCACAGACGGACGGGTCATATTCGGTGGGGACAGAAGCTGATCCTTGTGCGCCAACTGGGATCATAAACATTAAAGCTGCTCCAAGTAAAGTGAGCGGGGTGGAAAATTTCATCCAACGAGCGTTCATACGTTAGTTACTCCTTCTTCTCTTACATTATGAAACGGTTGCAAGGACTCATCAGCCCAAAACAGGTTCATTATCGCGTCTGTAGGGGTGATTTGTCACGGTTAAATTTTTGATCGTAGGGCAACCGTCAGATTGGGGCGTTTTGCCGCGTCTATAGTTTGCGTTATCATCGCGTTATTACAACAAGGAATAGAGTATGTCAAACCATCGTTTATTGATCGCTTTCGCGCATCCTGATGATGAAAGTTTTGGGTTGGGTGCTTTTATCGCCCGTTCCGTTGCGAAAGGTGTAGATGTTTATTATGTGTGCGCCACTAATGGCGAGGTTGGCACCGTATCGCCGGAAATGCTGCAAGGCTATAATTCAATTAAAGAACTGCGTTTAGCAGAATTGGATTGTGCTTCCAAAATTCTGGGCTTTAAAAAAGTGTTTAAGCTAGGTTTTAAAGACAGTGGCATGATGGGCGATCCTACCAATGATGATCCCGAATGTCTCTGGTGGAACGGGTTAAACAATCATGCGGAAGTCACACGGCGCGTCGTTGAGGTGATTAGAGAAATCCAGCCGCAAGTCATTATCACCTTCAATAAATATGGCGGATATGGGCATCCAGATCATATTGCTATTCAGCGGGCGACTACTGAGGCGTTTTCTTTATCGGGGGATGACCATTATCTCACCATTGGACAGCCGATTTATCAGCCACAAAAATTGTATTACAACAACATCCCAACTTTTTTTATAAAAATAGGCATTTGGCGGACGCGCCTAGCGGGTAAAGACCCACGAAAACTTGGGCGTAATCAAGACATCGACTTGTTGATGATTCTGGATAATGTTGAGCCATCACATGCCAAAGTCAATGTCGGTGCGTATCTGGATGATTGGGATCGTGCTAGTGCTTGCCATGCCAGCCAGGGTGGTGGTCGGGGTGGTTTCGTGCCTCGGTGGATGCGGCGCGTGTTGGGTGTTCGGCAAAGTTTTACGCGGATTCATCCTAAACCTGCCCGCGATGTCGTTGATGAAGACGATCTGTTCACTGGTGTAAAATTGGATGAAGCGGTTGTGGCAGATAGGTCCTAAAGGTAACCATTGATGAGTACTCAGGAAGCTGATCCATCACGGATTGATCGCTTGATGGATGCCATCGAATTCGTAAAAGAGGATAAGCGCGAAGAAGCACGTTCTGTGCTGCGCGAGCTTATTCGTGAAAATAATGATTTTGAAGACGCGTGGTTATGGATGAGCGTGGCTGTAGATTCACTCGATCAAAGTTCGATCTGTTTAGATAATGTATTAAGGGTGAATCCCGGTAATTTATATGCCTCTGGTGCATTGTATCGGATGCGCGAAGATGAAATGCGAATGGAAAAACGTCGATCTCAGCTTCGTTTTTACCGCGATATTTCAATTATGATGATGTGGCTTCTCGTGATTATTTTGCTGTTTTCGGTGTTGTTTTCGTACCCAATGATTTTGCCTTGATTTCAGCTAAGGTGCTGTTGGGATGACAAACGGGATGTCTAAAGGGGCATAATAGCGAGAGAGAATGGCTTGTCCTTTAGGGGCTTGCATCCAGCCAATTAAATCTAAGTAAGCATTTTCTGGGGCAGTTAGCCCGACAATATATAAAGTTGCCCTTAATGGATAACGATTTGTGCTGACATTGGCGAGGGTAGGCGCAACATCCTCTATCGTCAGCGCATGGACTCGGTCATCTAAATAGCTCATCGACACGTAACCGATGCTGCCGGGCAGAGCAGCGACACTTTCTATCATACTTATACTGGAGGTGGCGAGGCGTGAATTTGCTGTTGTTGAACGTTGCCCCATTACTAGACGCTCAAACTCGGCGCGTGTCCCCGATCCATCTTCCCGACTCATCACAATGATTTCTTGAGAGGCACCTCCCACTGAGTCCCAATTCGTAATATGTCCCTGATAAATAGCGCGTAACTGCTCAAGCGTTAATTCTTGTACATCAAGGCTGGAGTGACCGATAATGGCGATCCCATCTTGACCGAGGGGAGCAGCCCATAGGGTGCTATCAGCGGGGAGGTGGTTGCTGAGGAAAAAAGGGGTTTCTCCGATTAAGAGATGGTCAAGCATCGTTTGATAGCTGCCGCTGCGGATGTCAAAAAGGATATTGGGGTGTGTTTCGCTATAGGCGGTGGTTAAATCTGTAACGAGGGGGAGTGTTGCGGTGGTGGCATACAGGCGGAGTGCCATCGTAGGCGCGGTTGGGGTGCTGGCGGGGGTCATCTGTGCGCTGCAACTCATCAGAGTGGTCGTGAGGGCGACGATGGCGAGGGTGCGCTTGCTAGGGTGCATAAAAGAAACTCAGGCAAGTTGGAGATAACGCTGAAGAAAACGATCAACGTAAGATTGCAATGTCCCCTCAAAAATTGCTTGACGCATCTGCTGTGTATGGTGGATAAGGAAGTGGATATTATGAAGGCTGAGGAGGTAATGAGCGAGGAGTTCTTTGGAACGCACGAGGTGGCGTAAATACGCCTTTGAAAAATTCTGGCAGCAGTAGCAGGTACAATCGACTTGGAGGGGCGAGTCATCTCGGGCATAAATGAGATTCCGCATATTGATGCGTCCGTCAGGGGTGAGCGCCGCACCATGACGGGCAACTCGTGTCGGCATGACACAATCGAAAATATCCACGCCGCGCAGAATGGCTTCAGCTAGATCATCGGCTTCACCTACGCCCATCAGATAACGGGGTTTGTCATCCGGCAGAGCAGGCAGTGTGATATCGAGTGTGTCATACATGGCTTGTTTTGTCTCACCCACAGCTAAACCGCCAATAGCATAGCCGGGAAATCCGAGTGTTTGCAAAAAAGTGGCTGATTGTTCACGCAAGTCTGGAAAGATACCGCCTTGTACAATCCCGAACAACGCCTGAACACTGTCATCAGGATGGGCTTGACGGCATAAGACCGCCCAGTCATGAGTGCGGCGGACGGCTTGTTCAACAATAGTACGGTCTGTCGGGGTTGGGCATTGATCGAAACACATGATAATGTCTGCGCCCAAATTTTCTTGAATCCGCATCGACACTTCAGGCGTAAAACGCAGTTTGCTGCCGTCGATATGATTGCGAAACGTCACCCCATCATCATCAATTTTGTTGATTTCCGTGAGGCTGAAAACCTGAAAACCACCGGAATCTGTCAGGATGGGGCCAGGCCACGCCATAAAACGATGCAAACCGCCAAGATCGCGGATGATATCATCGCTGGGGCGTAGGTGAAGATGATAGGTGTTGGCGAGGATGAGCGAGGCGTTCATCTCATGTAGGTCACGCGGGGGAATCGCCTTGACCGTCGCTAATGTACCTACGGGGGCAAAGACTGGAGTCGGAATAGACCCGTGCGGTGTATGAAAGATGCCAGCACGCGCCTTACCATCGGTTGCGAGGAGTTCAAACGTAAATGTCACAAATAAACCTTAGAATAGACACAGCGGCGCTATTATAGCATGAATGTTGTAAATCGCTGTGCAAGTCTTGAGCGAATTTAGGGTGATCGTCAGCGCATTTTTGAGGATCTTATTATATCAAAATGAGTTTTGGCATAATTACT
>DAOTTO010000151.1:0-5523 GCA_034437895.1 Anaerolineae bacterium | reverse complement strand
GGCGGGGCGACGACGGCTTGCGCGATGATCTGCCCATCGACGCTGACGGCATCCACCGCGACGATGCCTTGCGTAACGATGCGGAGTGTGTGCTGACCGGGTGCGAGTCCGGCAAGGGTGGCGATTTTGCCGTAGGTGATTTGGGCGGCGCTGGCATCCACAATTTGCAGCGTCACGCCGTCGATTTCGAGCGCGAAGGTGCCGTATCCGGGCGCGGCGACATACACGACATCGACCTGCGTCCCCGTAAACGTGAGCGTGAGCGTATTCGTCGTCGCCGCGCTGATGAGCAGATCATCCGCCAACGCGCCGTCATCAGCGGTTTCGTTCCAGAGGCCATCCCGGACGATTAAGGGATCGTCGGCCTGTGCCATCATCGGCTGCGTATTGACCGAAAGCGAGACAAAATCACGCCAGAGTGAGCTTCCGCCCGCGCCGTTGATATTGCCCGGAACGACGCGCCAACGATATGCGCCATACGCTAGAAGATTGGGAATCTGGACGGTGCAGGTCGCTGCATTGCAGGCTGGATCACCGGAATAATGTACGATGCCATAGACCTGTGCGCCGACTCCATTGAGCAGTTGCAAGAAATAGCCCTGACTGTTGGCGACGGTGTTCCATGTAAATGTGGGGCGATTGGTCGCGTAGATAATGGCTTCGTCGGCTGGCGCGATCAACAGCGGGGCATTGGGTGTTGGCACGGCGATTGTGAAGGCGCGTCCGGTTGTCGTCCACGCGCCGACTCCCGCCGGATTCGATGCTTGTACGTTCCACAAATACGCGCCGTTGACGAGATTCAGCGCTGGTGTGAGCGCACACGTCCCGCCGCTGCATACATCCGCCCGCCGCACCCACTGATAATAATAGGCCACCGTCACCTGCGGATTGCCCACCCACACGTTATACCATTCCACGCCTGCCGCATCCACCCATGTAAAGGTGGGCGCAAACGCGCTGATCGTGTTCGATGGCGCGAGGAGTGTCACGAGTCCCGGCAGCGGTGCGCCAATTGTGAAGTTAACGCCTGTTCCCCACGCACCTAATCCAGCGGAACCATAAGTCTGCACATTGAAGGCATAACTGCCAGCGGGGAGATTCAGCGGCGGCGTGATGCGGCATGTCCCCGGATGCGGCGTACAATCCGGCGCGGCTGCCCAGTACCACTGCATCAAGTTGGTCGTAAAAGTCGGCGTGACCTTGCCCACCCATAGTTGATAAGAAATCGCGTTGGGGACGGTTGCCCATTCAAAGGTTGGTCTGCCGATTTCGCTATTGCCAATCGGCGCGAATCCCGTTGATGGCGGGGCTGCAATAGGCAGATTGAGGGTCTGATTTTCCAGCACACCGTAGCCGTTATTATAAATCCCGCCGACGGATGCCCCGCCCGTGCCTATGCCTTGCACGGCAAAATTATAGGTGCGATTGGTGAACACAATCAGCGGATTGACGCGGCAGGTTGTCCCGTCACAGTTGCCAGCACGAGGATAAGTCTGGGAGTAAACCTGCGCCCAATTAGGCGGCGTACCGATATAGACATTGAAGCTGGTCGCGTCAGGATCATCATTCCAACTGATCGTCGGCAGCCCTTGATTGAAATTGACAACGAGATTGGACGGTAAATCTGGCGTGGGTGCGTCTACGGTAAAAACGGTAGTTCCGGCATAGCCATTGTTATACGGCCCGCTGCTGACGGTGCAGCCGCCTGCGCCGCAGCTTTGCACGAATGCGTTGTAGAGTACGCCATCAGTCAGATCGACAGGCACGTTAACAGCGCACGAATTCCCAGCCGCGCTGCCACAGGCCGCGATGCGGGTAAAACGTTGATGGATTGCGGGAGCGCCTAAATTATTGGCCGGAGCGACGTAAAGCATAAATGAAGTCGCCAGCCGTGCATTTCCTGCCGGCAGTGACCAATGAATCGTCGGGCGGAGCGTATTTGTATTTATCGCCGTGTCGAGTGAGGCCAGGGCAGGCGGCGGCGCATCCAATGTGAATGTATACGGCCCGGCGACGGTGCCGAATCCGCCGTTCTGCCACGTATTCAGCCAAACGCTATAGGTATCATTGTTCAGGCGATACGCCTCGCGTCCGAGTTCTGTCACCGGATCAATCTGGCAGATGCTCATATCACAGTTGGCGGTGCTGCGGGTGATGACTTCGTTGATAATTTGCTGACCGAGGCTGTTTTGCACGACGAGATAAAAATAGGGCGCGTTTATATCTGCCCAAAGATACGTCGGATTCCCGCCGCCTGTGTTGTTAATCATCGCGGGTGCAAGCAGAGTCGGCAGATTCACATTTAGCGTCAGCATCAGCGATGATAGCGACGAGGCCGTCCCGCGTTTCGCTAAGAGGATGTGATACGTCGTCCCGGCGGCGGCATCAAACCGGATGAGCGAGCCATTTGTTCCGGCGAAATTATCGTTGCAGCCGATCTCGTTTAAATTGCCTTCGCTGCCCGTAAATACACCCATGACCGCGTTAAAGTGATTGCCGGGGGTCGTGAAGGAAACCGCGCCGTTAGCTGTTGGGGTATAACGGAACCAGACGGAATTGGCATAATCCTTGCCGCCGATGCACGAGAGTGATGGATCGCTGCTATTGACTGTCGCGCCGTAGAGATCATAGTTGAAGGCGCGTTGACCGGGCGTAATGACCATGCCACTTGTGAACACATCATTGGCGGGTGCGGTGATATTCAGCATCAATGTTCCAGTTGCGGCAAGCGGCGTGTTATTCCACTTGGCGATCATGATGTCATAGGTCGTACCCGCCGACGCGATGAATGTCGCCACCGAGGTTTTATCATTCGCCGTAAGGTCGTCACCACAGGCGACTTCGCTTAAGCCGCCTTCATTGCCGCTGTAAATGGCGAGAATCGTATCATAGCCGCTGCCTTCCGTGCTAATGCGGAGCGCTTGCGTCGTAGCGGGTGTATAGCGATACCAAACCGTATTCACGCGCCCACCTGTGCTGCACGAGGGCGTAGGATCGCTAGTGCTGACCGTCGCGCCAAAGGCATCCTGCGAGAGTGTGCGCGGGAGCGCCGTAATCACCGTCGCGTTGGCGAAGACATCATTAGCGGGGCCGCTGCGAACCGTAATCTGAAGGGAGGATGTCCAATCGCCGAACTGAGAGACAGTATCGCCCTGCTGAACGCGCAAATAGTACGTCCCCGGTTGCAAATTAGCATTGACTGGAATCGTCGTATTCGCCGACCAGATGCCATTGAGCGCGACGTTATCAAATTCTGGGCTGCCGAAGTTGCTGTTGTTATCGATTTGCGCGTGAAAATCCGCCCGGCCTGTATTGGTGAGCGTACCGGCTGTGACGACGATATTGAACGGCACGGCGACAGCTTCATTATTAACTGGCGCGGTGATGATCGGAACGCCGGGGCGTGAACTCCCACTGCCGACGATTGCGCCTACGCTGGCGCGTATCCCCGGAATCAGCGCATACATGCCATCGCCGGGGCAGGCGGTTTGGCAGCCATCCCGATGACCGGAAATATTATTGAGCGTGAGGCCGGAAGCGGGATGAAAACTCCGCGCTGTTGGATTGATGCCATACTGTTCGGCCTTCCATGCCAGCAGATTGGTGAGCGCGTTACGGGCGGCTTGCGTGGGCTGTGCTGATGTAAACGTGCCAAGCATAGCCACGCCCATTGTGCCGCCATTCTGACCGCAAAAATGCCCGCCGACTGCGCGATCCCCACCAGCGCGGCCTTCATACACGACACCGTTGGGGTCAATCAGATAATTGTAGCCGATGTCGCCCCAGCCGTTATTAAAGGTGTGATACTGCCAGATAGATCGGACGCGAGCAGGCCAATCACTATCAAAATTGTCTGTGACGGTGTGATGGATGATGAGATGCGTCACGGTGGTATACGTGGGAGGCCACGACGGAGACGACTGTCCCTGTGGGCAGCCCCATGTGGTGCGGGAGACGACATTCGGCGGATTGACGCTCATCGGCATAACAGGAACACTGCCATCATTTTGCGCCGATTCGATGATGTTCATCTGACTTTCAGGGGTTTCGCCGGGGCTGATAAAAACCAGCGTCCCACCGGAAATGACGACATCGCCTTCTAGCAAACTTCCGTCCCAGATAAATTGAAACTGAACAAAGCGCGTGGCTTTATCAAACGAGGTCAAATCGCTGTAAACGCCAACCTGCGAGATGCCAAATTCCTCATAATGTCGCCAATCCGTCCACTGTTCGCCATCGATGCTGCCGCGCACGTTAAGCGCAATTGCCAGCGCGTCGTAATAGGCCGGATTTTCCACCTGCCAGATCGAGCCGAGATCAATAAAGGGAACTGCATTTTGCAGCGGGACGCGAATCGGCGCGGAGGTATAGCTGCCTGCGGTTTGGGTTGAAATAATCAATTGTCCGTCAATGACGTTTTCGTCTGCATCAAACCCAACCGAAGTTTCCGCGCTGCGGATTTTGGATGAATCAGCGGCGGGTTCGTCAGACGGTTGTTGCAGCGCTGGTGATTCTAAGGATGCAGTTGACTTAGCATCATTTGATGAAAAATCCTCTGACGTTGTACCAAATAACGCTTGCATCACCTCCGCCTCAGCCGCCGCATCGATTGGCGAGGAATCCGCGAGATACTGTGTGCCTAAAGCGTTAATTTCCGTGATTTCTAATGCGGAAGAAAAACCATCCCCGTCGTTTGTATAGGGCAGGGTGTTGATGGGTCGGGCGGAGTGGGCAGGTTCCGCGATGAGCATAAAGGCCGCCATCAGCCAGAATGTGCCTACAAACAGCGTACTCAGCATCAATTTTGATTTTGCAGGAGAGCGTAATGGCATGTAACCGTCCGCAGTGGTTGTACAACAAGCAAAAAGGGACGTTTGTATATCGTCCCGTTACACAATGTATCATAGAACAAATGATATGGGCGGTCTGAAGTAGGTTCGCTTTTTTAAACTGCATATAAACGCATGAGGCGGTTTATGTACAATTTGCCTATCATGATTTTCGGCATGATTTATTCTGAGAATTACGCTAGGTTATTAATTAACCTCAGTTTTGGAGAGCGTACTTTGATTAACTTTTATGATGTCCTCACCCCCCGGCCCCCTCTCCAATACTTGGAGAGGGGGAGAAAAACGCATCTTGAAGTCCCGTCTCCATGCAATGGGGAGGGGATTTAGGGGTGGGGTAAATGCGTGAGCGAAAGCCCTATATCAATTGAATTTATGGGAATTATATGGCGCGGCAGGCAAAAATTCCCGACGCGCAGCCTACGACTTCCCGGCGGTGCGACGATTCGGCAGGTCGGATTGCTCTGTGGGGGATGTGAGGAATGGGTTCATTTCCGCCAGCGCTGTTTGCGACTCCGCGTTGATAAGTGGGTCGTGGAGTAAATCTTCGACCATGCGAATCAAGGCGCGTTTTTCGTCAATGGCATAGATATGATTGATAAAAAATGTCAGCAGGGCGAATGCGACCAGCAGCGGCACGGCGACAACGGCGGGGATATACCCTGTTCCGAGCAGC
>DAOTTO010000150.1:0-15772 GCA_034437895.1 Anaerolineae bacterium | reverse complement strand
TACGACCATTCGGCGCGATACCGGCAGTGGAATACCCAAATTCCGCATTTTTGCCGTGAACGGTACCGGAGAGCTTCATTTAAATGGGCTAATTGTAAGAGATGGGGTAGCAACAATTCTTGGCGGTGGGGGAATCTTGAGTGTTCAGGGCGATGTTTACCTGAGTAACACCGTAATCGAGAATAATAGCGCGCAAGCTGCCGATAACTTCCAGACGATTGGCGGCGGAATTTACGTATTTGGAGGCCTCCTTCAAGCAGATAGGAGTACGTTTCGTAATAATAATAACTCCAGTAACGCAGGCGGAACCCCTATAGGCGATGGCGGTGGTGTTGGTACAGACTCAAGTGATGTCATCATCACGCGCAGCAACATTCGCAGCAATAGTACCAGTCGTAACGGTGAAGGGGTATTCTTGAGCTTTTCTAACGCAACGGCTGTTAGTGGAGGGTGTATCAATGCCAACAGTGCAGGTGGTTATGGGCTATATACCACCAATGGCGTGAATGCCTATGCCAACTGGTGGGGCAGCAGCAGCGGACCCAATAGAACGGGTACAAGCAACGGGACACGCGACGCGCTTTATGGAACGGCGGTCTATGTGCCGTATGCCACCAATGCGATTGCCTGCGGCACAACAACGGCTACCGCAACGCCAACGGTGACACGGACTCCAACGCCGACGTTTACCCCATCCCCTACACCCTTGCCACCTTGCACCTCAACCACCGCGCCTGATGTAATTGGCAGTCAACTCACTGGCACAAATACAACTCCATTACGAGCGCAGGTTTCTACATACGGCAACAATATTTTCTTTACCGTGAAGTCGGATGGAAGCATAGTAGATTATCCGAGTCGTTCTTGGTTGTGGCTACCTAATACGTCTCCCAGTGTAGGGCAACCCGGCACAGTGCCAACAATCGGTTGGGGTGCTTCGGAAATCATTGCTTATGCAGGTGTCATTCCTTGGGTTGACTCAACGATTAAATGGGTTCAGGTTGCGCTTCCACTCACTTATTCTGGCGGTTCAACCACGCTTTATGTTTTTATAGATGGCCGTACGATTTTGACGGATTGCAGTTATGAATCCCTCAACCTCATTCCGAATGGCGGTTTACCCCACATCGCACCAGCGACTTTCGCCGCGCCGGTGATTGCTGGTGGCCCTACACCTGTTTACTACTCACCCTTTGGACGTGGTGCTAATCTTACGACAACGCCTGTCGCGTTTAATCAACTACCGCCTGCTCACATGGGGAGTTATGGATTGCATTACGGACCTACACCACCTACACCGGGGACAACATTGGATGTCGTTCCAGTAAATATCGAACTTTGTATAGATACGGATTCCACTCAGGCAAATTGTAATCCCTCACAAGGTGGGGTCAGGATACCTATTTATGCTCCTGTGAGTGGTTGTGCTGTTTACGATTCGGCTAGCCATACAATTATTATCAATATAGATCAAGTTGCCTCAAGTGGGCAACCAGATTGTGGACAAACGCGGTTGAATAACGATAGAGAGGTCATTTTAACACATCTTAGAGACAGTATAGTCGGGAATCAGGCTTTTCTTGAAGTTAGGGCTGGACAGCCTATAGCCAACCTCTGTAGAAGTGACGAGTTAAATACCTGTGGTATTGCAGCAGGGGTTCCTACTCATTTAGCATTTCAATTGAATATGAGGGGTGCAAACCCAGTTCCATTTGGTGGTTTAGGGTCATCGCAACAAGTATATCAAGAAGTATTAGGTACACTTGCAAGACAATTTTGTCTATACGATGGTTGGTATTTGAATCTAGGCGCAACACCTGCTACGCCAGTTTCACCCTTTTATGCCTGTCCCTAAGTTTATAAGGATATTCGAGATGAAGCCTATGCTTACAACTTTAAGTTCCCTCCTGATTTTACTATGCTCTGGATTTCTATCTTTCGCACAAGACGTAGAGACTAGAGTTTTTGCCTACTATATCACCAGCGATATCAATTCGGGTGGAAGTATTGCCGTTGTTGATCCATCGGCCTTGAATGATGCCGTTGAATATATTGAGGTTCCTGTAGAAGAGGAATGGCGACTACCCAGTATCATGCGGGTTAGTCCAGATGGCGAATGGATTGTATTTGTGACAAGTTTAGATGGCGAAGATGGTCGAAATCCAAGATTCGTCCGTTTGTTTAACTTGATTTCTGGGGAAATTCATGATCTCAATCAAGGATACGTTCTGGGCGTTGAATGGTCACCAGATAACCGCTTTCTAGCCTTAAGTCAAGGCGATGTTTTTATTCACTCAGTATTGGAGAATAATACAATCAATTTGACAAATGATGATGAACCTCGTGTTGATATTGCTTGGTCTAATGACTCTACAAAAATCGCTGCCCTCATAGATTTCTGTTTAGCAGAGGGCTGCACTAGACAGCTTGAAATTCTTGGTGTGGAAAACGACATTTATCAAATTTCACCCGATCTGAGAGATACAGCTTTGAGCTTGGGACCTTTAGCAGGTTTAAATTGTAAGCTGGATTGGTCGCCCAATGGGCGTTATGTCAGTTTTATGATTGGATGTCCGCAGTCGCTAACACTTGAAGTTGCACGAGAACTCTTTGTTTGGGATACAGATCAAGAAATTTTACAACAAGTGACAAACTTTACAACGTCAGCTTTTCAGCCCGGTGGTACAGGAATAGCAGGTGGCGACTACAATTCGGTCTGGTTTGATGCAAATACGCTGCTCATTGGTGCAAGCCAAAATCCATCAACAGATGGGGCAAGTTATAATTATAATGTGACGGAAAATACGCTCAATCAACTTTTTAGTACCCAAGTAGACGAATGGGCGCGTAACCCGGTTACAAATCAGATGGTTGGGCGACAAGTTCAACCAGAAACCTTGAATGCTCAAAGTACCGACTCGGAATTGCCTAGCGGAAATGTCGAGATTTTTACGCTCGACCAGAGCAGATCGGCTGAGGCGCGTGTTGATGCCCTTGCAGTACCTGCTACTTTGCCGGATGGATGTAATTTTTATTGGTCGCCAGATGGCACAACCTTGGCCTACAGCGTCCCGCGCAGTGGTTGTCCGGGAACGGATACAGCACAGTTTGTTTTTGTCGATGCGGCGACGGGCGAATACACAGAATTTACGCCGACGCTGCCGGATGGGAGCGCGCCGCTGGCGGTGGTGCCGTTGGGGTGGGTGGCGCGGTAAAGGGCGGTTGAATCAAAACAAGGGATGTAAGAAATCCCTTGTTTGAAAAATGGAGTTTGGTTAATATGACTTTTAGTCAAGGTTGCATCAACGCCAACAGTGCAGGCGGCTATGGGCTGTATACTACGAATGGCGTGACTGCCCTTGGCAACTGGTGGGGCAGCAGCAGCGGACCCAATAGAACGGGTACAAGCAACGGGACACGCGACGCGCTTTACGGAACAGCGGTCTATGTGCCGTATGCCACCAATGCGATTGCCTGCGGCGTAACAACGCCCACCGCAACGCCAACAGTGACGCGAACACCGACCCTCACTCGAACTCCGACACGAACACCAACGCCTACGGCTACGCCATTACCTCGTTGCGATATGTCATCGGTACCAGATGTTACTGATTTGGTGGTTCAGGGAGATATCGGTCAATCAGCTTTTTATAATCAACCTTTTGTTTACGAATCGGGACGACTATTCACTGTAGGATATACGCCGCTTGCTCCCGGGGTTGAAAGTGATCTTTTAGTATATGAAGTTGCGAATCGTCCTTGGCTATGGCCTAGCGGCATTATTCCAGCAACTCCACCATCATTAGATATTTTCCGAATTGATATTATTGGTTATCTAGGGGTTGTTCCTTGGGTATCGCCAACCATCGAGTGGGTACAGATTCAAATCTATTTGCAAATCAATCAAGTTCCATACAGCCAGCTTCTTTATGGCTATATGAATGTCAGGGATTTACTCCCCAATTGCAGTTATACCTCTTTGCCGTTTCTTCGAGAATCGCTGCCGAGCGTATCTCTTGACCGTTTTGCTGGTGTCACTCCAGTTGCCATTTTTGATAACTTCCAATCACCAGCGACAATGGGCAGTTTCGGACGGCATTATGGTTTTGATCCTAGCCGTGGTGATGGTGCAACTATTGATGTTGTACCTAGAAACATAGAACTTTGTATCGATACTTCTAATGCTGCCAATCTTAACTTATGTGATCCGCCAATTGGTGTTACATCGCCACGCATCCCAATTTATGCACCTGTCCAGAGTTGTGCAATCTATTTGGATGTTGAAGATAACCCAGCGACTACAAATATCGATGAAAACCAACCACCTACTATTTATCTCCGAATAGACAATACTCAAAATTGTTCGGCAGGAGCCAATAACGGTAATCGTATCATTGCATTGTCGCATGTCGTTCAACCTACCGTCCCATCTAATAATCGAATATTGGTAAATGCTGGACAACTCCTTGGATATATGTGTCTGAGTACAGAAGCATTTTCTTCGTCGTGTGAGGTTCGGACAGCCACTACACCAACACATCTTGCATATCAGACGCAGTATTACAATGGTGCGGTAGTCGAACAAGCTATTAATGATGTGCAAGGAATGTTGGTAAGGCCATATTGTCTTTATGATAATTGGTTTTACAGTCCCGGGAATCCACAACTTCAAACGACCCCAGTTCAGGGTTGTCCAAATTAACGGAAAGCAGGTGACCATCATGAAACGCGATGCTTATATGGTGATATTTGTTTCACTTCTACTGACAACATGTTTAGGTTCTTGGAACAAAGTCTTTGCTCAAGAAAACAAGCAATTTGCTTATCTGGTATTGACGCAAGATTTTCAAGTAAGTTTGCGGATTGTAAATGAGGCCAATCCTACAGCGCCCGCACAAATTCATCGCTTGGAGACTCCAAGTGGGTGGTTTCCATCAGGGCAAGCACTTCTAAGCCCTAATGGTGAATGGCTAATGTTGCTCTTTAACTCTGCTGACCAAACACAATGGTTCATTCAACTCGTAAATGTGGCTACAGGCGAAACTCGTGAAGTCGCTGAAGGCTTAGTGACAGGTGTGCGCTTTGGCGGTTTAGATCAAAGCATAGTTTGGTCGCCGAACAGCCAATATTTAGCTTATATCCTCGATTCACTAGATGATAGGCATGAGGCTAACGACTTAGATGCTTATATCTATGCTATTGCCGATGATAGCCAAATCAATATAACACATGACGATCTAAATCAATACAGAGTTGCTTGGTCATCAGACTCTACCACAGTTGTAAGTTCAGCGGAATCTTGTCCCCAACGTGACACAAATTGTATGGTTACTTTCGATACTTTTGATGCAGGAACGGGAAATCGGCTAAAATCTTTCCGAACATCCGATTTGCGTGTAGGTTCTGGGACTATTGAGGTATGTGGCCTCGATTTATCACCTAACAAGCGTTATATGAGCTTTATTTCCCCTTGTAGTGGCATACCCGAAACACCCACTGATGTTTATATTTGGGATACGGAAACTGAGGCAATTTCCCAGATAACTGATATTTTTTCATCTGGCGAAATCCCTTTATACATGAGTTACAATGTCATTTGGTCGGATAACGATAATTTGCTCATTGAAGGTACTTACCAGCTTCAAGCAGAAAATCATAATCAAATTTTGAACTACAATGTTATAAGCAATGAAACAAGCATATTGTCAATTGACGAACGAACTATATGGACAGTAAATCCAAATTCTGGGGATTTACTTGTTTATTCGTCCCCAATTGTGGAAGATGCCAATCAAATTCAAATCGCAACATATAGCTCCAACGGTGAGGATACTTTAATACCTTTAAGCCTTGAAACCTCAGAAGCAAGTTTTAACATCTCTTTAGGTTGTCAGGTTTATTGGTCACCGGATGGACAAACGATTGCGTATACCCTTTCCCAAACCGGAGACTGCGGCGCTAGAATTGAGAAGGTTACTTTTGTGGATATAACTAGCGGCAGTATTCAAGAGCATGATGTTGCATTAGATAATTTGGAAGGCGTAATTTATACCTTGCCGTTGGGGTGGGTGGCGCGGTAATGAGTACGCATCTCATATAAACAATCGGGCGGCACCCTAACTTAAGAGTGCCGCCTCATCTTGTTTTGGCATAGGGCAATCGTAGGGCAAACGGTGGGTTAGCATATTATTGTGTAGATTGCTTCTTTAGCAGCATTTCTGCTACCCTCAAGAGTGTATTTGCGATGGTTCGTAATTAATGCTGATCTATGATTTGGAGAAGAAACATGAGACGTGCATTTTTTATCACGCTTTGTATCTTCACTTTGACGACATTGACTCAAGCTCGGAGCGACGTTACCGCACAAACCACGCATTACTTTGCCTATCACATTACATCGGATTACAATTCCGGTGGTTATATTGCCGTAGTCCCTAATAACACTTTGGCCCGTTCTGATGAATATATTGAAGTTCCTGTAGAAGAAGAATGGCGTGTCCCAAGAGTTAAAATGAGTCCGAATGGTGAATGGGCTGCCATGATTACGAGCTTAGATAATGAAACAGGCGAAATACCACGATTCGTTCGTTTGTTTAACATAAGGTCTGGGGAAGTACGGACTCTTGATTCAGGCTATGTCGCTGATTTTCAATGGTCGCCGAATGGGCAGTATCTCCTGCTACGCCATCCACACCTATTGTTGGCTGTCCCTGAGCATAAATTAAAGGAGTAAACAACATGCGAATTAGAGGATTTCTGGTCCTAATAGCCTCAACGCTATTGATTGTGGTGTCGCCCATGACCACGCTTGCTCAAAATCGCGCTGGATTCGCCTATTATGTCTTGCTTGATCTGCCCATGAGTGGGCAGGTTAGATTTATTGATTTTGCGGACCCGGTACCTGAAACTCAGGTTATAGATTTACCCATAGAATCCAACTGGAGTGTTCCGACTTTGCCTATCTTAAGCGCAGATGGAGTGTGGATCGCTTATGCCCCTAGTATAGAAAGTGCGGATAGCGTACCGTATTTGAGACTTCTAAATATTGAAACGGGTGAAATACGCGATTTAGATAGTGGTTATGTGCTGGATATGGCATGGTCGCCAGATAGTCATTCTCTGGCGATAAGCCGTCGATTAAGTGTATCTCAGCAATTCGATGTTTTTATTTATGCTATTGAGTCTGATACAGAGCGCAACGTAAGCAATGATGGGTTGGCACATCCGGAAATTGCTTGGTCTGCGAACTCCGAAAAACTGGTTTTGTCAACACTTTCTTGTCCTGACATTGAGCACTGTGTGAGTAGAATACAGGTGATAAGTCTTGATGCTGACTTGCGCCAGAGTTCGCAGAACTTCTTGGATTTTGTGCCTATCGGGGCGGAAAGCTGCAAATTAGAATGGTCTCCTGACAATCGCTTCATCAGTTTTGTACTGGGCTGCAATGCATCAGCGGATGTTGCCCGTGAAGTCTTTCTTTGGGATACAAACACTGAGCAATTGATGCAGTTAACGAATTTCACGACACCTGCTTACGAACCCGGCGGAATGCGCGTTTCTCCAGGTAGTTATGAGATACTCTGGTATGATGCAAACACGCTACTCATAAGTGCCTTTTATGGGCTGCCTACAGAGCAGACCATGAACCAAATGACCTATATCTACCGAGTCAACGCAGCCGATCTACAACCCCTATTTGATGGATACGTTTTCGAATGGTTGCTCAATCCGTTTGCAGGGCAAATCGTGGCGAATCGAGCAACGCCACATGATATTTACAGTCAACCCATAATCCAAGATTTATCGTTTGTTCCCGGCATTACCCTTTTAACCCTAAACGATACCGGCGCTAGAAGCGAGGTTGTAGACATCAATCGTTTTGATCTCCCCGACGGCTGCAACTTCCACTGGTCGCCGGACGGTACAACTTTAGCCTACAGCATCCCGCCAATGGGATGTCCTGATCTCAACACGGAGCAGTTTGTTTTTGTGGATGCGGCGACGGGCGAATACAGCGAGTTTACGCCGACGCTGCCGGACGGGAGTGCGCCGCTGGCGGTTGTGCCGTTGGGGTGGGTGTCGCGGTAGTTGTTAGTACGCATCTGGTATAAATCATCGGGCGGCATTGTTTAAGTAGGAATGCCGCCCGATTTTGTTTTGGCATAGGGCAATCGTAGGGCAAACGGTGGGTTAGCATATTATTGTATAGATTGCTTCTTTAGCAGCATTTCTGCTACCCTCAAGAGTGTATTTGCGATGGTTCGTAATTAATGCTGATCTATGATTTGGAGAAGAAACATGAGACGTGCACTTTTTATCACGCTTTGTATCTTCACTTTGACGATATTGACTCAAGCTCGGAGCGACGTTACCGCACAAACCACGCATTACTTTGCCTATCACATCACGGCAGACTACAACGGTGGGGGTTATATTGCTCTGCTTCAACCGGAGTTTTTGGATAGCCGTATTGAATACGTGGAGGTGCCCATTGAGGCAGATTGGAGGGCACCTAGAACGATGATGAGTCCCGATGGTGAGTGGGTTGCTGCGGCATCCAGTATAGAAAGTGAAGATCCCACCTTAAGACGCTTTCTGCGTCTCTTTAACTTGGCAACTCAAGAAATCCGCAATTTACAATCGGGCTATATCGCACAAATGGGGTGGTCAGCCGACGGGAAATGGTTTGCATACAATCAGTCTATAGGAAGTGATGGTGGCATGGTTCTGTATTCCATTGAAAATGAAAGCTCCCTCACTATAACTGATGACTACTATGGTGATGATTTTGCCTTCTCGCCCAGTAGTGAGTTTGTTGCTTCCCTTAATTCCGAGAGGCTTGAAATTTTCACCACTTCTCATGGCGAAGTTGTTCAAGAGCTTATGTTTGCTCAAGCATCGCTGCCCTCGTGGATCGCATGGTACAACACAGATTTGCAGTGGTCGCCAGATGGACGCTACCTGAGTTTTATCAAAGGGTTCGCGCCAACCTATGTGCCTGATCGCGCTTCGGAGGTCTTTCTGTGGGACACTCTAGCGCAGACGCTGCGACAGGTGACCGACTTCGTGAGTCCTGTGTTTCGGGAGCAAGGATATGGCATCGCCCCGGTCACCTATACCACACTATGGTATGATGCCGATACCCTGCTGATTGGTGTGACCTACTCCATCGAGGTTGATGTTGCCATTTCAGGCACTTATGCCTATCAGGTCAGCGAGGAGACACTGACCCAAATTGCCGATCTTCAATTAGACGATGCAGCGGTTAATCCAGTGTCAAATCAGGTGGCAGCGCATTTTAGTGTCGCTAACATCATGGGTCACGATGCTTCGATGGCCTCCGAGTATGTTGAGATTTTCACCTTGACAGCCAATTCCTCTGCTCGTGCAGATATGATAGTTAACCATGCCGCTGTCGCCGACAATTTGCCGAACGGCTGCCACTTTTTGTGGTCAAATGATGGCAGTTGGCTGGCTTATCAGCCCCGCGAATACTCCTGCCCGTATCCGAATTCAGAGCGCTTAGTCTTTGTCAACGTGACCACAGGCGAATACAGCGAGTTTACGCCTACGCTGCCGGATGGGAGTACGCCGCTGCTGGTGGTGCCGTTGGGGTGGGTGGCGCGGTAGTTATACGTTAAAACGCATCTTGTTTAAATAATCGGGCGGCATCGTTTAAGTAGCGATGCCGCCTAATTTTGTTTTGCGTCCAATTTCCGTTAGAGTTTTTTATGCTCGTGTTTGGTTGATTTTTACACCGTCAAATTACACTGTAGTAAACGTATCGATCAAACAGGAATTAAAACCTTATGTCGCCAGATAGAGAAATCCCCAACCCATCTTTGGAAGATACCAAGCCCAATCCCAATATTCAGCGCACAACCCAAGCCGAAGGCAGCGAAACACCCGGAGAGAAAGATATAAAAGTCGGGCATACACCAGGGCAGGCGGAAGGGGAGGACGAAGAAACTGAAGGGGATGAGTAAGATGGCGTATGATGTCCGCTTGTGGTACATCAGCCGTTGACGATGGTTTCGCCGTTAGGATGAAGCACCTGTCCAGTCATATAAGATGAGTCGTCCGAAGCGAGAAAAACATAACTTGGGGCGACTTCTTCTGGCTGTCCAACGCGCTTCATCGGGGCGCTGCTACCATGACTCGCGACTCGTTCCGCATCAAATGACGCTGGGATAAGCGGTGTCCAGATGGGGCCCGGCGCAACCGCATTAACACGAATCTCTTTTTCGACGAGTGCCTGTGAAAGGGAGCGCGTAAAGGCGACAATTGCCCCTTTTGTCGATGAGTAATCGAGTAATTGTGGGCTGCCATGATAGGCTGTAACCGACGTGGTATTGATGATTGTGCTGCGCGGCTTAAGGTGTTTTAAAGCGGCCTTCACGATATAAAAGTAGGCAAAAATGTTTACGCGGAAAGTGCGCTCCAATTGTTCCGCCGTGATTTGCTCAATACTTTCCTGTGGATACTGCACAGCGGCATTATTGACCACAATATCAAGGCCGCCCAATTCTGTGACGGTTTGCTCAACCACTTTTTGGCAAAATGCTTCTTCAGCTAAATCACCCGCAATGAGCAGGCATTTACGGTTTTCCTGTTCCACCATTTTGCATGTTTCCTGAGCATCGCTGTGTTCGTCTAAATAGACAATCGCCACGTCTGCGCCTTCTTTGGCATAAAGTACCGCGACAGCGCGTCCAATTCCGCTGTCGCCACCTGTGATGAGGGCCACTTTTCCAGTCAATTTGCCGCTGCCAAGATAATTTTTATCTACGGCTCTGGGGCGCGGATTCATTTGCGATTCAATGCCAGGTTGATGCGCCTGTGTCTGCGGCGGTTGCAACTGCTTTTCTTTTTCTTCAGTCATAGATTCCTCTCCATTCCGCTCAAAAATAAACCAAATTTCACGCAACTTTTGCTCATTCCCGCAGCGAATTAGGAGCATCCAGTTGGGCTTCTTTATCTACGCCTACGCCTAACCTGAAGACCAACTCGCCACCAAGCCAACCGCCCAAAGTGCCGATACCGATGCCGAGTAACGACACCAAAACAGCGCTTAAATCTTCTCGATTTTCGGCATTGTTACGAATAAGCCAGCTTGCCGCAAACATCGTAATCGTAATGATGTTGACCGCACCATGAAGTAAACCAATGCGTTTGGCGCGTGTTTTAGCCGGAATTGCGATCAAGTCAATTGCACCAACAGCGCTCGCCACCATGCCACCCACAACGCCCGCGCCGATCATATAGTAAGAGGCAAAAGACCAGTACCCATTGTTATCAAGTCCACCAATAATGTCGAACACGACTGAGGTTGCGAATAAGCCTAATGGGAAGACGACCAGCATGGGATGCAGAGGATGACCGAACAGTTTTACACGACTTTTCATATTACGACTCCTTGTTCAATAGATTCATTGGCGGGCTTGCAATAATGAGATTTGAATTGGCTTAAACATACCAAGCAGGGAATAAAAAAGTCCCAAATAAAAACAAGGGACTTTTATGTCCCTTGTTTGAAAAATACATTTCGTTGAAGGAGGATTTTAGCGGTAGAAAATGGCGGAGCGCACCGCATCGCGTAGTTGTCCGCCGGAGCGCCCATAATTTTTCAACAGGGAAACGGGCTGCCCGTCGAGCATCCAGGGATCATTAATCAGATAATCGCTCCCGTTGCGCCCGACAGCCAACACCCAATGTTGATCGTTATCACTATATTGATTCTGCGGCGTAAAATCGACCAGAACTGCCGCCGGACGACCTGCCTGTAAGCTGGCATCAATCCGCGAAACAATGTCCGCGCCCAGATCGAGTTTGCCATCAAAAATGATATTCGGATATACCACTTGCAGCGCGTCCCAGCGCGTAAAATAGCCATTGGTGAAGCCGCCACGCTGCACCATGAGTTGATTAAATTGTCCGGGGTCAACGCTTTGCCCACGAGAAGCCGCGATCATCGTTAGGCACGTCATTAAGCAGCCCCAACGCCCAATCGACGGCGCATTCGCCATATTCGCCAGCGGAGCGCTGCCCCAGCGGTTGTCTCGCTGCGAAAAATGCGGCGCGATGGATTTAAATCCGGCGGGGGCATCGGTTGATGTTCCGGTGAAACCGGGCGATGTTCCCTGCGGCGTGGGGACGACGATCCGCACCCAGAAGGCCGCGCCGAACACCTGCCCTTTATCATCTTTCAGCCGCCAATCACCGTAATACATGCTGGGAGGTATTGGCGCGTTGAGAGTGACGGAAAGCTGGGCTTCACTTCCCGGCGGGGTATAGGGTATGGGTACACTGAAATTAGTCGTCATCGAGGTGCCGTGTGTCCAGTTCAGCGAATAGCCCGCGCCCCAAGGAAGCGTTCCACTGTTGCGGACGCGCCATGTTTTCGTAAACTGTGCGCCGGGCTGGATTTGTATATTGTCGGGAATAGTGACATCAGCCAGAAAATAACTGTCGTTTTTGCCACTCGGAATCGTAGCAGGCGCAGGTTGCGAGAGGATGCGCGTATAAATGACCTCACCGAAAAAATTACCCTTACTATCTTGAAAACGCCAATCACTAAAATGTTTTCCGGCCTTTGCTGGCGCGGTCAGTGAAAGTGAAATTTGCGCTTGTGCGCCGGGCGCAAGGTTGGGCAGCGGTATTTTGGGGATCGTCGTCATGGACGAGCCTTTGACCCAGACAAAATTAAAACCCGCCTCCCATGCGCCTTGCCCATTATTTTCAATCAGCCAAGTTTTTATAAATGTTGTTCCGGCAGTGATAGGGGTATCGTCTGGAATCGTGACATCGGCGATATAGCGTCCGTTCAGTTTTGGTGGCATGTTCCTTCCCTCACGGTTGATTAAGTCTGGTTTGATTATAATCCCATATCGCAGTAGGATGAATTTGATTTAACAAGGATTAGAAGTGATGCAGGTCATAGTGATTAGTTTTTAGTCAAAATAAGAGGTGAGCGGAAATCTTTGCCTCTACTCAAAATTATGAATCAACTACTTTTACCAGAAACGCTCGTCAACTGAGAAAGTCCTAAAGGATATTGCGATGTCGTTGTTCGTGGAAGATGACAAGTTAACTCTGCATGGCAGCCGATTACTGAGGTTGATTGACGATCATCTGCGGCGCAAAGCAGGCATGACGGATGAACTGCGTCACTATAGCGCGGTGGTCTATCGCGCCCGCTTGATGAAGCCTGTGGAATGGATGCGGGACTACCCGGATAAAGCGGACGCGCTCTGGGCTTATTTTTATCCTGATGATGCAGATAACGATGAAGCCAATAACTAGGCGGCTTTTTTCTTGCCGCCACCAAACGTTAACAGCGCGACTCCCGCCAGAATCACGACTAACGCAATTTTGCCTGTCAGCGTAATCTCCTCATTGGCAAAAACGATTCCCAAAAAGACCGCCACAATCGGATTGACATAGGCATAGCTGGTCGCTACAGCGGGGCGTACCTCCTTAAGTAGATACATATACGCACTGAATGCGATCAACGCCCCAAATGTGATGAGATAGACTACCGCCAGCACCGACTCGGTACTGGGTGCTTTGTCTAAATTTTCGCGCACGATGACGCTCAAGACCATCAAGAATGCGCCGCCTCCGATCATCTCAACCGCCGTCGCCATCAATCCATCCGGCAAATTCAGGCGGCGACTCCAGATCGAGGCAAACGCCCACGACATTGGCCCCAAAATGAGGGCGATTGCGCCTAATTGGTTGGCCTGCATCCCGCTTTCCGTGTTCAGCAGCGTAACGCCAACCAAGCCGAGAATCAGCCCTGCCCATTCCCAACGTGTAGGCCAGCGCCCCCATAATCCCCCGAATAAAGCCGCCCACACAGGCACAGCAGCAACAGCGGTTGCGGCTAACCCCGAAGCCACCCATTGTTCCGCAAAAGTAACCCCGCCCGTTCCAACGCCGAGCATCATCGCGCCGATCACGCTGGCGTTGCGCCATTGTACGCCTGTCGGGAGGGTGTCGCCGCGCATCCATTGGAAGGCGAACAAGATCACCCCGGCGATGAGAAAACGTACCCCTGTCATCATAAACGGCGGAAAGCTCTCCACGCCTATTCGCAGTGCGAGATAGGTGGATCCCCAGATGATATATAAGGAAAACAGCGCCAGCCCGATTTTTAAACGGCGCGATTGATCGGGCAAGGCGGTTTCAAGGATGGGTGCGGCTTCAACTTTTACACTCACGAGAACTGCTCCTTAATTTGTTTGAACCACCAAAAGCGCCAAGAATTTTATGAAATGAATATACGCTTTTGCTTGCGGCGGACTCATCTAGCTTACTGGCTGCGAATCGGCGCGGCTATCTATTTCTTGCGTTCTAATTCGCAATTGCAAGGCTTCGCAAGCCTTCACAAGGCGGCAATTTCTGGCTGCAAAATATCATCGGTTTGGGATTCATTTGACGGGCGTGGCTTACGCCCATTAAGTTGTAACGTAATGGCGCTTACCAGAATTAACGCGCCGCCCGCCCATTGAATCGGTTTCATCGTTTCATCCAGAAACAAAAATGAAAATACAAGCACGAGAACAGGCTCTAACATACTCAAAATCGAGGCGCGTGTTGCGCCCAATTTTTGCATGGCGGTATAGACCGAAAAAATGGGAATGACGGTGCTAAAGATCGCAATCCCGAAGACACAGCCCCACGCCATCCAATTTTGCGGGATAGCGAGTCCGTTAAACAGTGCGACTAAGAGTAGCAAAATCAGCGAGCCGGAAATGCTGTAAGCGCTGGCCTGAGCAAGGGCGGTCTGTCCGCGCAGCAGACGATTGCTAATGACGAGATAAATACCGTAGGTGATGGCGTTCATAATCGAGAGCAAAATGCCTCCGGGGTCGCTTTCCGCCAGCCCAGTCGTAAAATCCGGCACCGTCATCAACACGCCGACTAAGGTTAGACCGAGCGCAATCCAACCGCCCGTCGATAAAAACTCGCCTGTGAAGAGCGAAAGAATTGCTACGACGGCGGGATAGGCATAAACCAATACAACAAAGGTACTGGCAGGAACACGTTCCAGCGCGAAGAATGCCAACATCGCAATCACGCCGAACAGCATCCCCATCGCTAACAACGGCAGACGCGGCAAACGGGTGGAATCAGGATTCGGCAGGCGCGACACAAGCAGCCAGATGCCCGGTGTGGCGAAGATAAAGCGCCATGTGACGACATCCATCGCCGTCAGGCCGTATTCGTAAGCGAATTTAGCGAGAATCGGCAGAAAGGCGTATCCGGCGGCGGCGATCAAGATAAAGAAAACACCCGTGCGCTGCGAGTTGGTCATAAAAGGTCAATCCATAGAATGCAAAAGGACAAACTTCATGATAACGAAGATTGTATTTAAAGTATAAGGCCACGTCATACCGTAGGGCGATTGCATGAAAAGGGATGAAGGGGAGAAAATGGTGACAAAAGCAAAAGGAAGCAGAACGTCACCATGCAAGAGGTGTCAAGTACCCAATTAATGACGACAAGTGTCTGAGAAGGAATGGGCAGCAAAGGCCGACGATGATAAAATTCGGGCGACTGTTCATAATGATTTGGAAGACCTCGATAAATACGCTTTACGCTTGCTGCTCCACTGCCGCACCGAACTCCCCACCCATCGCCTTGCTATGGTGCATATTAATCAGAAAAAGGCCGCAGTGCGCGGTGTCAAATTAAATATTATTTCTTTGGAGCCGGATAAGTAGGCGGGATGCAAAATCATCGAGGGCAAAACTTGAGGCGAAAAATG
>DAOTTO010000149.1:0-3722 GCA_034437895.1 Anaerolineae bacterium | reverse complement strand
CTGACGGCGGGATTGGCCTTCGATTTAGCCAATCGCGGCCTTGTGTGGCAGTTCGCGTGGTCGGTTACAGGCGAGGAAGAACCCATCGCGCAGGTACGCGGCATGGTGGAATATTTTTCTAACGTCACCCGTCCCCAACCGCGAACCGACCCCCTCACCCCGGTCAATTATGCCCATGTCAATCCGTATGGCATCAACACCTTCTTACAATTAGAGGTCGAATCCGTGAAGGTCGAGCGCCAGTTGCAGATGGTCTCCGAAGCGGGATTCGCATGGATACGCCAGCAGTTTGAATGGGCGGAAATCGAAGTGGATGGGCGCGGACAGTTCACCGACAGCCGCAACGATCATAACGGCGATGGGCAGAACGACACGATTTCCGGTTGGGATAAATATGATCGCATCGTCGCCCTGGCGGAACAATACGACCTGGAAATTCAGGCGCGGCTCGATAATCCTCCCGCATGGACGCACGCCAATCCTGATGTTGGCTCCTTCGCCCCGCCCGATGATTTGCAGGATTTCGTCAACTTCGCTTCTGCCGTCGCGGAACGGTATCAAGGCCGCATCCATTTTTATCAAATTTGGAACGAGCCAAACATCTTCCCGGAATGGGGCAATCAAAGCGTCGATCCAGAACGCTATACCGAACTGCTCTGCCGCACTTATGCCGCGCTCAAAGCGGTTGATCCTGATATTGTCGTCATCTCTGGCGCACTCGCGCCAACCGTTTCGCTCACCGGACGCGATTTAAACGACTTCATCTTTTTGCAGCGGATGTATGATGCCGGCGCGGGCGCTTGCTTCGATATTTTGTCAGTACAGGGTTACGGCCTTTTTAGCGGCCCCACCGATCACCGGATGCGCCCCACGACGGTCAACATCGGACGCAACCAATACATCCGCGATATGATGATCGCCAATGGGGACGAAAATAAAGCGATCTGGTTCAGCGAAATGGCGTGGAATTCCGTCCCGCCTGCCAGCGAAGTCCCGGATGTTGCCGAACCGCGTGATGCGTATGGGCAGGTCACACCACAGCAAGCGGCGGATTATGCCCCGCTGCTTTATCAACGCGCTCAAGAAGATTGGCCTTGGGTGGGCGTAATTAATTACTGGTTTATGACGCGCCCTGATGATACGTGGCGCACCCGGCCTGAATATTATTTCCGCATGGTGGAGCCGGATTACAGCGAAGATCACCCCACCTATACGCCACTGCCTGTTTACGACTCGATGCGCGAGTGGATTACGACGCAAACCCCGACGCTTTACGCAGGATTACATTATGCTGAACAACATTGGGCGGTACGTCAGCGTGAGGTGGATTTAAATGCCAGCTTGGAAGCGCAGCGTAACGGCCTAAGTTCTGTAACGGAATACACCTTTTTCGCTCACGGCACGGATGTGCGGATTCGCTGGCAAGGCGCTTTGCTGGCGGCATTTGTCGATGACGGCGATTTGCGCTTGACACCCGACAGCCCAACTGAACGCAATGGTTGGTATGAAGTGACGCTGCATCACTCCACCCGCCCACAAACCATTATGGTGCGCCTCGTAACGAATACCCCGTTTACGCTGGAAACAATCACGGTCTTGGATCGCTCCTTTCAGAATCTTTTCCCAATAATCACGCTCATCAGTGTTGGCATTGGGATGCTCATCTTGGCAATCCTCATGGGCATTGCGGAGCGCCGCGCAAAATGAGCGAGCTTTCCCCCAGTACTCCGCCAATGAAAGAAAGTATCGACCCAAGAGCGCGGGATTTCTCCCCCTCTATGAGTTTGGGGAGGGGGGTTTTGCCTGCATCGCTGCATCTCGGTATTTTTGTGGCGATTCTTTTCATCCTCCTTATTGCCTTCGCCCTCCGTTTTCATCATCTCGGCGCTCAATCCCTCTGGCATGATGAGGGCAATTCTTATGTGCAATCCACGCGCAGCTTTTTCGATATCGCCGCCAACGCCGGACGCGACATTCATCCCCCCGGTTACTATTGGCTGTTAGGAGTTTGGCGCTTGCTTGTTGGCGAAAGTGAATTCGGACTCAGATCACTTTCCGCCTTCGCCAGCTTAATGAGTGTCGCTTTCACCTTTGCGCTCGGCAAACGCCTATTTAGCCCGATTGTGGGACTGGTGGCGGCGGCTTTTGTCGCGCTGAATACGTTCAGCATTTACTACGCCCAAGAAGCCCGTATGTATGCGCTGTTGGCGATGTGGGCGGCGGCGGCGATGTGGGCATTCGCCAATTTTTTGTTTTTGAACCGCAGAGACACAAAAAACGATTTATCTAGATTTGTGTCCTTTGTGCCTTTGTGGTTTAAATGGGCTTTGATATTGGCAGTGCTTAATGCGGCAGGATTATGGACGCAGTATGCTTATGCCTTTGTGATGCTGGCACAGGGCATGATATTTGTCCTATGGTGTGCGTTTACGCTAAGGTCAACTCGGCGAGTCGCCCAAATAATCCGCATTTTAGGCTATTACGTCGCCGCCAATGTGTTCACGCTTCTACTTTACGCACTCTGGATACCTACCGCCTATCGTCAAATTACAAATTGGCCCAATACAGGTGATGCGATTCCCGCTGCACAAGCTGTTTCGGTGATTCTGAGCCGGTTCGCTTTTGGCATCACCGCCGCACAAGGGACGACGATTAGCGTGGCATTTTTCCTGTTATTTGGGCTTCTTGTGTTTTCCCCTAAAGATGTAAATAGGGGCGACTCGGCGAGTCGCCCCTACACTATACAATCGGCGATACGGATGTTGTTTCCGGTCAGCTGGGCGTTTACAGCGGTAGGCATTTTTCTTGTATTTGGCCTGTTCCGCGAGGCAAATCTTAAATTCTTACTTCCAGCGCAAATCGCCTTTGCGTTATGGATTGGACGTGGCGCGTGGATGCTGTGGCATCTCCCGATTCGGCGCGACTCAGCCTTCGCCCGTGTTGTTCCACGTATGGCGGCAGTATTAGGGATATTCGCACTGCTCGTAACGCTCTGGAACGGTTTAAATCCCCTTTACAGTGAAGCCCAATTCCAGCGTGACGATTATCGTGCCATCGTCGCCCGAATTATGGCAGAAGCCCGTCCCGGCGATGCGATTATCTTGAACGCGCCGAATCAACAGGAAGTTTTCGATTACTACTATGACGGGGAGATGCCAATTTATGCCCTGCCGCGTGGATTGGGTGGGGATGATGAAGCGACGTTAGCCGAAGTGCGCCAAATTATCAGTGAACATAATCGCATTTATGCAGTGTTTTGGGGCATGGACGAGCGCGACCCGAATCATATTATCGAAAACACGCTGGATCGAGAAGCCTACGAAGCCGATAACGTGTGGTATGGCAGCGTGCGGCTGGTGCGTTATGGCGGCGCGATTGAATTCGAGTCCGTGCAAGACTCCGGCGCACGATTTGGCGAAACAATCATGCTGGAAACTTATGCCCTAACCACAAATACGGTCAATGCAGGCGATGTGCTGCGACTTCAATTGATGTGGATGACGAATGCTCCTCTGACGACGCGCTATAAGGTGTTCATGCAACTACTCGACTCAAACGGCGTTCTAGTCGCGCAGCGCGATTCTGAGCCGAGTGGTGGTTTGCTGCCGACACTTTATTGGGCGGTGGATTCAGCCGTAACGGATAATCACGCCCTCGTTATCCCGCCCGATTTGGCTGCTGGCGACTACACGCTGATTATCGGCCTCTATGACGGCAACAAC
>DAOTTO010000148.1:0-5134 GCA_034437895.1 Anaerolineae bacterium | reverse complement strand
CGTGACGGTGAAGCCCTTCTGCCGCAGGTGATGGCGCAGTTCACACAAAATCAGACCGATACGCTCCATGCTCACGCGCAGTATTTGGCGAATCAGGCTGAATACATCAAGACCTTTACGCAGCTTGCGACGCTGCCAGCGGATAACGCCGCAAGCCTCGCCGCGTTCCATGCTCATCAAGCGGAAACGCTGCGGGTGCATGAGGATTATCTGCGCCAGCAAAGCACCTATATGCAGTCGTTGATTGGGCTAATGCAGGGAAAAACGTCTGTAACCCCACCTCCTACCCCCCTCCCTGTGACAAATGTAGGGGCGCAATATATTGCGCCCGCCCAAACGGAATCCCCTACGCCCGTTGTCACGCGACCTGTGGCGATTGCACCTGCGGTTGTTCCTACACCCGCGCCAACGCCTGCACCTGCCGCACCCGCCATTCCCGGCTTAGACACAGCCACCCTTTCCGCCGCCATGCTCGATATTGTGGCGGATAAGACGGGCTATCCGGTGGAAATGCTCGAACTCGGCATGGATATTGAAGCCGATCTCGGCGTAGACAGCATCAAGCGCGTAGAAATCCTCGGCGCGATGCGTGATCGCTTTCCGGCGCTGCCCCAACTCAAGCCGGAAGAATTGGCCGAACTGCGGACGCTTGAGCAAATTGTCGATTACATGCGCGATCATTCCGGCGGCGTAACCCCACCCCCTAGCCCCCTCCCCGTCCACAGTGAGGGGGGACAAAACGCGTCCGCCGTTATTTCAACACCTGCACCCGTTGTTATGCAACCCGTGACGGCTGTAACACCTGCCGCCGCGCCATCCGGCTTAGACACCGCGACCCTTTCCGCTGCGATGCTCGATATTGTGGCGGATAAGACGGGCTATCCGGTGGAAATGCTCGAACTCGGCATGGATATTGAGGCCGATCTCGGCGTAGACAGCATCAAGCGCGTGGAGATTCTCGGCGCGATGCGGGATCGCTTCCCGGCACTGCCTCAACTCAAGCCGGAAGAACTCGCTGAACTGCGGACACTGGAACAAATCGTCGGTTACATGCGCGATCATTCCGGCGGTGTAACCCCACCCCCTAGCCCCCTCCGCATGACAAATGTAGGGGCGCAATATATTGCGCCCACCCAAACGGAATCACCTGCACCCGTTGTTATGCAACCCGTGACGGCTGTAACACCTGCCGCCGCGCCATCCGGCCTCGACACGGCGACACTTTCGGCTGCGATGCTCGATATTGTGGCGGATAAGACGGGCTATCCGGTGGAAATGCTCGAACTCGGCATGGATATTGAGGCCGATCTCGGCGTGGACAGCATCAAGCGCGTGGAGATTCTCGGCGCGATGCGTGATCGCTTCCCGGCGCTGCCTCAACTCAAGCCGGAAGAATTGGCTGAACTGCGGACGCTGGAACAAATCGTCAGTTACATGCGCGATCATTCCGGCGGTGTGACTGTCACCTCTAACGGAGGGGCGGCTAACGGCGGAACACCTGTCCCTTTCGTTGAAAGCGCCGTGACCAGCGCCGCGAATGGTCACAAACAACTGCCGACATTGCAGCATAACATTCTCGTTGCTCCGGCGCGGCTTCATTATCTGCCAAGGCCGGATGCGCTGGAAATTCATCTACCCGAAGGCAGTGTATGCGTTCTGACAGACGACGGCACCGCCTTAACGGGCGAAGTCGCCACTCAATTAACGGCGATGGGCTGGCGCGTGGTCGTGCTGGCTTTCCCGCAGGAGATGGTACCCGTCACTAACGCCCCCAACGGCGTGTCGCGGATTGCACTGATTGATAATACCGAGACGCACCTCCAAGCCGCGTTGGAAAATATCGCCGCGCAGCACGGACGGATCGCCGCAGTAGTGCATTTGAATCCGCCTGCGAAGGTCACAAATGGCTTGTTTATCGAGCGCGAGAAGGCGATTTTGAAACACGTCTTCCTGCTGGCGAAACATCTCAAAAAGCCGATTACCGAATCTGCGCTGGATGGCTTTGCCTGTTTTGTGACGATTGCTCGCTTAGACGGTGCATTCGGCACGACAGTTGGCGCGACTCAAGGCGCACATTATGGCGCGATTGCGGGTGGATTGTTTGGGCTGGCGAAAACACTCAACTTAGAATGGCCGGATGTGTTTTGTCGGGGAGTCGATATTGCAGCGACAACCTCCGATGCACAAGCAGCGACACAAATCGTCGCCGAGTTACGCGACCCGAATCGCTTGCTGGCGGAAGTCGCTTGTGGCGCACAAGGCCGCACAACACTGATCGCGGAAACATCCGTTATCGTGGGTTAGTGCTTTAAACCGCAAAGGCGCGAAGAACGCGAAGACACGCAAAGAGCTTTTTCTTTGCGATTCCTTGCCCCTTTGCGTCTTTGCGTTTTATTTTTAGAAGTTACGCAGTTCATAGTTATTAGGCATGAGTTCATGCTCAAAATGTAGAGTCTCGAAAGAAATTGGAAAAAGATTGAACCACGGAGGACACAAACATTCAAGCTCAAAATCTTGGTGTTCTTGGTGACTTGGTGGTTCAAAACATTCAAATCCCTTTCTATATTCTTCATATAGCTTTTTTCTAAAAACTAATCACTAAAAACGCATGACTCAAGTCTCTGTTAATATGCTTCAACTGCGTAAGTCCTAATTTTGTCACAATTTTGGAGAAGTCATTGCTTATGCCCATCACATCCTCATCGGTCTTTGTCGTCAGCGGCGGCGCACGCGGAATCACCGCCCGTTGTGTCGAGCGCATGGCGGCGCATTACGGCTGCAAATTTATCTTGCTCGGACGTTCTGTCCTCAAAGATGAACCCGCGTGGGCAATGGGCGCAAAAGATGAAGCAGCGCTCAAATCCGCCGCGATGGGCGACCTCAAAGTGCGAGGGGAAAAACCGACCCCCGCCGCTGTTCAGCAGATGACCAACAGCGTCATCGCACAGCGTGAGATCAACGAAACGCTTGCCGAGATTCAGCGTGTGGGCGGCGCAGCAGAATACGTCAGCACCGATATTACCGATGGCGCGGCGGTCAAAGCGGCGATTGCGGCTTCTTCTGCGCGGATGGGCGCGATCACGGGCATCATTCATGGCGCGGGTGTGCTGGCGGATAAGCTGATCGAGAACAAGACGCAAAAGGATTTTGAAGCCGTCTATGCTGCCAAAGTGCAGGGGCTGGAAAATCTGTTGGCGGCGGTTGATCCGGCACAGTTGCATTATCTCGTTTTGTTCTCGTCCGTCGCGGGCTTTTATGGCAATGTCGGGCAGGCCGATTACGCCATCGCCAACGAAATCCTGAACAAAGCGGCCTATTTTTATCGCCAGCAGAATCCGCACTGCCGCGTGATTTCGATCAATTGGGGGCCGTGGGATGCAGGCATGGTCACACCGCAGCTCAAAGCCTATTTCGAGCAGAATCACATCAGCGTGATTCCGGTTGAGGTCGGCGCACATATTTTGATCGAAGAACTGGAATCCACACGCGGCGACGAAACGCAAGTTGTGGTCGGCGGCGGCTTAGTGTCTGCAAAAATCGAGGCCAAAGGTGCGCTCAAAACCTATCGCCTGCATCGCAAACTTGAACTGAAGGCCAATCCGTTTTTGCAGGATCATGTCGTGGATGGTCACGCCGTCATGCCGATGGTCAGCGCCATGTCGTGGATGTGCAGTTCGGCGCAGAGCTTGTATCCGGGCTATCGCGCCTTTTCCTTTGATGACTATAAAGTCTTAAAAGGCATCGTCTTTGACGAGACACTCGCTGATGAATATGTCTTGGAACTCAAGGAAATCAGCAAAGATGCTGAACAAGTCATGGTGGATGCGAAGGTCAGCAGCAAAACGCATGATGGCAAGCCGCGCTTTCATTACAGCACCCGCATTATCCTGACGACGCAACATCTAGCGCGACCAGTTTACAACAATATGGATTTAACCGTGCGGGAAAATATCCCCGGCGCGAACTTTTACGATGATTACACCTTGTTTCATGGCTTTGCATTTAAAGGCGTAGAGCGCGTCCTCAACATCAGTCATGACAAAGTGACGATGGAATGTCGCTTGCCGATTGTGCCTCCGTCTTATCAAGGCCAGTTTCCGGTGCTGTCGTTTAATTATTTCATGACCGACATCGGCTTCCAAAGCATGGGCATTTACGCCAAATATTTTTATGGCGCTGGCAGTTTGCCGCTGCGGGCGGGCGGCGGTGAGTATTATGTCGATGTGGCGTGGGGTGAGCGCTTTTATGTGTCGCTAGAGATTCATCAAGCGTCAGAAACAGGTCTGGTGACGACGATGTATATTCACGACGCAGACGGCAACCTCTATATGAAGGTCATGGGCGGCGAAATCACCATCAGCACGCGCTTGAATGTGCTGTTTACGCGTAACAAGCTGCCGGAAGCGTTAGGGTAAAGAAGTGACGAGCGATGAGTGCTGAGTGATGTGTTTAGGCTACAATAGAAGCACTAAGCAGCGGCGAGGATGTTTGCGATGATTAAATATGAAGTGCCTGTGGTCATTACAAAAAACGGCGAGATGCAATTTGATCTCCCAGAAAATATACAACTCGAAGATGTAAAATCACCCAAACTCGTATTCGAGATAGAAGAAATACAGGCTCACAATGACGAATCATGGGGGAGGCAATTTGTTGCCCTTCTAAACTCGCTTGACATGAGTGATTGGGAAGTGATGGATATCTCTGATAGCGTAACTTGGATAAAAGAAATTCAGAGTAAGGAATGGGCATCGCGTTGGGGAGAATCATGACAGTGGGATTTGTTGACGCAACTGTCTTAACACACATGTTCCGTAAACACCCAGATGCTATCATTTGGTTTAAGAGCCAAACAAAGCGCTTATCTATCACGCCTATTCAATGGTTAGAATTAATGGTTGGCGCTCCTGGCAAGCGCGGTCAAGAAACCTGTTTGCAATTGTTGGCACAATTTGAAATGGTTCACTTGACCCCAGAAGATCAAACTTGGACAATGAATCAGATGCATACTTATCGTTTTAGGACTTTCGCTCACGCATTTACCCCACCCCTAAATCCCCTCCCCATTGCATGGAGAGGGGACTTCAAGATGCGTTTTTCTCCCCCTCTCCAAGTATTGGAGAGGGGGCCGGGG
>DAOTTO010000147.1:0-7419 GCA_034437895.1 Anaerolineae bacterium | reverse complement strand
GATACGGGCAGCGCTGTCGTTGCCGTTCCCACCACCACCGAAAATTATGCCTATCTCAGCAGCGGGACGTGGAGTTTGCTCGGTCTGGAGGTAAACGCGCCGATCATCAACGACGCAGCCTATGAAGCCAATCTGACCAACGAAGGCGGCGTTTATGGGACGTTCCGTCTGCTTAAGAACATTACTGGCATGTGGCTGGTGGCACAGTGCCGCGCGGTATGGAATGCGCGGGGGACGATGTATGAATATGCCCACCTCAAGCAGCTTGCGCTGGAAGCCGAGCCGTATCTCGCCTTAATCGATCCTGATGATCCTGCGTTTTTCGCGCCTGATGATATGCCTGCCGCGATTCAGGATTTTTGCCGCCGCACCAATCAGCCTGTGCCGCAAACAGTCGGGCAGATTACGCGGACGGTGTATGAAAGTCTCGCGCTGAAATATCGCACGGTGCTGGATAAGTTGATAACCGTATCGGGCAAGACCGTCGATAAGCTGCACATCATCGGCGGCGGCAGTCAGAATGATCTGCTTTGCCAGATGACGGCGGATGCGATTGGTCGTCCGGTGGTAGCGGGGCCTTCGGAAGGTACAGCCATTGGTAACGCGGTTGTGCAGTTGATTACGCTCGGCGAACTAGGTGATTTAAAGCAAGCACGGGCGATGCTGGCGGAGACGGTGGGGACGGTCACTTACGAACCCAAAAATGTCGCCGCATGGGAAGATCAGTATGCGCGGTTTAAAAATATCATGACAACAACATAGACTTTATTGAACCATAGAGAAGTTGTTAGTCTTTAGTGCGTAGTCATTAGTTCGACACAAAAGTGATAAATTGTACTTCTACTAAAAACTAATCACTAAAAACATATCCTTCTTTTAGGCTTAAAAATTAAAAGATAAACTGATGACACAACCTTTACTTGAACTCGAAAATATCAGTAAACGCTTTCCCGGCGTGCAGGCGCTTAAAGAGGCGCGGTTTGATGTGCTGCCAGGGGAAGTCCACGCGCTGCTGGGCGAAAACGGCGCTGGCAAATCCACCATGATTAAGATCATCTCCGGTGTGCATAAGCCGGATGAGGGCATCATGCGGATTGATGGCAAACCCGTCAGTTTTAATAATCCGCGTGAAGCACAGCAAAAAGGCATCGCCACGATTTATCAGGAACTCAGCCTCTATCCCGAACTGACTGTTGCAGAAAATATCTTCATCGGTCATGCGCCGCGCCGCAATGTGGGGCCGTTTAAGCCGATTGACTGGCGAGCGACCAATGCTCAGGCGCAGGAAATTCTTGCATCGCTCAATATTCATGACCTCGATGTACGGAGCAAAGTCGGCGCGTTGAGCGTGGGCAAGCGGCAGCGGGTAGAAATCGCCAAAGCGCTCTCACACAATGCCCGTATCCTGATTATGGATGAGCCAACAGCGGCGCTCACCGAAGCCGATGTCGAGCGCTTATTTGAAATTGTCCGGCTGCTGCGTGAGCGCGGCGTAGGCGTGGTCTATATCAGCCATCGCTTAAATGAAGTATTTGAATTGGCAGATCGGGTGACGGTCTTGCGCGATGGGCAGTATGTGGATACACGCCAGGTCAGCGCGACAACAGAACGCGACCTCATTAGCATGATGGTCGGACGCACGATTGATGATCTGTTCCCCAAGCTGCCTGCTAATCCCGGCGAAATTGTACTGCAAGTCACCGATTTAGTGCGCCCACCGATGACGCGAAATATCTCATTTCACGTCCGCGCCGGAGAAATCGTTGGGCTGGCGGGACTCGTCGGGTCGGGGCGCAGTGAATTGGCGCAGGTGATCTTCGGCATTACACCCGCGCACTCAGGCAAAATTACCTTTAAAGGCCGCGAAGTGAAAATTAAGACCCCAGCGCAGGCCATCGGGTTGGGCATCGCTTACGTGCCGGAAGATCGCGGGACGCAGGGCTTGGTGCGGCAGATGGCAATCCGCGAGAATGCGTCGATGGCGGTGCTGAAGCGCCTTTCCAACATGACATTTATCCAGCGGACGAAAGAGCGTCTTCTCGCTCGTGACGCGATTAAGCAGTTGAATATCCGCGCTTACAGCAGCGAACAAATCGTGAATAAGCTCTCCGGCGGCAATCAGCAAAAAGTCGTCGTCAGCAAATGGCTGGCGAGCAAACCGTCGTTGCTCATCATGGACGAACCGACACGCGGTATCGACGTGGGCGCGAAAGCGGAAATCCACCGTTTGATGAGCAAATTGGCGGTTGAAGAAGGCATCGCCGTATTGATGATCTCCAGCGAACTGCCGGAAATTCTCGGTATGAGTGATCGTGTACTTGTCATGCGTGAAGGACAGATCGTGGCGGAATTTACCCGCGCCGAGGCGACGCAGGAAGCCATCGCGGGCGCGATGATGAAGGCCGAAAATGTTGAAATCCCTCAAACAGTAGAAAGTCGTGTGTCATGACCGTCCGCAGCCGCTCTTTATCCGGGGTATCTAAATCTACCCGATCACGCGAAGGCGGGTTCATCACGCAGGAAGTCGTCCTGGCGCTGACAGTCGTGGGAATCAGCCTGATTGTCGGGCTGGTGAACAACCGTTTTCTCGCGCAGCAAAATGTGTTTGATATTTTGTCCAACAGTTCCTATATCGCTGTCGCCGCTATCGGTATGTCGATGGTGATTATCTCCGGCAATATTGATATTTCTGTCGGATCGCTCATCGGCTTATTGGCGACCATCTCCGGCACAATCGCGGTCAATGCCGAGGCACAGGGGTATCCACTTTGGCTGGCCTTTATTGCGCCCCTCATCGGCGGGATGCTGGCGGGTGCGATCAATGGCTTTTTGGTGGCGTATTTGCGAATTCCGGCGATTGTCGTCTCATTAGGGATGTTGAGCATCCTCAAAGGCGGCTTAATCCTCTGGACGGGCGGCGAGTGGATTTATAACCTCCCGCCAGATTTTCAGATCGCCCAGCAGAAAATTCTCGGCCTACCTGTGCCTGTTTATATGATGATTATTTTGACTATTCTTGGTGCGCTCTGGCTGCGTTATTCCGCCACCGGACGGGCGATTTATGCCGTCGGTGGCAATAAAGAGGCGGCGCGGCTTTCTGGCATTTCCGAGCGCAGCGTCTTGATGCAGGTCTTTATCATTAACGGCCTGATGGTGGGCTTTGCCAGCATCATGTTCGCCACCCAGTTCAACGCCATTCAATCGACTGTTCCGTCAGGGCTGGAACTGCTCATCATTACGGCGGCGGTTGTGGGCGGCGTGAGTATTCTCGGCGGAACAGGGACGGTGATCGGCGCGGCCTTGGGTGCGGTGCTGATTCATGTCATCCCGTCCGCGATGGTCTTTTTGAGCATCTCGCCTTACTGGAAGCAAGCAGTACAAGGGTTGCTCATCCTGATTACAGTGCTGATCGACCTGTATCGACGGCGGCGACAAGCCTTCGCGGGGATGCGATGAGGTCGTAGAAATAGTGATTTACTTTTAGGCTCGCACACAAAATTAACCAGAAAAGATTTTATGGAAACAACACTCGAAAAACCAAAATCAGAGGCGCAATCCAGCGGAGCGCTGCGGCGGATGCTGCTGAGTCAGGAATTTGTGCTGCTGGTGATTACGGTTTTGGCCTTCGCTTACTTGGGCAGCCAAAATGACCGTTTTTTGACGTTACGCAATATGACGCGAGAAGTACGCCAGTTATTTGAGATTGCGATTATGGCGCTGCCGATGACGTTTATTATCATCACAGGCGGGATTGATCTGTCCGTCGGGTCGATCTTCGGCCTATGCGCGATTGTCTTGGGTTTCCTGTGGCAGGATGCCGGGCTGCCTTTGGAGCTTGCTATCGTCCTTTCGTTATTTGTGGGCGGTCTGTGCGGGTTTTTTAACGGACTGTTCATTGTGCGGCTGGGTGTTCCGCCGCTGATTATGACGCTGGCGACCCTCGCCTTGTTTCGTGGGATTGCGGTTGGCATCAGCGAAGCACGCTCGGCGCGAGGCTTCCCGGACTGGTTTTTTGAAATTGGACGTGGCGAAGTATTGGGGATGCCTTATCAAGTCTGGATTTTGCTAGTGGGCATCATCATCACAGGCATTATTCTGGCGCGGACGACCTTCGGACGAGCGCTGTATGCCATTGGCAATAACGAGACAGCCGCTCGTTTCGCCGGGATTCCGGTGGATCGCGTTAAGCTGATGATCTACACCTTTAGCGGTTTTACCGCAGCGTTGGCGGCGCTGGTGTTTGTAGCGCGAATCAGCACGACGCGCTCCGATATGGGATCGGGTATAGAATTGGATGTGATCGCGGCGGTTGTGCTGGGCGGGACGAGCATCTTCGGCGGTGCGGGCAGCATCTTCGGCACGGTGTTGGGTTTTATCCTGATTCAAGCGCTGAAAAATGGCCTTTTACTGGCGGGTGTCCCCGGCGATGCGTCGATTGTGGCGATTGGTATCATTTTGATTGTAGCGATTTTGATCAACACCTTTGTGTTAAGCCGATTCAGGACGACATAAGCGATCAGTTTGTAGCTGCCGAAGGGGGGTGATGTGCAGACAAGCGTACAATGGATTGAGCTAATTGTTCACAGCTAAACACTATTTCGATATGAGGAGTTTGAAAATGTCTAAAAGAACACTAATTTTGATGGCGCTTTGTTGTTTGATGGTCGGCATGTTCGCCACCACCGCTGTTGCACAGGATATGGAACTTTGGGTCGGCGCGGATGAACTGCCCGTTTCCCCGCTGGCTTGCCCTGAAGGTGTAGAAGCCGTGATGCCAGAAGCCACCGAAATGGCAGATTCTACCGAAATGGCGATGATGGGTTATGATGGTGGCGCACCAACTGATGCACCTGACCTCGCCGGACAAGAAATCACTTTGGTTGACGTGCCGAAATTGATCGGTATCGGTTACTTCAATGCGACCACCGCAGGTATGCAAGAAGCCGCCGCTGAACTGGGCAACGTCAATATCACCACCGACGGCCCCACCGAAGGCGATATCGCGCAACAGGTCGAGTTCATTGATCGTTATATCACCCAGGGCGTAGATGGCATTTTGTTCGCCGCCAACGATCCCGTCGGTATCTCCCCCGTGCTGCGCGATGCGCTGTCTCAGGGTATCCACGTTGTCGGTTATGATGCCAACAGCGAATCGGATGCGCGTGAATGGTTCGTGAACCAAGCACCGTTCAACGCGATTGCCAAAGCCAAAGCCGATGCGATGGTCGCCGAAATCGGCCCCGAAGGTCGCTTTGCCATCGTCACCAGCTCCTTCACTGCCCCGAATCAAGGCCGTTGGATTGCCGAAATGCAAGCATACATGGCACAGTGCTATCCCGCTATGACATGGCTGGAAACAGTTGAATCGCAAGAAGATCAGCAGTTGGCCTTCCAACAAACACAAGCCCTCATCAACAGCTATGGCGCTGATCTCGACGGCGTGTTTGGTATGTCCAGCGTGGCCTTCCCCGGCGCAGCCGATGCCGTGCAGCAGGCTTCCCTCTGCTCACCTGATGATGCAGCCGAAGGCGTTGGCGCGGCTGATGCCGATTCTGCGGTTGCTATTGTTGGTCTCTCCACCCCGAACCAGATGAAGCCGTTTGTTGAAAATGGCTGCGTCGAATCGGTGGTTCTGTGGAATCCGGTTGATCTCGGTTATGCGGCGGTCTACGTCATGCGCGCTGTCGTCGATGGCGAACTGACCCCCGAAAGCACTACCGTGAGCGCGGGTCGCTTGGGCGATCTGTCGGTCATCAATGGCAGCGAAATTCTGTTAGGTGAAGCCTTCGTCTATGACGAAACCAACATCTTCGATTTCGACTTCTAAAAAGTAATCTCTATTAGCGTAGGGGCGATGCGCGCATCGCCCCTACCACAAAATCATCTTTTTAAGAACGCGGCGGCTCAAAATGACTATACCCTTCGATACTTTCCTGCAAATGACGCGCACGCTCGGCCTGCCGCAAAATGATTATGTCATCATCGGCGAGGGCAACACGTCTTATCGCATTGACGATGAGACCTTTATTATTAAGGCCAGTGGGCAGCAGATGAACGGCATCGTGCCGGAAGGCTTTACGCAAGTGCGCTTTGCCCCGATTTTAGAGATGCTGGAAAGGCCGCCGGGTGATCTCGCCGCGCAGAAAGCCATTATGGAAGCGGCGCGGGTGGATTCCAGCGCGAAACTGCCGTCCGTTGAGGTGACGTTTCACGCCATGCTGCTCAAGGAATGTAATGTCCAGTATATCGGACATACCCATCCCACCGCCGTCAACCAGATTCTGTGCAGTGACCGCGCCGAGCAGTTTGCCCATCATCGCTTGTTCCCGGATGAAGTGGTGTTGTGCGGCCCAGAATCGGTCTTTGTACCCTACAGCGATCCTGGCTTGCCCTTAGCACTAGCGATTCAAGCGCACACCCGCGCTTATATGGAAACTTATGAAGAAGCGCCGAAAGCCATTTTACTAGCGAATCATGGCTTGATCGCGTTGGGTCAAACGCCAAGTGAAGTGCTAAACGTAACGGCGATGTGCGTTAAAGCCGCGCATATTTTCGCTGGTGCGTGTACCGTCGGCAGTCCAGTATTTATGTCCCGCGAAGATATTTTGCATATTTATAAACGTCCCGACGAAATTTACCGCCGTCAGGGTTTTGTGGAAAAACATACTTAAGCTGAGTTTCGGACAGTGTTTTCATTCTATTCCCACCCCTAAATCCCCTCCCCATTTCGTAGAGAGGGGACTTAAAGAACCATTGTGAACCATTTTTCTCCCCTTCGCCATGCAATGGAGAAGGGGTCGGGGGGATGAGGACATCATAAAAGTTAATCGAAGTGCGCTATCCAAAACTGAGGTTAATTAGGTAATACAGACCAAACTTCACTTTAGGGGAGTGTCTAAAAATGGGTATTGTAGGGAGCGACCCGTGTGTCGCTCCTGCCGGATGCACATAGGTGCGTCGCTAAACTCACAAAAATAGATACTCCCGTTTTATCGACTACGCTTCGTTGACAATCAACACTGTGACCATACCGAACATGCCCATGCTGCTTTCAGCGTGGGTCAGAATATGGCAGTGGAACGCCCACAAGCCTACTTCATCACAATCCACCAGTACATCATAGCGCTCGCCGGGGGCGATATTAAGCGTATCGCACATATATGGAGACGGCAGATTAAATCCATCTTTTGCAAAGACTAACTGCGGAATGCCGTGCAAGTGCATCGGGTGAATCATGAGACCTTCGTTCATGTAACGAATGCGGATTTTGTCGCCCAAGGTGGCGATGATCGGCTGCGTATAAGGAAAGCCCTTGCCGTTGAGCGTAAAGCCCAACCCAGAATCATTCATCACAATGGTGTAATCGGCGGTCACTTCTGGCTCACGGCTCTTATCCGCAGGTTCGACAATCAATGCGCC